>NZ_JBFBIL010000029.1:0-98162 GCF_040685575.1 Kitasatospora sp. NPDC088351 | reverse complement strand
AAGAGGAAACCGCCGTCACCGCCCTGGCCCGCATGCACACCCTCGGCCTCACCATCGACTGGAACGCCTACTTCACCGGACACAACCCCCACCGGGTCGACCTGCCCACCTACGCCTTCCAACGCGACCGCTACTGGCTCGACGCACCGACCGCCACCGGCGACCTGACCTCGGCGGGCCTGGGAACCGCCGGACACCCACTGCTCGGCGCCGCCCTCCCCCTCGTGGACAGCGACCGCCTCGTCCTGACCGGACGACTGTCCGTCCAGTCACAGCCATGGCTCGCGGACCACGCCGTCTCCGGAGCGATCCTCTTCCCCGGCACCGCGTTCCTGGAACTCGCCGTCCAGGCCGCCGACCGCGTGGGCTGCGACCGGGTGGAAGAACTCACCCTGGAAGCACCCCTGGTACTCCCCGAACACGGCGGCGTCGTCCTCCAGATCACCGCGGAAGCCCCCCAGAACAACGGCACCCGCCCGATCACCATCCACTCCCGACCCGAGAACACCAACCCCGACCAGCCCTGGACCCGCCACGCCAGCGGCGCCCTGGGCATCGATGACGGCACCGCACCCGCCATCGGCCCCGACCTGGGTGTGTGGCCCCCGGCGGGTGCGGAGCCCGTCGAGGTCGGCGATCTGTACGAGCGCTTCGCCGAGGCCGGCTTCGGCTACGGCCCCGCCTTCCAGGGGCTGCGGCACGTGTGGGTGGCCGACGACGCCGTGTACGCCGAGGTGCGGCTGCCCGAGGAACAGCAGGCGCCCGCCGGTGCGTACGGACTGCACCCGGCCCTGCTCGACGCCGCGCTGCACGGCATCGCCCTCGGCTCGCTCATCGACAGCGGCGAGGGGGAGGGCCGGCTGCCGTTCTCCTGGACGGGCGTGTCCCTGCGGGCCTCCGGAGCGACGGAACTGCGGGTACGGATCGGCGTCGCGGGCACCGACGCGGTGTCCGTGGCGGTCGCGGACTCCTCCGGCAGCCCGGTCGCCGCCATCGACGCGCTGGTGCTGCGCAGGATGTCGGCCGCGCAGCTCGGGGCCGCCCGGCCGACCGGGCACGAGGCGCTGTTCCGGGTCGACTGGCCGTCCGTGCCGGCCCCGGCGCAGTTGCCGGGGCCCACCAGGCTGGCCCTGGTCGGACCGGACGACCTCAAGCACCTGGAGGTCCTGGAGGACCTCGGGTTCTTCCTGGAGTCCTACACGGACCTGGTCGCGCTCACCGGTGCCGTCGCCTCGGGCAGTTCGGCCCCCGCGATGGTGCTCGTCCCGTGCCCGTCCGCACCGGACGGCGCCGAGTCGGTACGGACCGCCACCCGCCGTGCTCTGTCCCTGGTGCAGTCCTGGCTCGCGGACGAGCGGTTCGCGTCGTCCCGGATGGTGTTCGTCACCCGGCGGGCAGTCGCCACCGCCCCCGGTGAGGGTGTGTCCGATCTGGCCAACGCCGCGGTCTGGGGCCTGGTCCGCGCGGCGCAGTCGGAGCATCCCGACCGCTTCGTCCTGGTCGACGTCGACGAGGACGAGGCGTCCGGCCGGGCCCTGGGCGCGGCGCTGCTGTCCGGCGAACCTCAGCTGGCGGTGCGCGGCGGCGAACTCACGGTGCCCAGGCTGGCCAGGGTGACGTCCGTTCCGCAGACCGGCGCGCCGGCCTGGAACGCCGACGGCACCGTTCTGATCACCGGTACGGGCCTTCTGGGCGGCCTGCTCGCCCGGCACCTCGTCCGGCAGCGGGGCGTCCGCCGGCTGGTGCTGACCAGTCGGCGCGGCCCGGCCGCCGAGGGTGCCGAGGCTCTGCGGGCCGAACTCACCGGGCTCGGCGCCCAGGTCACCGTCGCCGCCTGCGACGCCGCCGACCGCGAGGCGCTGGCCGCGGTGCTCGCCGCGATCCCCGCGGACCATCCGCTGACCGCCGTGGTGCACACGGCGGGCATCGTCGACGACAGTCTGGTCGACGGGCTCACGCCGGAGCGACTGGACACGGTGCTGCGGCCGAAGGTGGACGCCGTGCTGAACCTGCACGAGCTGACGCGCGACCAGGACCTCGCCGCCTTCGTGGTGTACTCCTCGGCGGCCGGGGTGCTGGGCAGTGCGGGCCAGGCCAACTACGCGGCGGCGAACGCCTTCCTGGACGCGTTCGCGCACAGCCGGCGCGGCCAGGGGCTGCCCGCCACCTCGCTCGCCTGGGGGCCCTGGGACGAACTCAGCACCATGACCGCCACGCTCGACGCCGGCGACATCGCCCGTGCGGCCCGCGCCGGTGTGGGCGGGCTGTCGTCCGAGGAGGGCCTGCGGCTGTTCGAGACGGCGCTCGGCCTGGAGGACCCGCTGCTGGTGCCGATCCGGATCGACACCGCGGCGCTGCGGACCGGTACTTCGGGCGTCGCCCTTCCCGCCGTGCTCCGCGGCCTGGTGCGCACCCCGGGCCGCCGGACCGTGGCCACGGCCGTGTCCGGCGACGGCGGCACGGGCGGACCGTCCCTGGCCGGGCGCCTGGCGGCGATGCCGGAGGCCGAACAGCTCGGCGTGCTGATCGACCTGGTGCGGGTCCAGGTAGCCGCCGTGCTGGGCCACTCGGGGCCGCAGTCGGTGCCCGAGGACCACCAGTTCATGGATTCCGGCTTCGACTCGCTCACCGCGGTCGAGCTGCGGAACCGCCTGAACGCCGCCACCGGGCTGCGACTGCCCGCCACCCTGGCCTTCGACCACCGCACCCCGGCCGACCTGGCGGAGCGGCTGCGCCGCGAGCTGGCCGAGGCGCCGGCCGCCACGGGCCGCGCACCGGAGTCGCCGGCAGCCGCCCAGGCCGCCGCCGAGGGCGGTTCGGCGACGCTGAGCTCGCTCTACATGGGGGCCTTTCAGCGTGGCAAGTGGGGAGAGGCGTTCGACCTGCTGCGGGCCGTCGCCGCGCTGCGGCCGCAGTTCAGCTCCTCCGCCGACCTCGACAAGCCGCCGACGCCGATCAGGCTCGGCCGGGGCGAGGCACCGACCCAGGTGTTCTGCCTCCCCTCGTGCCTCGCCCTGGCCGGACTGCACCAGTACGCGCGGTTCGCGTCGTCCTTCAGGGGACTGCGCGACGTGTCGGCGCTTCCGCTGCCCGGATTCGTCCGGGACGAGAGCCTCCCGGCGACCATGGACGCCGTCGTCCAGGCCCAGGCGGCGGCCGTCGCCGAGGCCGCGGACGGTGCCCCGTTCGTCCTGCTCGGAACGTCGGCGGGCGGCTGGTTCGCCCAGGCCGCGGCAGGCCGGCTCGAAGACCTGGGCATCCGGCCGGCCGGTGTCGTCCTGGTGGACACGTACGTGCCCAAGAGCAACTTCGTCAACCAGTTCGGGCTGGCCCTGATGGACGGCATGACGGAACGCGAAGGCACCTTCGTCGCGATGGACGACGACCGGCTGACGGCGATGGGCTGGTACCTCGACATCTGCAAGGAGTGGGAGCCGCGGCCCGTCGACGCGCCCACCCTGCTCGTCCGGGCCGAGGAGCCGCTGGCCGGCGGCAACACCCAGGCCGCCCCCGAGAAGTGGCGCTCCTACTGGGACCTGCCCCATGACGTCGTCGACGTCCGGGGCAACCACTTCAGCGTGATGGAGGACCACGTCGCCTCCACCGCGGCCGCCGTCGAGGCCTGGATCTCGGCCCTGCCGCCGCAGGACGACGCCCGGTGAGCGCGCTCGCCGGCGCACCTCCGCGCGGGACGCGGTTCGCATTCGACCAGTACCGGCACGGCCGGTAGAGACCGAAAGGGACACCTACGACCATGGCACCGCCGAACAACGACGACAGCCTGTGGCTGCGCCGCTTCCACCCCCAGCCCGACGCCACGGTGCGGCTGATCTGCTTCCCGCACGCCGGAGGATCCGCGAGCTTCTTCTTCCCGATGTCGGAGGAGATGTCCTCGGGGATCGAGGTGATGGCCGTCCAGTACCCGGGACGGCAGGACCGACGCTCCGAGCAACCCGTCGAGAGCGTCCAGGGGCTGGCCCGGGAGATCTTCACCGTGCTCACCCGATGGACGGATCTGCCCATCGCGCTCTTCGGCCACAGCATGGGCGCCAGCGTGGCCTTCGAGGTGGCGCGGCTGCTGGAGCAGGAGTCCGGCATCGTGCCGGCCGCCCTGTTCGCCTCCGGCCGGAACGCGCCGTCCCAGCACCGCAGCCACGAGATCCACCTGCTCGACGACAACGGCATCGTGGCGGAGCTGCAGCGGCTCAGCGGCACCGACTCCCGCATCCTGGGCGACCTGGAGCTGCTGCGCTTCGCGCTGCCCGCGATCCGCAGCGACTACAAGGCCGCGGAGACCTACCGCTATGTGCCCGGCCCCCCGCTGCACTGTCCCATCGTGGGACTCGGCGGCGACGGCGACCTCCGCGTCGCCGTCGAGGAGGTGGCGGCCTGGGGCGACCACACCTCCGGGACTTTCGAGCTGCAGGTCTTCCCCGGGGGCCACTTCTACCTCAGCGACCAGAAGGCCGCTGTCGTCAACACGGTGTGGGATTTCCTCAGGGCCCGTAACACGATCACGGTGCTGCCTTCGCGAGTCGCCGGCGGATGAATGCGCAGGCGAGAGACACGACGGTCCGCTCCACGCCGTAGTGAAGCCCCCGTCAGTTGAATTCCGGCTGAACTCAACTCCCGCCGCGTAAGGGGTCGGTAGGGGTTGTCGCCAGTCTTCGATTCAGCTTTGCTGAACCCGCGTAACGGGACCCTAGGAAAGAAGAAACACTCATGCGCGTGCTATTCGCCACCGTCTCCGAGAAATCCCACCTGTACACCATGGTCCCGTTGGCGTGGGCGTGCGCCGCAGCCGGCCACGAGGTGAGGGTCGCCAGCAACCCCGCCCTCACCGAGGCCATCGCCCGCACCGGCCTCACCGCGGTGTCCGTCGGTACGGACCACAACCTGCACGAGATGTTCGCCATGCACCACGACCAGCTGGAGAACGAGATCTCCGACTGGTCGCAGCCGTACGCGGACCAGCAGACCTGGGAGAAGGTACTCACCAAGTACCGGATGAGCGTCCAGTTCGCCTACCGGATCTACAACGACTGCATGGTCGACGACATGGTGGCGCTCGCCCGGGACTGGCAGCCGGACCTGGTCATCTGGGACCCGCTCACCTACGCGGCACCGGTGGCGGCCCGCGTGGTCGGCGCCGCCCACGCGCGCATGCTGTGGGCGGTCGACATCTACTCCAAGATGCGCTCGGTCTTCCTCGAACTGATGGAGCAGCAGCCGGCGGATAAGCGCGAGGACCCCCTGGCCGCCTGGCTGACCGAACTGCTGGCCCGCTACGGCTGCGACTTCGCCGAAGAGGTCACCACCGGCCAGTGGACCATCGACCAGATCCCGGACAGCCTCCAGCTGCCGCTGGACGTGAAGCGCGTCCCGGTGCGCTGGGTGCCGTTCAACGGTCCTTCGGTGGAGCCCGCCTGGGTCCGCGAGAAGCCCCAGCGGCCCCGGGTCTGCCTGACCTCCGGCATCTCCTTCGGGGCGCTGGGCGGTTCCTTCGTGCCCATCCAGGAGATCCTGGACGCGGTCGCCGACCTCGACATCGAGCTCATCGCGGCGCTGCCCGCGGAGGTGTCCGCCGGGCTGGAGCGGGTGCCGGACAACGCCCGCCTGGTGGACTTCGTACCGCTGCACACGCTGCTCCCCAGCTGCTCCGTGATCCTCCATCACGGCGGCTTCGGCTCCTGGGCGACCGCACTCGTCAACGGCGTGCCGCAGTTCATGGCCCCGATCCGGTTCGCGGACTGGTGGTCGAAGGCGACCGCCCTGGAGGCCTCGGGCGCGGGCATCTACACGCACGCCGGCGAACTCACCGCCCAGGGCGTGCGCGAGGGGATCGAGCGGCTGCTCGGCGAGAAGTCCTTCCAGGAGTCCGCCGACCGGCTGCGGGCGGAGATCCTGGCGACGCCGAGCCCCGCCGAACTCGTGCCGGTACTCGAGAAGCTGACCGCCGAGCACCGCTCATGACCGTACGGAAGCTGGCCGTCGACGGAGCCTACGCGTTCACGCCGGCGGTCCACCCCGACGAGCGGGGGACGTTCTGCGCGAGCTACACCGAGTCCTCCTTCGTGGCGGCGGTCGGGCACCCGCTGCGGCTGGGGCAGTACCACAACAGCGTGTCCCGGCGCGGCACGGTCCGCGGGATCCACTTCGCCGATGTACCGCCCGGGCAGGGCAAGTTCGTCACCTGCACCCGCGGCTCGCTGCTCGACGTGGTGGTGGACATCCGGGTGGGCTCACCGACCTTCGGGCAGTGGGACTCCCTCGTGCTGGACTCCGGGAAGCGCGAAGGGGTCTACCTCGCCGAGGGGCTCGGGCACGCGTTCATGGCCCTTGAGGACGACACCGTGGCCGCGTACCTCTGCTCGACCGAGTACAACCCGGCCGCGGAGCACGAGATCGATCCCTTCGACCCCGCGCTCGGCCTCCCCTGGCCGGACGGCATCGCGCCCCTGGTGTCGGACCGGGACCGCGACGCGCCCACCCTGCGGGAGGCCCGGCAGGCCGGCGCACTGCCGGACTACGGCGTGTGTTCGGCGCGCTACGCTGAACTACGCCGCAACTGACACGGCGCCACCATGGCAGCTCCACCGGCCGGTTGATTTCCCGCGGCCGTCCGGTGGAGCGGCGCCGTTCACCGGACGGAAGGCCTCCGATGGTCGCATCGGGTGGTCGGGCACGGGTATGCCCGCCTCCGGCGGCACAGACGAAGGAATACCGGTGGAGAAAGAAAGAGTAGGCATGCCGGCGATCGAGGTCCAGAAACTCCGGAAAACCTACGGCGACCACGTCGCCGTGGACGACGTCTCATTCGTCGTCGAAGAGGGCGAGATATTCGGCATTCTCGGCCCCAACGGCGCGGGCAAGACGACGACCGTGGAATGCGTCGAGGGCCTGCGCAGGTACGACGGGGGCAAGGTCTCCGTCATGGGGCTCGACCCGCACCAGGACAAGGAGCAGCTGCGGCAGCACATCGGCATTCAGCTCCAGGAGAGCGAACTGCCGCCCCGGCTCAAGGTCTGGGAAGCGCTGCAGATGTACAGCACCTTCTACCGCGACCCGGCCGACTGGCGGAGCCTGATCACCGACTGGGGGCTGGAGCAGAAACGCGACAGCCGGTTCGGGCAGCTGTCCGGGGGCCAGAAGCAGCGGCTGTCCATCGCCCTCGCGCTGGTCGGCAACCCACGGATCGCGGTGTTCGACGAGCTGACGACCGCACTCGACCCCCGGGCCCGGCGGGACACCTGGGAGCTGATCGAGCGGGTCCGCGCCCAGGGCGTCACCGTCCTGCTGGTCACCCACTTCATGGAGGAGGCCGAGCGGCTCTGCGACCGCATCGCGGTCATCAGGGAAGGACGGCTGGTGGCCCTCGACACCCCGGCCGGCCTGATCTCCGCCGCCGACACCCAACAGCGCCTGCGCTTCACCCCCTCCGCCCCGCTGGACGACACCCTGCTGACCGCGCTGCCCGAGGTCACGTCGGTGACCCGGACCAACTCCCGGGTGACGGTGACCGGCACGGAGAACCTGGTGTACGCGGTGGTCTCGGCCCTCGCCCGGCACGGGATCGTCCCCGGCGAACTGCGTCTGGAACAACCGACGCTGGAGGACGCCTTCGTGAAGCTCACCGGTTCGGCGCCGGGCCACTGACGCCGTGCCACGACCGACCGACGCCGGGCCGCACCGGCCCCAAGACGACCTGCTGCCGGCCCCTGCGGCAGCCACCCCGACCGAAGGGCGGCCGCCGGCCGCCAGGAGGACACGCATGACCGGGCGCTCCCAGCTCACCCTCGTCGAGACGAAGCTCTTCCTCCGCGATCCGACCGCGGTGTTCTTCGTCATCGCACTGCCGCTCGTGCTGCTGCAGATCTTCCACATCATCACCGGCAACTCGGACGACACCCCTGCCAAGAAGGCGGCGATGGCGGCGTTCGTCCCGGCCATGGCGATCTCGATGTGCCTCACCATGCTGTCGCTGAACCTGCTGCCCACCACCCTGGCGACCTACCGGGAGAAGGGCATTCTGCGCCGGATGGCGGCCAGCCCCGTCCACCCCGTCAACCTGCTGCTCGCCCAGCTCGTCATCAACCTGGCGACCGCCGTCCTGGGGGCGCTGCTGGTCCTCGGTGTCGGACGGCTCGCGCTCGACACGGCGCTGCCGGAACAGGTGCCCGCCTTCCTGCTGACGTTCTTCCTCGGCGCCTGGGCACTGTTCTCGGTCGGCCTGGTCGTCGCCGCGGTGGCGCCGGGAAGCCGCGCGGCGACCTCGATCGGCCTGTCGTTGCTGTTCCCCAGCCTGTTCTTCGGAGGGGTGTTCCTCCCGAAGGAGCAACTGCCCGACACCGTCTCCACCATCGGGGACTACACCCCCCTCGGCGCCACCCTGCAAGCCCTGCGGGACTCCTGGGAAGGCCACTGGCCGCAGACCCTGCACCTGGTCGTCCTCGTGGTCGTCGGCACCCTGTGCAGCGTGCTGGCGGCCAGGCTGTTCCGCTGGCAGTGACCCGCCGGCAGTGAGATGGGACAGGACCCGGGCCGGCCTCCGCAGCGCACGCGAGGCGGAGGCCGGCCCGGGTCTCCCCCGCACGCACAGTCGATCGCTGATCAATGGACGGCCGCAGCCTCAGAGAACCAGTAACGGTAAAGGAATCACTGATGGAGTACACCTACCTCGGCCGCACGGCCCTCCAGGTGAGCCGGCTCTGCCTGGGCACGCTGAACCTGGGGGTCCGGGCGACCAGGGACGAGAGTTTCGAGATCATGGACCGCGGCCTGGCCCGCGGGATCAACTTCTTCGACACCGCCAACCAGTACGGCTGGCAGGTCCACAAGGGCTTCACGGAGGAACTGCTCGGCGAGTGGTTCGCCCAGGGCGGTGGCCGCCGCGACCAGGTCGTGCTCGGCACCAAGGTGTTCAACCCGATGAGCGACCGCCCCAACGACGGCGGCCTGTCCGCCCGCCACATCATCGCCTCCTGCGAAGCCTCGTTGCGCCGGCTGCGGACCGACTGGATCGACCTCTTCCAGATGCACCACATCGACCGCCACGCCCCCTGGGAGGAGGTCTGGCAGGCGATGGAGATGCTCACCCAGCAGGGCAAGGTCCGGTACGTGGGCTCGTCCAACTTCGCCGGCTGGCACATCGCCGAGGCGCAGGAGGCCGCGGCGCGCCGCAACTTCCTCGGCATCGTGTCCGAGCAGTCCGTCTACAACATGGTCACCCGCTACGTGGAGCTGGAACTCATCCCGGCCGCCCAGCGGTACGGGGTGGCCGTCCTCGCCTGGTCGCCCCTGCACGGGGGGCTGCTGAGCGGCGCGCTGCGCAAGCTGGAGGAGGGCACCGCCGTCAAGACCGCGCAGGGGCGGGCGATGGAGGCGCTGGAGAAGCACCGCGACGCCGTCGCCGCGTACGAGAAGCTGTGCGCCGGCATCGACGCCGACCCGGCCGAGGTGGGCCTGGCCTGGGTCATGTCCCGGCCCGGGATCACGGCCCCGGTCATCGGCCCGCGCAGCACCGGTCAGCTCGAGAGCGCCCTGAACGCCCTGGACCTGAAGCTGACGGACGAGCTGCTGGCCGAGATCGACACCCTGTTCCCGCCCGTCGGCAACGGCGGGCCCGGCCCCGAAGCGTGGGCGTGGTGAATGCCCTCGCGACCCGCGTCGCGCGCTCCGCGCACGCGGCCGACAGCTCCACGGTCACGCTGTCCGGCTTCCACGACTGGCTCGACGAGCGCCGCCGGGCCGATGCGTCGAGGATCGAGCGCATCCCGTTCGCGGCCATGCGCGGATGGGGCTTCGAGCCGGGTTCGGGCAACCTCGTCCACGACAGCGGTCGGTTCTTCAGCGTCGAAGGCCTGGACGTCAGCATGCCGGGCCGCGCGGTCGAGACGTGGACCCAGCCGATCCTCAACCAGCCGGAGATCGGCATCCTCGGCGTCATAGCCAAGGAGTTCGACGGTGTGCTGCACTTCCTCATGCAGGCCAAGATGGAGCCCGGCAACTGCAACGGGCTGCAGCTCTCGCCGACCGTGCAGGCCACCCGCAGCAACTACACCCGGATCCACCGGGGCGCGGCCGTCCCCTACGTCGAGTACTTCCAGCGGCCCGGGCGGTACCGGATCCTCGCCGACGTGCGCCAGTCCGAGCAGGGCTGCTGGTTCTACCGCAAGCGCAACCGCAACATCATCATCGAAGTGGACGAGGACATCGAAGTCCTGGACGGGTTCCACTGGCTGACCCTGAGCCAACTGCATCAACTGCTCGTCGTCGAGGACCTGGTCAACATGGACTCGCGCAGTGTCCTCGCCTGTCTGCCCTTCCCGTTCCACGGATGCGGTGTGGGCGACGCCGGCCCGCACGCCGTACCCGTCGGCACCGACCTGCTCAGCTGGATCACCGAGGCCCGCACCCGGTACGACCCGTGCGCCGCGCGCATCCCGCTGAACAGGGTGCTCCACTGGCAGCGTTCGGCGGACCGCATCTCCCACGAGACCGGCGGATTCTTCAGCGTCATCGCGGTGGACGTCCAGGCCGGCGGCCGCGAGGTCCGCAGCTGGTCCCAGCCCATGATCGAGCCGCACGGCACCGGCCTGTCGGCCTTCCTGACCCGACGCGTCGACGGCACCCTGCAGGCGCTCGTGCACGCACGCGTGGAACCGGGATACACCGACGTCCTGGAGCTCGCCCCCACCGTGCAGTGCACGCCCGAGAACTACACCCATCTGCCGGCCGCCGCCCGGCCGCCGCTCCTCGACCAGGTGGCCGGGGCGCCGCCCGAGCGGGTGCTCTTCGACTCGGTCCTCTCGGAGGAGGGCGGGCGTTTCTACCACGCCCGCAACCGCTATCTCGTCGTCGACGCCGACCCCGGCCTCCGCGACGCCGATCCCGGCCCCGACTACCGCTGGATCCCGGTCCCGGAACTCGTCGGGCTGATCCGGCACAGCCACTACCTCAACATCGAGGCCCGTACGCTGATCGCCTGCCTGCAGAGCGTGGACGCTCCGACGGCGCTGCGGTAGCGGGCGGACCGCTCCCGCTGCCGCCCGCCGCCCCACCCGGGCCTTCTCCGGTGCTGTGCCGAGGGCTCGCGGGACGCGAGCCCGTGCATGGGTGGGGTGGCGGGCCGCGGCGCGGTGTCAGTCGGTGCCGAACAGGGTGCGGGCGAAGTACTGGGTGTCGAAGAACTCGCGCATGACGGTGATCCGCCCGTCCGCCACCGTGAAGAGCGCGCTGATGTGGATGAGGTACGGTGCCCCGGTCCTGGTCGTCGAGTGCGAGACGCACTCGACCGCGACCTGGTCCCCCTCCGCGATCACGTGTTTGACGTCGACCGAGTAGTCGGCGTCGGGAGCGAAGCGCTCGCCCATGGGCACCATGAACCTCTCGATGACTTCGGCCGGACCGTGCCAGGCCCCCGCCACCGGGTGGGTGCCGGGGATGTGGAAGACCGTCTCCGGGGAGAGCGTCTCCAGCAGCACGGTCAGGTCCTTCTCGCGCAGTGCCTGGAGGTACCGCAGGACCACGCTCTTCGCGTCGGGGGCGGCCGGCCGGCTCGTCACTGTGTTCCGATCGTGAACAGCTTCGGGGTGAGGGCGCGCTCGAAGGGGGCCATGAGGACCGACACGGGGGCGAAGCGGAGGTAGGCGTCGCGCAGCGCCCGCTGCACGGGCTTGTCCAGTTGCTCCACCGCGCCGAGCCGGCGGGAGACCTCGACCATTTCCCGGGTCCGCTCCCGCCGCAGATCCTCGTAGGCGCGCAGCGCGGCCACCGGGTCGGAGAGCGCGCTCAGGCACTGGGCCAGCACCACGGCGTCCTCCATCGCGCTGCTGCCGCCCTGGCCGAGGCTGGTCAGCATCGGGTGCGCCGCGTCCCCCAGCAGGGTCACCGGTCCCTCGCCCCACTGCTCCAGGAACGGACGGTCCTGGGCCGGTACGCCGACGATGGTCTCGGCGGGGGTGACCCGGATCGCCTCGCGCACCTCGTCGGCCCAGCCGGCGAAGGCCCGGACGATCTGTTCCTTGTCCCCGTTCCAGCTGCGGGCGGATTCCGCGGACATGTTGGCCGTTCCCCACCAGTAGACCCGGCCGTGGCCCACGTCGTGGAGGCCGAAGCGGCGGCCGAGACCCCAGTAGTGGGCGTTGAGACCCTGGGTGAACTTCGGGTGCTCGAACGGGGTCACCGCCAGCCAGCAGATGAAGCCGCCGTCGGTGGGCGCTCCGGCACCCGTGCGCTGGCGGCGGATCGCCGAGTTGATGCCGTCGGCCCCGATGAGGATGTCCCCGGTGTCCTCCCGCCCGTCCTCGAAGCGGACCCGGACGCCGTCCTCGGTCACCTCGTACTCCGTGGCGGTCGCGCCCACCTCGATCGGGCAGTCGCCGAGCGCGTCGAGCAGCGCCGCCTGCAGGTCGCCCCGGTACATGGCGACGCTCGGGGCGCCGATCCGGTCACAGGCGTCCTTGAACGGCAGGGACCGCAGCAGCCGGCCCCGGCTGTCCAGGAGATCGCTGCGCAGCAGGATCCCGCCTCGTTTCTCCAGGCCGAGGTCGATGTCCAGGGCACGCAGCGCGGCCAGCGCGTTGGTCATCACGGAGATGCCGAACCCGGCCGGTCGTATCTCGTGTGCGCGTTCGTACACCACGGCCTCGATGCCGACGCGGCGCAGGGTGACGGCGGCCGTGAGGCCACCGATCCCCGCCCCGATGACAAGAGCCTTGCGGCGTCTCGTGTGCTGTGTCATGTCACTCTCCTTCGGATACGGAAGGGCTTGGCGGAACGGGGCTCGACGGAGCAGAGCCCGGCGGAGCAGAGGTCGGCGGAACGGGGTCGGAGGTGCCCGCCCGGGCCAGCGCGGCCACGATCCCGGCCACCTCGCGCACATGCGGCTCCTCCATCAGCGTGAGGTGGTCGCCGGGCACCGCGACGACCTCCACCACCCCGCCGGTCATGGAGTGCCAGCCGTTGGCCGGGTCCTCGTACCGGGTGCCCGCCGTGCTGTGCATCGGCAGGAGCACCTGCGGCAGCGGCTCGGTCGCCCGGAGCACGGTGATGTCGACGGACGCGGCATCGGGCTGGTACGTGAGCGTGGACCGCCAGTGCGCCGCGTACATCTCGAACAGCCGGCGCACCAGGGCCCCGTTGCTGTCCGCGGGCAGCACCCCCAGGTCGGCGGCGAATCCGGCGATGAACGTGAACTTCTCTTCGAGAGTGGTGAGTTCTTCGGGGACGTCCACCTTCGGGGCGTCGCCGCCGCGCCCCAGCAGCAGCAGTTCCCAGAAGAACCACCCGAGGAGCGCGTCGTCGGAGTACGCCACGCGCCGGGATTCCGGGCCGAGCGCGACGGTGTCCAGCAGGATGACCTTGCCGACCTCCTCCCCCGCCGCCCGGAGCTGGCGGGCCATCTCGAAGGCGACGAAGCCGCCGAAGGACCAGCCGCCGAGGGTGTACGGGCCTTCCGGCTGGACGCGCCGCATGGCGGCGATGTAGCCGGCGGCGATGCCGGGTATCGAGTTCAGCGGTGTGGTGCCCACATCGCCGCCGGCGGCCTGGAACGCGTACAGCGGCTGGTCCTCGGGCAGGTGCCGGGCGAAGGGGATGTAACACAGCACGTTGCCGCCCATGGGGTGGACGAGGAACAGCGGCCGCCTGGTACCGGCCGGGCGGATCGGTACGAGCGGATCGAAGCGCGGTGCGGTGGCACCGGACCGCAGCAGCTCCGCCAGGGCGGCCACGGTGGGTGCGGCGACGAACGCGGAGATGGGGACGGTGACCCCGTACCGCTGCTCGATCAGAACGACGAGCCGCATCGTGGTGATGGAGGTGGCGCCCAGCTCGAAGATGGAATCGTCGACCCCGATCCCCCCGACGCCGAGCAGTTCGCCGATCACGGCCGCGAGGGCGCGTTCCAGCGCGTCGCGGGGTGGCGTCGTGTCCCGCGGTACGGGCCGGGTGAGGGGCAGGGTGCGCAGCGCCTGGTCGTCGCGTTTGCCGCTCGGGGTCAGCGGCATGCGGGGCAGCCACTCGAAGTGCGTCGGGACCATGTACGGCGGCAGCGTCGTGTGCAGTTCCTCCCGCAGCCCGCGCAGGTCGGTCCGGTCGGCGGAGCCGACCAGGAAGGCGACGAGCGACATCTCCCCGGCCGCCTGCTCCCTGGCCACCACCGCGGCCTCCTGGACGCTGACGGCCGGGTGCCGGGCCGCGACGCGGCCGATGGCCAGTTCGGTCTCGGCGGGTTCGACGCGGTAGCCGCGCACCTTGACCTGGGCGTCGGAACGCCCCGCGCAGACGATGGCCCCACCGGGGAGGACGAAGCCCAGGTCACCGGTGCGGTACGCGATCCGGTGCGTGGTGCCGGTGCCGGTGTCGGTGTCGGTGCCGGTGTCGGTGTCCGGGGGGAGAGCGGCGAAGCGTTCGGCGGTCAGCTCCGGGTCGCCGAGGTAGCCGTCCGCGAGACAGACGCCGGAGATGTGGATTTCGCCCTGCACGCCGACCGGCACGGGGCGCCCCCGCCCGTCCAGTACCCGGACCTCGGCGCCGTCGATGGGGCTGCCGATCGGAGCGAGCGCGGGGAACCCGGCCGGATCGCCCGTCATGGTGTGGCTGGTCACCACGTGCGACTCGGTTGGACCGTACTGGTTCTCCAGGAGCGCTCCGGGCAGGGTGCCGAGGAACCGGCGGATCGCGTCGGTCACCCTCAGCTGCTCGCCGGAGGAGATCACCACGCGGAGCCGGCGCGGGGCGAGCCCGTGGGCGACCGATGCCTCGGCGAGTTGCTGGAGGGCGACGTACGGCAGGAAGATCCGTTCCACCCCGTCCGCGTCGAGCAGCCGCGACAGGGCGGCCATGTCCCGGCGCTCGGACTCGGAGACCACCCGCAGGGTGCCGCCGGAACAGAGGGTGGAGTAGATCTCCTGGAAGGAGACGTCGAAGCTGAGCGGCGCGTACTGCGCCGTGACGCCGCCGACGGCACCGCCGGCCTGCCGGGTCTGCCAGTCGATCAGGTTCGCCAGGGAGCGGTGCGGCATGGCGACGCCCTTGGGCCGGCCCGTGGAGCCGGAGGTGAACAGGATGTACGCGAGGCTGTCGGGATCGAGGGGGCCCGGCGGCAGAACGGCGGGCACGGGCTGGTCGGGCGCTTCCTGCTCGGGCGCGGGCCGGTCGGAGAAGAGCGACTCCGCCGGGAGGACCAGGCCGGGGTCGGCGACGAGGTGGGCACGGGAGTGCTCCGCGATCACCCGGAAGGGCCGGGCCTGTTCCAGCATGGTGGCGAGCCGGGCCCGCGGATAGCTCGTGTCCAGCGGGACGCTCGCGGCACCGGCCCTGGCGACACCGAGGATCACGGCGATCGCCTCCGGCGACCGGTCCATGGCGATCCCGATCCGGGCACCGGGCCGGACGCCGGTCGCGAGCAGCCGCCCGGCCACCCGCTCCGCGGCCCCGTCCAGCTCCCGGTAGGTCCACTGCCGGCGCTCCCCGCCGCTGCCGGCCATGACGGCGACGGCGTCCGGGGTCTCGGCGGCCTTCCGGCCGAAGAGCCCCACCACGTCGGCCGGCGCGACGGTGCCGCGGCCCGCCCGGGAGGGCGCGGCGGGCAGGAAGTCGTGCCCGGGGGCCTCGTCCGGATGCGTGACGATGCGGTGGAGCACGTCCGCGTACGTGTCGGCGAAGAGCTCCGCCTGCGCCGGGGTGAACGTGCGGCCGTCGCCGTCGACCCGCAGCCCGAGGCGGCCGTCGACCGGGTCCGTGAAGGCGTTGACCAGCAGCTGGAAGTTGGTCTCCTCCCAGGCCAGGAAGGACTCCAGCCGGACCTCGGGCAGCCGCAGCACGTCGGAGAGCACGTGGAAGTGGACGTAGTTGAAGGCGGTGTGGAGCACGGTGGCGCCGCCGAGGTCCTCCTGCATCGCGCTCAGCGGATAGTGCTGATGGGCGTGGCCGGAGCGTTCCTGGTGGAACAGTGCCCGCACGGCTTCGAGCCGGCTGCCCGGGGCGGGACGGTCACGGCCCTCCAGCCGTACGGGGACGGTGTTCAGGAAGAGCCCGCTCATGCGGTCCGCGCCGTCCCGCTCCGGCCGGCCGTGGGTGATCAGCCCGACGGTGAGGTCCCCGTCGCGTGGGGAGAACACCTGCAGCGACTGGCAGTACGCGGCGAAGAGGACCGACTTCACGGGTACCGCGTGCCGGCGGGAGAACGCGCGTACCCGCTCGGCCAGTTCGGCCGGGAGCACGGCGTGGTGCACGACCGCCCGGCCACCGCGGGGCGGCTCGGCCGGGGCGAAGCCGTCGAGCCGCAGGGCCTTGGTGCCGGCGAGCACGCCCGCCCAGTGGTCCCGCGCGTCCCGGTCCGCGAGCGCCGCGCGCTCGGCCCGTACGTGGTGGGCCGGGCTCGGGTGCGGACCGGGCGGGACGGGGCCGATGTCCGCCCCGGCGGAGTGCAGGTAGTCCCGCAGGAGCTCGCTCAGGAGGCCCGCGACACTGCCGCCGTCCAGCAGGGCGTGGTGGAAGCTGAGGACCAGGTCGACGCCGCTCTCGCGGACGTGGGCCCGGAAGAGGTACAGCGGTGCCTTCCCGAACCGGTACCGGTGGAACCGGCGTTGCTCGACATGCTCCCGGACGGCCGCGTCGGCCTCGTCGGGCCGGAGCCCCCGCAGGTCGACGGTCTCCAGGCCACCGGTGATGCCCGGGTGCACGACCTGCATCGGTTCCGCGCAGCCGCCGAGGTCGAAGGAGGAGCGGAGCGCGGGGTGCCGTGCGACCAGACGGTCGAAGGCCTGCCGGAAGCGGTCCTCGTCCCACGCCATCGCCAGGCGGTACTGGAACACGTCGTGGTAGACGGCGGAGTCCTCGTACTGGCGGCTGTGGTAGACGAGGCCGAGCTGCAGCCGGGTGAGCGGGAAGGCGTCGACGGCGCCCTCCAGCCGCGCCCGGTCCACCCGCGACACGAGTTCGAACGGAGCCGGTTCGGTGTCGGCCCCGGTGTCGGCGACCGTGGTGGCGCGGGCGGCGAGTGCCGCCACCGTCGGATGCCAGACGAGGTCGTTGAGCGCGAAGTGGATGCCGCGCCGCTCGGCCAGCGCCCGGATGCGGATCATCAGGATCGAGTCGCCGCCGAGGGCGTAGTAGTCGTCGTGGACGGAGATGGGCCCCGTGCCGAGCACCTCGGCCCAGATCCCGGCGAGGACGGCCTCGGCCTCGGTACGGCGGGAGGGGTCGTCCTCCCGCCGGTCGGAGCCCGGCTCCGGGTCGGGGAGCCGGTTCCGGTCGGCCTTGCCATTCGGGGTCAGCGGAATCCGGTCGAGCGGGACGAGCCGGGCCGGGAGCATGAACTGCGGCAGGATCCCGGCCAGTTGCTCACGGAGTCCCGCCGGGTCGGGGGCGGGATCGCCGGCGACGTAGTACCCGGCCAGGAAGGCCCCCCCGTCCGGGCGGGTGCGGTGCACGACGACGGCGTCACGCACGCCCGGAAGCCGCGAGAGGGCGTCCTGGACCTCGCCGAGTTCGACCCGGTTGCCACGGATCTTGACCTGGTCGTCCACGCGGCCGAGATATTCGAGGTTGCCGTCGGCGAGCCGGCGGGCGAGATCGCCCGTACGGTACAGCCGGCCGCCGGGCACGAGCGGCTCGGTGCGGAACTTCTCCCGGGTCAGTTCCGGGCGGCCGAGGTAGCCGCGGGCGAGCCCGACACCGCCGATCCACAGTTCGCCCGGGACACCGACCGGTTGCGGCGTCCCGTTGGGAGCCATGACATACAGGTCGGTGTTGTCGATGGGGCGCCCGATCGGGACCCTGGCGACGGGCCCGGCCGCTCCTCCGGGGCACTCGTACACCGAGACGTCGACGGTGGCCTCCGTCGGGCCGTACAGGTTGACGAGTACGGGCGGTTCGCCCGTCTCCCCGCCGGCGCCGAAGACCCGGTGGAACTGCTCGACCCGCGCCGGAGGCAGCGCCTCGCCGCTGCAGAAGACCCGGCGCAGCGTCCGGGCGCCGCCGCGGAGGCCGGGGTTCTCCTCCAGCAGGTCGAGGAAGGGGCCCAGCATGGACGGCACGAAGTGCAGCACGCTGACGTTGCGGTCCGCGATGCTCCGCAGGATCTGCCGGGGGTCCTTCTCGTCGCCCGGCGGCAGGAGGGCGACCCCCGCGCCCTCGATGCCCCACCAGAAGAGTTCCCACACCGATACGTCGAAGGAGGCGGGTGTCTTCTGCAGCAGAACGTCGCCGGTCCCGATCGGGTAGGCCCGCTGCATCCAGGCGAGCCGGTTCACCACGGAGTGGTGTTCGACCATCACGCCCTTCGGCTGCCCGGTCGAGCCGGAGGTGTAGATGACGTACGCGAGAGCGCGGCCGTCGCCGACCGGCTCCAGGGGGCCCTCCGGACCGTGCAGAAGGTCGTCGGTCCGGAGCACGGGGGCGTCCGTCGCCGGGAGGTCCGCGTCCGCGTCGACCAGCACGACCTTCGCCCCGCTGTCCGCCAGCACGAAGGCGACCCGCTGGGCGGGGTATCCGGGGTCGACGGGAACATAGGCGCCACCGGACTTGAGCACGCCCAGCACGGCGGCCAGTTGACGGGGGCTCCGCTCCATGAGGACGGCCACCCGGTCGTCCGGGCCGACACCGCGGGCTCTCAGCGCGCGGGCGACCTGGTTGGCGCGGGCATCGAGCCCGGCGTAGGTGAGCACGCCGCCGTCCGCCGCGAACACCGCGGGCTGGTCGGGCACCCGCGCGGCCCGCTCCTCGAACAGGCCGTGCAGGGTCTTCCCGGCGGCGTACGGCACCCGCGGACCACGGGCGAGGCGCAGCATCGTCTCCTGCTCGGAGTCGGTGAGCACCCCCAGTTCCCGGGCGGGGCGTTCCGGCTTTTCGAGCCCCTGGGTGAGGAGTTCGGTGAGATGCCCGGCCACCGAGGCGATGGGGAGGTCCGCGTCGAACACGTCCAGGGCATGGTTCAGGTCGATGGTCAGATCCGTCGTACCGGGGAAGACCGTGACGTTGACGGAGAGCGCCTCCCGGTCGTGCGGCGGCGCGAAGTGCCGGGCCGGCGCGATGTCGACGCCGTCCAGCCGGGTCAGCTGCTTCAGCGGCAGGTACGAGAACGTGACGTCGAAGAGCCTGCGCTCACGGGTCCCGGTGGCGGCGGTGAGCCCCCGTAGGGCCTCACCGGCCGGCAGCCGCTGGTGCTCCTGCAGCGCCGCGATCGATTCCTGCACGTCGGCGACGATGTCGGCGAGTGCCTTGTCTTCCGGTACGTCGATCCGCAGCGCGTGCGTGGTGGCGTACAGCGTGACCACCGCCAGTTCGTCCCTGGTCCGGCGGTTCAGCAGCGGCACCCCGACCACCGCGTGATCGGTCCGGTGGACCCGGGCCAGGTAGACGCCGAGTGCGGCCAGCAGCCAGGTGAAAGGCGAGCCGCCCTGCTTCTTCATGCGCTCGACGAGGTGGGCCTCGACGGTGAACGAGTGCTGGCCGAAGCCGGGACGGACCGGCGTTCCGGGCCCACCGCGCGCCGGAGCCGGGGCCTGGGTGGTCGCATCCGGTCGGCGGGGGAAGAAGGCCGGCTCCATGCCGGAGAGTGCGGCGAGGTGGAAGGAGTGGTCCTTCTCGTGGTCCGGGGAGGAGAAGTACGCGGCGCGTTCCCGGGCCACGGCCAGGACGGACGGTGCCGGTCCGGGGGTCGGGGGCCGCTCTCCCCTGCTGCGCCGGGCGTAGTCCTTCAGGATCTCGTTGCGGAGACGGTCGGCGGCCCAGCCGTCGACGAGGAGATGGTGGAACGTGATGTGGAGGTACTGGACGCTGTCGCTCTCGCGGAGCACCGCCGCTTCGAAGAGCGGGCGGTCGAACAACGGGAACGGAGTGGCTCTCGCGGTCTCGCGCCAGGCGCGGCACGCCGCGGCCGGATCGGGTTCCCGGGCGAAGTCGATCAATCGGACGACGGATTCCCCGGGCTCCGTGCCGGGGTGATCGGCCAGCCACTGTAAGGGGACGCCCTCGCGTTCGTCGAAACGCAGCCGGAAGGTGTCGTGGCGCTCCAGCGCGCGAACCATGCACAGCCGGAGAAGTTCGAGGTCCATGCGGCCGGTGAACCTCTGGTACATGGCCGTGACGAATTGCGGGCTGCCCGGCGACTGGGCCTCGGCGGCCCAGATGTCCAGTTGATAGGGCGTCAGTGGGCGGGGTTCGGTGGGCGCGTCGTTTTCCGGCGGTGGCACGGTCGATTCGGGCGGACTCTGCGAACTCATTACTGCATCCCCCTGCCTGTTGGTCAACGTCTTCACGGTCCGTTACACAGGTGAGCAAAGGTTTGTCGCGAGGCGGTCGACGATCCGGCGGCCGGACAAGGAAAAGCCGCCTGCGGCGAGCACCGGCGACGGTCGGCACGCTCGGCACGGGTGGAACACCGCACGGCGGCCGCAAAGGAGCGAATTCATCGCCGAAACAGCCGGTGTGACCCGGGATCGATTTTCGGGCGCTTTACCGCTGCCCGACCGCCTCGTGCGCCGGGCGGGAAACACCATTCATGATCCCGCGTGAAACCAGGGTCAGAACAGACGAATGCTTTCAAACAGCGTGATCACACGCCTCCCCGCCCCCTGGGTCTTGGCGATTTGGCGCAGCCAGGCGCCCCTCCCCGTCTGATGCAATCATCGCCGCCCCTAGGGATGATATGGAGATTTTCTAAATGCCGTCAAGAGAAAAATGGGGCGCGAGGGACGTGGACGAAGGTCTGCGCCGGTCGAGTCAGGGCCCGGCCGGCCGCCCGGTTCCCGCCCCGGGCGGGCGGCCCCTCCCGGTGATCA
The DNA here is from genome assembly GCF_040685575.1 of Kitasatospora sp. NPDC088351. Lineage (NCBI taxonomy): Bacteria > Bacillati > Actinomycetota > Actinomycetes > Kitasatosporales > Streptomycetaceae > Kitasatospora > Kitasatospora sp. NPDC088351. The sequence goes on along the minus strand of NZ_JBFBIL010000029.1, from coordinate 77,373 downwards.
CCGCTCGACGGGCGCCCCTGGTCCAGGGGGGCCGGCCGGTGCTCCGTGGGAGGCGAGGAGGTGTGCGACCGGATCGGCGCTGCCCGACGTGCTCAGTTCCTGCACCAGCTCGCAGTTCCTGGCGATCCGGTCGGCGACCCACGCGCGCAGCCACTCGGACAGCTGCGGAAGCGGCAGGTCGGACGGGGCCAGTCCGGCGAGCACACAGCCGGTTGCCGCCGCACCGCCGACGTTGACGACCACGTCCGGCAGTACGGTGTGACCGGACTCGCGCAGCAGCCGGCGGGCCGGTGCGGTGCAGCTCATGTTTCCGCCCTCGACCACCATCCGGGCCCGGACCGCGGGCACCGCGTCCTCGTCGACCGCGAAGGCGGATGCCGCCAGCACCAGCACGTCGGCGTCGACGTGCAGCCACGCCTGCCCGGGCCCGTGGACCCTGACCTCCGCGGGCAGCCGCGTCCGGTCGATCGTGCCGTCGCCGCTGGTGAGCGCGGTGAGTTCGGCGACGGGCAGTCCGCGCTGATCCTCGACGGTGCCCCGTACGTCGGCCACCGCCACCACCCGGTGGCCATGGGCGGCCAGGTGGCCGGCCACCGCGCGCCCGACGGTGCCGAAACCCTGGATCGCGATGCGCTGCGGGGTTCGCGCACCGGAGGCACGCAGCGCGCCGAGCACCGCGACCGCCACCCCGAACCCGGTGATGTCGGCCATGTGGTCCCACAGTTCGGCCCAGCCGACGGTGAGGCGGGTGGTGCCGGCCCGGCGGGCGACGTCGTATCCGGCGGCCTCGAAGGCCAGTTGCCGGTCGGCGTAGGTGGTGCCCTGGTCACAGCCCAGGTACACCCCGCCGTGCAGGAGCGGGGCGGCGGCGCGGCCGAACCCCCGCATCACCGTACGCCGCTCGACGGCGGCCCCCGGGACGGGCGCGATGCCGGCCTTGGCGCCACCGATGGGGAGGCCGACCAGCGCCAGCTTCTGGGTCATCGCCCTGGCGAGGTGGGCGAGTTCCCGCTCGGTCACCGTCGGGGTCATCCTGGTGCCCCCCAGGGCCAGCCCGTCGACCATGGAGTCGACGACGACCCATCCTCGCGCTTCGCACCCCGGCATGTTCAACGTGGTGGAGAGCATGGGCCCGGTCACCCGTCGCGCACCGGGCCGGGACGGTGCCTGGTTCACCGCGCACCGGTTTCCGCAGCGGTCCGCAGGCTCCGGGGGCGCATGTCGGTCCAGACGCGTTCGACGTGCGCGAGGCAGTCGTCCTTCGCACCGCGCACACCGACCTCGCGCCAGCCCGCCGGCGGCTCGCGGTCGGCGGACCAGATCGAGTACTGCTCCTCGTCGTTGACGACGACCTTCCACTGCTCGGGTGCTTCGCTGGTCATGCCGTTACCTCCAGGTATCGGTGGTTGCACGGTCCGCCGGGCGGCGGGCCGGTGGGGCCGGTGGGGCCGGTTCGCGGCCGGCGCCGCGGCGGGCGTCGAAGTCGTCCAGCCAGCCCGGCAGGCTGGCGGCGCGCAGGAGGCCCGTCCCGATGAGCACACCGGCGAAGCCCTCCCGGAGCAGCCGGGCGGCGTCGTCCGGGCGCTGGATGGCACCGGCGCTCACCGCGCACCGGGTACCGCTGCTCAGCACCGCGGGCAGCAGCGACGTACTGCGCCCGAGGTCGCCCGCGCCGCGTTCGCGGGTGGCGATGTCCTTGTTGTTCACCGCGACCACGCACTCCTCGGCGCGTGGCAGGCGGCGGATCTCCTCCTCGGTGGTCACCTCGACGAACGGCGTCAGGCAAAGCCGCAGGCTGACGTCGATCAGGTGGCCCAGGGTGGACCGCGGCAGCAGCCCGGCGGTGAGCAGGACGGCGGACGCGCCGCTCTCGCGGGCCTGGACCAGCTGGCTCCGGCGGGTCAGGAAGTCCTTCTGCAGCACGGGGAGATCCGTCGCTTCCACGACCTCGCGCAGCAGGTCCCGGGTGCCGCCGAACCATCGCCCGGTCACGACGGAGAGGCACGGCGCGCCGGTGTCCTGGTAGTCGGCGACCAGGCGGGCGACCGATCTGCCGCCGAACAGATCGCGGCCATCGGCGTCCTGCCGCTTGAGTTCCATGATCACCGGTCGGCGGGCGTCCAGCAGCGCTTCGGCGAACCCGGCCGTCATGGGGCCGCCCCGGTGTCGTCCGGCGCCCGCCAGCCCCGCCGCACCGCCGTGACCCGGTCGGCCCGCAGCCGTCCGGCGGGGTCTCTGGCCGCGGTGTCCACGTCGATCCCCAGGAACAGGGGGTGTTCCACCACGGCCCGGTAGCCCTCCCGGTTGCCGGCCGAGATGCCGCCGGCGAGCAGGAACGGTCGCGAGATGCGGTCCGCGATCTCAAGGACGGCCCCGCGGTCCACCTGCCGCCCGGTACTGCCGATCCGGCCGTCCTCGGCGACCGCGTCCAGCAGGAAGAGGTCCGTTCCGGCCCGCTCGTACGCCGCGATCAGGGACCGCTCCGCGCGGGTGTCCGCGCCTACGTGCAATACCTTGATCACGTCGAGATCCGCGGCGCTCTTCAGCGCGCGGACCATGCCCGGCGACTGGTAGCCGTGCAGTTGGACGCACCGCACCCGTGCACCGGCCGCCGCCTCGCGCAGTGCCCCGGCGTCGTTGAGGAAGGTGACGAGTACCGGCCGCAGCCGGGCCGTGCGGTGCGCGGCCGCGGCCAGTACCGACAGCTCAGCGGCCGACAGCTCCGCCCGGCCCCCGGGGATGCCGTGCCACAGGCCGACGAGATCGGCTCCGGCGGTGTCGAGCACCTCCACGTCCCGCGCCGAGGTGGCTCCGCATATCTTGACCAGCATCAGGCGTCACAGCCCCATCATCGCCGCGATGCGGTTGCGCTGGATCTCCGAAGTACCCGAGTAGATCGGGCCGGCCACCGCGTCACGCACGTCCTTCTCCAGGCCGTACTCGGTCAGGTACCCGCTGCCGCCGAAGATCTGCACGGCCGCCAGCGCGGAGGCGAGGTTGCTCTCACTGGCGAGCAGCTTGCTGACGGCGATGTCCGTCGTGACGTTCTCGCCGTCCGTCAGCCGGACCGCCGTGTCGTAGAGCCATTTCCGCGCGGTGTCCAAGCCGATCCTCATGTCCACGATCTTGTTGGAGATCGACTGGTACGAGCCGATCGGCCGGCCGAACTGGACTCGTTCCTTGGCGTATTCGACGCAGCGGTCGAGCCGGTACCGCATCTGTCCGGTGGTGATGACGAAGGAGCAGAGGATCTCCCACTTCATCACGTGGTCCAGGATCAGGAACCCGGAGCCGACGCGGCCGATCACGGCGGACGCGGGGATTCTGCAGTCGTCGAAGTGCAGCTCGCCCAGCGGCGAGGTTCGCAGCCCCATCTTGCCGACGGGTCTCCCGACGAGCAGCCCAGGGGTGTCCCGCTCCACGAGGAAGGAGGTGATGCCGAGTGGCCCGCCGTCCGGGTGGGTGCGGGCGTAGACCACGAACACGTCGGCCACCGGGCCGTTGCTGACGAAGGACTTGCCGCCCCGCAGCACGAAGCCGTCGTTCTCGCGGGTCGCCGTGGTCCTCATGGCCAGCGCGTCGGAGCCGCTCTCGGTCTCGCTGATCGCGTGTGCCCCGATCGTTTCCCCCGAACAGATCCCGGGCAGGTAGCGCTCCTTGAGCTCCCGCGACCCGAACCGTTGCAGTGGAACGCCCGTACTGACCATATGGGTGGCGACCGAGAAATTCAGTCCGCCGTCACGGCACTTCGCGCCGAGCTCTTCGAGCACGTACATGGTGGTGAGCAGATCCTGGCCGAGCCCGCCCCACTGCTCGTCGAACGGCAGACCCAGGATTCCGGACCCCTGGACCAGCTTCCACTCGTCCCGCGGAAACACGCCTTCCGCGTCCCGTTCGAGGTGGCCCGCGCTGAGCTCTTCGCACCAGCGGCCGAGCCCCTGGCGCAGGGCGGTCTGGTCGGCGTTCCATCCGATCACGTGTCAGCCCTGTCAGTACTGGGAGAAATCGGCCGAGTCCAGGCTGTGCCGTTCGCCTCCGCGCAGCGCGGGCGAGAACACGCACACCAGGCGGAGGTCCTCCTCCTGGCCGGCGATCAGGAAGTGGGCGTCATGCTGGTCGAGCGCGTAGAACGTGCCCGGTTCGATCGGGTGGGAGGTGCCGGCGGAATCCACCACCTCTCCCGTTCCCTTGATGCAGTAGCAGGCTTCCAGGTGACGCCGGTACTCCAGCCTCGACTTGGTCCCGGCGCGCACGGTGGTGTCCGTCATCGAGTAGCCCATGCCGTCGGATTCGAGAAGGAACCTGCGGCTGAGCCCATTGCCCCAGTCCACGGTCGTCACCTCGTCAAGGCGTCGGACAATCATCGGGTGTACCTCCTACCAGCTTGCTGAACAGGGTGAAAGGGTGTGCAGAAAGGCCTGGAACTCCTCGACCACGTCGGCCCGTTCGGCGAGGGCGTGCTCGATGCGGGCGACCCCGGCGCTGCCCACGACCGCGGCGTCGGCACCGAGGCCGTGCAGCACGGCGATGTCGGCCCCTGAGCGGACCCCGAATCCGACGGCGATCGGCACGGTGGCCGCTTGGCGCAACACCGCCAGTGCGGTGGCCAGTTCCTGGTGGCCGGTGGTGAGTGTGCCGCCGCTGCGGCCGTAGTGGGCCACCAGATACAGATACGCGGAGGCGCATTCGGCGGCCTCGGCCTTCACCTCGGCCGCCGACGTGGCGTAGCAGGTGGCGACCAGGGGCAGCCCGGCCTCCCGCACCGCTTCGAGACAGCTCGCCCGTAGCCGCGGCGGCAGGCCATGGACCAGCAGCCCGTCGGCACCCGAGTCGGCGACCCGGCGGACGAAGCCGGGCATGGACAGGGGTCTGACCGTGTGGCTCCAGTCGGCCAGCAGTGCCACCCGCAGGTGGCGCAGCCGGGGCAGGATCCCGCCGAGGAAGTCGAGCACCTCGTCGAGTCCGGCACCGCCTGCCAGTGCCCGTCGCGCCGACCGGCGGATGACCGCTCCGTCGGTGACGGAGTCGGGAAAGGGCACCGCCAGTTCCAGGCAGTCCACCCGGCGGTCGTCGAGCATCCGCATGAGGTCGGCCAGTACGGGCAGTGGCGGGTCTCCGGCGTTGAGGAACACCGCCAGGCCGGGCCGGTCCGGCGGTCGGCGCGCGAAGAACCCGCTCACCGCGCACCTCCCCCGTCCGCCGCCCTGCGCACCGGCCGCGCGCGCAGGCGATGGACGAGGTCGCGTGCGGCGCCGCCGCGCAGTACGTCTTCGGCCGCCTTGACCGCCTCCGTCCACTCGCCGATCAGCCCGCTCGCGACGGCCAGTGCGGCGGCGTTCAGCGCGACGGTCCGCGTCGCGAGCCCCGGACCGCTTCCGGACAGCACGCCGAGGAAGTGGTCAACCACCTCTGTCCTGCCACTGGCCGGCCGCAGTTCGGCGATCCCGCCGGAGGCCGGACCGGGAGCGTCGGCTCGCAGACGGATCTCGCCGGTGCCGTCATTGGTGTGGATGACGTTGTCGACGGAGCTGACCAGCTCGTCGATTCCCAGCCCGTTCGAGCACAGCCAGATCCTCCGGTCGGCAACGGTCGCGGCGACCTGCCGCAGAGCCGGCAGCAGCGAATGGTCCGAGACGCCCACGAGCTGGGAGGAGACCGGCATCGCGGCCAGGAAGGGGCCGACCGCGTTGATGAAGCCGCCGATCATCCGCAGATCCATCGGCACGATGCTCCTGGCCAGCACCGCCACCTCGCGCGGGTACACGAAGTGCCCCGGGAAGGCGATGCCGAAGCGCTCCAGCATGGCATCGGTCTGCTCGTACGAGGTGGTCAGCCCGATGCCGAGACGGTCGAGCAGATCGAAGGAGCCGCAGGTGCTCGCATGGGCGCGGGATCCGGTCTTGACGATGCGGACACCCAGGACGGCGGCGACGAACGCCGCCGCCGTGGAGATGTTGAACGTGGCCGGCCCGCCTCCGGTGCCGACGATGTTGGCCGTGTTGTCCAGCCGGGCGGCGACCGCCGGCCGGCGCTCGTCGAGCGAGCGGAGCATCCCGATCAGCGTGTCCTGATCAGGCATCCGGGTGGACAGCGAGGTCAGCAGGGCCACCGTCTCGCCGGGCCGGAGAGCGCCGTCCCGCAACTGGTCCCAGAAGGACCGCCACATCTCCTGATCGACGGGGCGGTCGCGGCCGATCAGCGCACGCAGCACCTCGTGCACGGCTAGCGGGAGTCCGGCCGGCACAGCTGGGCGTGCTCGATGAACCTGCTGATCGAGCCGACGGAGCGGAAGCTGTCCGGGTCGAGGTCGAGGTCCTCGACGCACAGGTCGAACCGGTCCTCCAGCCAGGCCATCGTCTTGAGCAGACCGAGGCTGTCGATGACCCCGCCGTCCACGAGATCGTAGTCCGGGTCCAGCTCGCTCGCGCCGACGTCCGGCAGGAACTCCTCGATGATGAACTGCTTGACAACCGCGGCGTGTTTCACGTGGGCGTTCCTTCGTTTGGCTGTGCCGAGGAGCAGGCGCGCTCGACGAGCGTGTGGTCGATCTTTCCGGTGGACGTCCTGGGCAGCGGGTCGTCCACGATCCGCAGGGCCGAGGGGACGGCGGTGAGCGGAAGCCGCCGGGCACAGTGCTGACGTAGCGTCAGAGTGTTCAGCGTGCTGGCCGGGGCGCGTCGGACCACGCTTCGCAGCAGGCGGCCGGCCACCGGATCGGGCACCGCCACCACGGCCGCCTCGACGACGTCGGGATGGTCGAGCAGCACCTGCTCGACCTCATGGGTGTTGACCCGTACGCCGCGGACCTTGACCTGGTGGTCGTTTCGGCCTTCCAGGGTGATGCGGCCGTCCCGGTCGCGCCGCACGAGGTCGCCACTGCGGAAGTAGCGCAGTGTCTCCGGCCCATGGGGGTGGGTCGCGAACCTGTCCGTGTCCTGTTCCCGGCCGAGGTAACCGTCGGTCTGAAAAGGCGTCGCGACATGGAGCTCGCCGGTTCCCGGCCCGGTCAGGATCGTGCCGTCGGCGCCGACGATCACCGCGTGGACCCCGGGCAGCGGGCGGCCGATCGGGACGGGGGCGCCCGTCGGCTCGGTGCCGTCGACCTCGTACATGAAGCTGTCGTTGGTCTCGGTGCAGCCGTAGACGTTGTAGAGCCGCGCGTTGGCGAACAACCGTGGCAGTTCGGCGAGGCAGCGGGCGGGCAGGCTGTCACCGGTGAAGATGACGTGCTCGACCGTGTCGAGTGACCGGTCGCGTTCCGCGGCCGCGTCGATCAGCAGCCGGAAGAACATCGGCACCGCCTGGACGAGCTGGACCTCATGGCGGGAGACGAGATCGAGCAGGTGGCCCGCCTGGAGGGCCTGCGCCGGGTCGACCAGGACGACGCGGCCGCCGTGCCTGAGCGTGGTCCAGATGTCCAGCAGGCACAGGTCGAAGTTGAGCGGGGCGTAGTTGAGCACCGTCGTTCCCCGACGGATACCGAACTGCTCGCCGGCCCAGGTGGTGAAGCGGTCCACCGCCCCCGTGCTCAGTGGCACGATCTTCGGCTGTCCGGTGGAGCCGGAGGTGGTGAACATGAAGGACACGTCGGCCGGCTCCGTGCGGCGTGGCGCCACCAGACCCGTCGGCCCCGTCGGCCCCGTCGGCGGATCCGACGGAACCGGCCCGGGCCCGGAGGCCGGGGGGCTCTCCGGCGACAGCACGTGCCGGATGCCGGCCTGCTCGAACAACCCGTGCGGCGATCGCGGCGCCGGTGCCGGCAGCAGCAGGAAACGCCGCCCTTCCATCAGGCAGGCGAGCACCAGGGCGATCGCCGCGGGCGACTTGGCGGCCAGGATGCCGATCGGCTCGTCCGCCTCCGGGGCGAGCCGGGTGATCCGGACGCGCTCCCGGTCCGCCAGCTCATGGAGTTCACGGTAGGTCGTCTCTTCTCCGTGCCACACCAGCGCCGGATCATCAGGGTGACCGGCGGCGTGCGAGACAAATGAACTCACCAGATTCTGCTGCGGCATCATGACTTCTCCGAGTCCAGGCAACGGGTTCACTCAAATAATTCGGACCCAATGACGACCCGGTACGAAAGGGCCCTGCCCGACCGGCCCCCGGCGGCAAAAGAACTATCACATGGCACCTGCCCCGCAGAAGTGGGTTCACAGAAGCCGTCGATGACTGCACGTCAGGGCAGACTGCGCTGCCCGTCAGGGCGATGCTATCCGTCGAGCGTGTTCGATCAACATAAGTTCCCTGGTTGATCGGCGTAAAGATCCCTTGACGCCCCCTTTCCCCCCTCTTGATCTTGCGGAGCGGGACGAGCGTCACCTAGCATCCGCCGTACTGTTCGCAAAGTGGCGAATCAGCGAGGGGATTTCCATGTCGTCGAAAGTTCCCCGATCGCCGTGAAAGGTGGACCCGTCATGCCTGGCCCCGATCGGCACGTGAACGCTCCGGCAGTACTGTCGTTCGCGCAGCAACGACTGTGGTTCCTCGACCAGTTGCGGCCGGGCCGGCCGGACCACAACGTCCCGACCGCGGTTCGCCTGCGGGGCCGGCTGGAACAAGCGGCGCTCGTGCGGGCGCTGACCGAAGTCGTGCGGCGCCACGAGGTGTTGCGCAGCAGACTCGTCGTCGTACACGACAGCCCGTACCAAGTCACGGAGCCGGACGAGACGTTCGTGCCGGCGATCACCGATCTGACGCACTTACCGGCGGCGCGGGCGCGGGAACGGGCCCACGAGCTGGTGGCCGCCGACGTGGCGGTCCCGTTCGACCTCGGAGCCGCGCCGATGCTGCGGGCCCGGCTGATCCGAACCGCCCAGGACGACCACCTGTTGCTGCTGGTGATCCATCACATCGCCTGTGACGGCTGGTCGCTGTCGGTGCTGTGGCAGGAGTTCTCCGCCGCGTACCGGGCCGCCCTCGACGACCGGCCGGCCGCCTTGCCGGAACTGCCCGTCCAGTACGCGGACTTCGCCGACTGGCAACGGAGCCACCAGGCCGGCGCGGCACTGAACGACCAACTCGCCTACTGGCGGGAGCGGCTGGCCGACCGGAGCCCTGTGGCGTTCCCGACGGACCGGCCCCGCCCCGCGCTCTGGTCGGGCCGGGGCGACCAGGTCGGGATCGAGATCCCCGCAGAGCTCACGGACCGGATCCGGGCGCTGGGGCGCACCCACGAGGTGACGCCGTTCATGACGCTGCTGGCCGCCTTCCAGGTCCTGCTCGCGCGCTGCACGGGACAGCCCGACGTGCCGGTGGGGACACCGATCTCCGGGCGGACCCGGATCGAGGTGGAGCCACTGATCGGCTTCTTCGTCAACACGCTCGTCCTGCGTACCGACCTGTCGGACGACCCCGGCTTCACCGACGTGCTCGCCCGCGTACGGCGACACGCGGTGGAGGCCTACGCCCATCAGGACGTTCCCTTCGAGCGGCTGGTGGAGGAGCTACGGCCCGAACGCGACCTCGGCCAGCACCCGTTGTTCACGGTCATGTTCCAGCTGGACGAGCCGTCCGCGCTCCCGGCCGGCCTTCCGGGGCTTGAGGTGAGTGCTCATCAGGTCCCCAACACCGTGGTGAAGTTCGATGTCGAGGTCGCCATGACGGACTGCGGTGATCACTTCACCGGCGTGGTCCGCTATGCCGCTGATCTGTTCGCTCCCGAGACGATGCGGCAGCTCGCCCAGGACTTCCGTTCGCTGCTCGACCACCTCGTCGACAGCCCCGAGCGGCCGATTTCGGCGTGGCAGCCCCCGCTCGGCGTCCGCGTGAGCCGGTTCGGTCCCGCGGCACGACCCGACGCCCCGGAGCCCGATGCCGGGCAGGCCGGACAGACCGGTGCTCCCTCCACCGAGACCGAGCTTCTGGTGCTGGAGACCTGGGCCGAGGTGCTCGGTGTCACCCCGGAGGGCGTGCACAGCGACTTCTTCGAGCTGGGCGGGCATTCGCTGCTCGCGTCGAAGATCATGTCCCGCCTCGGGCGGGCGCTCGACCTCGAACTGCCGGTCGCCCTGCTCTTCTACCACCCGACCGTCGCCGAGCTGGCCGACGGCATCGACGCGGCGCTGCTGGCGGACCTCGGCGCCGCCGCCGAAGCGGCACCGCTTCCCGCCGGAAAGGTCCAGCGGCCGTGAAGGCGCAGCACAGTCGACCCGGGCCGGGCGAGCCGGCCGGCTCCGCGCCGGCCACCGCACGGGCGCTGCTCGACCAGCGCGTACGCGCGGCCCGGAGAAGGGCCGCCGAGGGCCGCACGGGAGCCACGGGAGATGCGGGAGTTACGGGAGACGCCGTCCCGCCCCGCCCCGAGGGCGCCCAGGTGGCGTCGTTCACCCAGGAACGCATGTGGCTGGTCGAGCGGCTGTCCGACGGCCCCGCGCTGTACAACGTCCACGAGGTCTTCCGGCTGCGCGGCCCGCTGGACGTGGCCGCCCTCGGCCACGGCCTCACCGATCTGGTGCGGCGGCACGAAGTCCTGCGCACCGTCTTTCCCGAGCAGGACGGGCGCCCCCGGCCCTCGGTCTCGCCGGTCCGGCCGATCGAACTGCCCGTCACGGACCTGCGGTCCGAGCCCGCGGAACTCCGGACGCGGCGGGCCCTCGATCTCGTTCACACCGAGATCCTGCGCCCGTTCGACCTGACCGCCGCCCCGCTGCTGCGCGCCTCGCTGCTGCGGATGGACGAGAACGACCACGTCCTGGTGGTGGTGGTCCACCACATCGCGGTCGACGGCTGGTCGATGCCGCTGCTGTGGGACGACCTGTCCACGATGTACCGGAGCCGGCTGGAAGGCCGGGAGCACGAGCTGCCGCCCCTGCCGATCCAGTACGCGGATTTCGCCCACTGGCAGCGGAACCGGCTCTCCGGTGACCGCCTGCGAAGCCAACTGGACTACTGGAAAACACAGTTGACCGGCCTTTCGCCGCTGGACCTGCCCACCGACCGGCCCCGCGGGCCGGTCCGCTCGGGCCGGGGCGAGCGGATCACCTTCACGGTGCCCGAAGAGCTGGCCGAGCGGTTGCGACGGGTGGGCCGGCGGCACGGCGCGACGATGTTCATGACGCTCCTCGCCGCGTTCCAGGCCCTGCTCGCCCGCTGCAGCGGACAGTCCGACGTGGCGGTCGGCACACCGGTCGCGGGCCGGACCAGGCCTGAACTCGATCCGCTGGTGGGCTCGTTCATCAACACCCTGGTCATCCGCACCGACCTCGCGGACGACCCCGGCTTCTCCGATCTGCTCGACCGGGTCCGCCGGACCGCCGTGGACGCCTACGCGCACCAGGACGTGCCGTTCGAACGGCTGGTGCAGGAGCTGCGGCCGGAGCGCGGCCTTGACCGCAATCCGCTGTTCCAGGTGATGTTCGCGGGCCTGTCCGACCCGGCCGCCGCCCTGCGGCTGGCGGGGGCGGAGGCCGAACAGATCGACGTCGACAACGGCACGGCCAAGGTCGATCTCAGCCTGGTGGTGGCCGACCGGCCGACCGGGACGACCGGCACCGTGGCCTTCGACACCGATCTCTTCGACCGCGCGACCGTGGAGCGTCTGGTCGGCCACTACCTGCGGCTGCTGGACAGCGCGTCGAGCGATCCCGGCCGTCCCGTCTCGCGCCTGGACCTGCTCACCGATGCCGAGCGCGAGGGGCTGCTGGTGACGGCCAACGCCACCGACGAGCCCTTCCCCTCGGACCTCTGTGTGCACGAGCTGGTCGAGGAGCGGGCCCGGCTGACCCCCGACGCGGTGGCGGTCCGCTGTGGCGCCCACCGCCTGACCTACCGGGAACTCGACCGTCGGGCCAACCAGTTGGCCCGCCATCTACGGGCCAGGGGCGCGGGCCCGGAACGCCTGGTCGGCGTCTGCCTGCCGCGCTCGGCGGACCTGGTCGTGGCCCTGCTGGCGGTCCTCAAGTCCGGCGCCGCCTACCTGCCGCTGGACCCGGATCTCCCGGCCCGACGCATGTCGTTCATGCTCGCCGACGCCGAGGTGCCGCTGCTGCTCACCCAGCGGTCCCTGAGCGACCGGCTCCCGCGGAACAGCGCCGCGACCGTCTGGATGGACGCCGAGGCACGGCTCATCGCGGCCCTGCCCGAGGACCGGCTGCCGGCACTGGCGACGCCGGCCGGCCTCGCGTACTCGATCTACACCTCCGGTTCGACCGGCCGCCCCAAGGCCGTGCTGGTCCCGCACGAGGGCGTGGTCAACTACCTGGTGGTCCGCGGCCGGCAACTGGACCTCAGCGGGGCCGATGTCGTCGCCTCGGTGGCCTCGATCTCCTTCGACGTCATCGTTCCCCAGGTGCTCATGCCCCTGGCCTGGGGCGCGAGCGTGGTGATCGCCCCGTCGGAGGTCGCGGTCGACGGGCCGCGCCTCACGGAGATGATGCGCGAGTTCGGCGTCACCACGCTCATGGCCACACCGGCCACCTGGCTGCTGCTGCTGGACAGCGGCTGGAAGGGCGGCAGCCGCTTCCAGGCGATCTGTGTGGGTGAGCCGCTCCAGCCACGGCTCGCCCGGCGGCTGCTCGACGTGGTTCCCACGCTGTGGAACGGCTACGGCCCCACCGAGGCGTCCGTCGGCTGTATCACCCGGCGGGTGGACGCCGAACGGGATCTGGGCCGGCCGGGCGGGTCGGTGCCCATCGGCCGCCCGCTCGGCAACCTCCGGATCTACCTGCTGGACCGGGCCGGGGCCCCGGTGCCCGTCGGCGTGCCGGGTGAGATCCACATCGGCGGGGTCGGCGTCACCCGGGGGTACGCCAACCGGCCGGGACTGACCGCCGAGCGGTTCGTCCCCGATCCGTTCGGCGGCGACGGCGGACGGCTGTACCGGACCGGTGACCTGGCCCGGTATCTGCCGGACGGCAACCTCGTCTTCCTCGGCCGGACCGACGAACAGGTGAAGATCCGGGGATACCGCATCGAGCTGGGCGAGATCGAGGCCGCGTTGTGCGCGCGGCCCGGTGTCGCCAGGGCGGCGGTGACGGTACGGGGCAGCGGGACCGACGCCGAACTGGCCGGCTACGTGGTGTGGCAGGACCGGCCCGGCGACCCGGCGGCCCTGCGGCGCTCGCTGCGCGAGACCCTGCCGGAGTTCATGGTGCCCGCGACGCTGACCGTCCTCGACCGGATCCCGTTGACCACCAACGGAAAGGTGGATCGCGCGGCCCTGCCCGCGCCCGCCCGCCGCGGTCCCGAGGAGGGCGTGCTGCCGCCGCGGGACCGGCTGGAACTGCTGATGACCAGGATCTGGGGGCGGGTGCTGAGCACCCCGCGGGTCGGCGTGCGGGACAACTTCTTCGAGCTCGGCGGACATTCGCTCAGGGCGGTCGAGCTCGTCGAGGCGATCCGGCGGGAGTGGGGCGTCACCGTGCCGCTGAACACGGTGTTCCGTCATCCCACCGTCGAGGGCCTGTGCGCGGAACTGCCCACCGCGTCGGCGGCGCTGCGGCGGCTCGTGGTTCCGCTGGTCGAAGGAGACCGACGCGGGGCGCCGCTGATCCTGGTGCATCCGCAGAGCGGTGACGTGTGCTCCTTCCTGCACCTGGCCGAACACCTCACGGCCGGACACCTCACGGCCGGGCGGCCCGTCTACGGCCTGGAGGCCGTCGGCTACAACACCGACGAACAGCCGCCGGCCACCGTCGAGGAGCAGGCCGAGCGCTACCTGCGGGAGCTGCGGGCCGTGCTGCCCGACGGCCCGTACCTGTTGGCCGGCTGGTCCTTCGGCGGGCTGGTCGCCTTCGAGATGGCCCGTCTGCTGGAGGAGCAGGGGCACCCACCGGGGTTCCTCGGGATCATCGACGTCGGAGCGCCCGGCTCCATGGGCCCGTCCGGCGACCGTGACACGAGCGAGGCCACCCGGTTCACGATCGCCTCCGGGCCGCCGGCCCACGCCGTCGACGAACGGGACGACCTCGACGAGCGGGACGCCATCGCGCTGCTGCTCCACGACGCACACGTCCGCGAGCTGCTTCCCGCGCGGGTGCGGACCGAGCAACTGCGGCGCATGGTGCGGGTCTTCACCGCCAACGGCGAAGCCGCCGGCCGCTACCGCTCAACGGCGCGGCTGCGTACGGCGATCCACCTGTTCACGAGCGCCGAGACCCACCCCACGCTCGGCAGCCCGGTGGTGGTTCCCGCGCTCTGGCAGGAACACACCCAGGGGGCGCTGAGCGTGGTCGAGGTGCCCGGCAACCACCACGACATGCTGTCGCCACCGCACGTCGCGTCCTTCGCCGGCGCGCTCTCGGCGATCCTGGAGGAACTCGGATGAGCCACGGACACGAGCTGCCGTTGTCGTCGGCGCAGTCCGGCATCTGGTACGCCCACCATCTGCGCCCCGGCAGCCCCGCCTACAACACCGGCGAGTACCTGGACATCCCCGGGCCGGTCGACGCGGAGCTGTTCGAGGCGGCGCTGCGGCGCGTGGTGGACGAGACCGAGTCGCTGCGCGTCCGCTTCACCGACGGCGCCCAGGGCCCCCGGCAGGTCGTCACCCCGTCGCCCGACTGGTCGCTGCACCGGGCCGACCTCACCTCGGCACCCGATCCGCTGCGGGCGGCCGAGCGGTGGATGCGCACCGACCTGGCCACCCCGGTCGGGCTCACCCGCGACCCGCTGTTCCGCCAGGCCCTGTTCAGGATCGCGCCGGACCGCTTCCTCTGGTACCAGCGCGTCCACCACATCGTGGTCGACGGCTTCAGCATGTCGCTCATCGCGCGCCGCGTCGCCAGGACCTACACCAGGCTGGTCGAGGGCAGGGCCGGCGCAGGACCGGCCTTCGGACCGCTGAGCCTGCTGCTGGCGCACGACGCGGCCTACCACTCGTCGGAACAGCCCCGACTGGACCGGGAGTTCTGGGCGGCCCGGCTGGCCGGCCGACCGGACCCGGTCAGCCTCGCCAGCCGGTCGGCGCCGGTCTCGGACGGCTTCCTGCGTCGTACCGGCAGCCTCTCCGCGCCCACCGTGGCCGCGTTGCGGCGGGCCGCACGACCCGCCGGAGCGAGCTGGCCCACCGCCTTCATCGCGACGGTCGCCGCGTACCTCCACCGCCTCAGCGGCGAACGGGACGTCGTGCTCAGCATGCCGGTGACCGGGCGTACGGGATCCTCCGCGCCGGCCGTCCCCGGCATGGTGGCGAACGTGGTACCGCTGCGGCTGCGCGTGCGCCCGGACCAGGGCCTGTCCGCGCTCGTCCGACAGGCGACCGAGGAGATCGGCGCCCTGCGCCCGCACCAGCGCCACCGCAGCGAGGACCTGCGCAGGGAGCTGGACCCGGCGCGGTCGGAGCGGGTCCTGTTCGGCCCCGTCGCCAACATCATGTCCTTCTACTACCACCTGGACTTCGCGGGCGTACGGGCCACCGCGCACAACCTGTCCAACGGGCCGGTCGAGGATCTTTCGTTCTCCGTCTACGACCGGTCCGACGGCACCGAGCCCCGGTTCGACCTCGACGCGAACCCCGCGCTCTACTCCGAGGCCGAACTCACCGCCCACCAGCGGCGGTTCCTGCGTTTCCTGGACTCGGTCACCGCCGATCCGGACCAGCCGGTCGGCCGGCCGGACATCCTCACCGCCGAGGAACGGCACCGGACGGTCGTGGCGGGCAACCGCACCACGCGTCCGCTGCCGCACCCGACGGTGCCGCTGGCCTTCGCCGCCGAGGTCGCGCGCACCCCCGGTGCGCCCGCCGTGGTGTCCGGGGAAACCACCCTGACCTACGCCGAGTTGAACGCCCGGGCCAACCGACTGGCCCACCGGCTGGTCTCGATGGGGGTCCGCTGCGACAGCACGGTGGCCGTGCTCATGGAACGCTCCGCCGACGTGGTGGTGGCGGTCCTGGCGATCAGCAAGGCCGGCGGCGCCTACGTACCGCTGGACGCCCGGTCCCCGGTGGCCCGCCTGCGGCACGTCATGGCCGGGACCGGGGCGGCGGTGCTGCTCACCCATCGAGCCACCCAGGACCACGAGCTGACCCGCGGCACACCGGGTGTCGTCGTCGACGCCGACCCCGGCCTCGCCGGAGAGCCGGCCACCGACCCCGTCGTACCGCTGCGCCCGGACCACCTGGTGTGCGTCCTGTACACCTCGGGGTCCACGGGCACACCGAAGGGCGTGGCCCTGAGCCACCGCAATGTCGTCAGCCTGACCTCGCAACGGTCCTGGCGGGGCGGGAGCGGCCCCCGGGTGCTCGCGCATTCCCCGCACGCCTTCGACGCCTCGACCTTCGAGTGGTGGGTGCCGCTGCTCAACGGGGGCCAGGTGGTCGTGGCCCCGCCCGGCGAACTGGCGCTCTCGGCCCTCCACCGGCTCATCGCCGATCACCGGGTCAGCGCGCTGTGGCTGACGGCCGGGCTGTTCCGGGTGTTCGCCGAGGAGTCCCCCGGCGCCCTGGCCCGGGTCGGCCAGGTGTGGACCGGCGGTGACATCGTGCCGGCCGACGCGGTTCGGCGGGTGCTGGAGCACTGTCCGGACTCCGTGGTGGTCGCCGGATACGGCCCGACCGAGGCCACCACGTTCACCACCCGCAGGGTGCTCCGCCCCGGTCGGGCCGTGCCCGACGTCGTGCCCATCGGCCGGCCGGTGGACAACAGGCGTGTGTACGTCCTGGACGAGGCGCTGTCGCCGGTGCCACCGGGGGTGGCCGGTGTGCTGTACGTCGCCGGTGCCGGTGTGGCGCGCGGGTACCTGAACAACCCCCGCCTGACGGCCGGCCAGTTCGTGCCGTGCCCGTTCGGCGAACCGGGCGGGCGGATGTACCGCACGGGCGACGTGGTCCGCTGGAACCCCGATGGCGAACTGGAGTTCCTCGGCCGGGCGGACGAGCAGGTCAAACTCCATGGTTTCCGCATCGAGCCGGGCGAGATCGAGGCCGTGCTCGCCGGGCATCCCGGGGTCGCCCAGGCGACCGTGGTCACCGGCACCAGCGGTTCGGACGACAAGCGCCTGATCGGCTACGTCGTCCCGGCCGGGGGCTCGGGGCTGGACCCGGCCTCGTTGCGGGAGCACGCCGCCGCGCTCCTGCCCGACTACATGGTGCCCTCGGTGATCGTCACGCTCGACGCCCTCCCCCTGACCCCCAGGGGGAAGATCGACCGGGCCGCGCTGCCCGCCGTGGACCTCGCACCGGCACCGTCCGGGCGAGGGCCGGGAAACCCGGCGGAGCAGGCGATGTGCGCGCTCTTCGCCGAGGTGCTCGGTCTCTCCCCGGTGGGCGTCGACGACGGTTTCTTCACGCTGGGCGGCAATTCCCTGCTCGCCACCCGGCTGATCAACCGGGTGCGGGTGCGGTTCGGCCGTGAACTCGCCCTGGGCGCCCTGTTCCAGGCACCCACGCCGGCCCGGCTGGTCGAAGCGCTCGACGGCGCCCCGGACGCCGCGGCGGTACCGGATCTCGCCCCGCGAACCACCGCTCCGACAGCGATCACAGGAAGCACCTCGTAATGGTCCACACCCTCCCCCACCCCGACGGAACCCCGGCGGCCCAGGCGACACCACCGCCCCAGGCGCTGGGGGTGTCCCAGGTCCGCCGCTACTACCAGCTCGTCGACGCCGGAGACGTGCCCGCGCTGGTCGCCCTGTTCACCCCGGACGCGCGCTACCACCGGCCCGGGTACCGGCCCATGGTCGGGCATGCCGAACTGGAGCGCTTCTACCTCGACCAGCGGGTGATCCGTACCGGCGCGCACACCCTGGCCACCGTGGTCGCGACCGATGACGAGATAGCGGTGCACGGCCTGTTCCGCGGCGTACTGCACGACGGCGGCGAGGTCGAGCTGCGGTTCGCGGACTTCTTCCGGATGACGCCGCAGGGCCGCATCGCGGCACGGGACACCTTCTTCCACGTCCCGGCGGTCTGAGCCGGTGGACGCCCCCGGTGGCACCGCGAACCAGGTGATCCGTATCGACCGCCGCTACAACGGCCCACCCGACAGTGCCCACGGCGGCTACGCGTGCGGTCTCGTCGCGGCGCGGGCCCGCCGGATGCTGGCGACCGGCGGCGATCTCGTCGTCCAGCTGCACGCCCCGCCACCGCTGGACACCGGCCTCCGGACGGCCCGGAGCGGCAAGCGGGTCCATGTCTGGCACGGCGAGGAGCTCATCGCGACCGCGTCACCCCGGGCAGCCGTCGCGGGCCCGGTGGATTTCGTCCCGCCGGCCGTCGCGGAGCACGCCATGCGCCGCTACGAGGGGCACCGTTCCCACCCCTTCCCCACCTGCTTCGTCTGCGGTCCCGACCACCGGGACGGTCCGCGGCTGGCACCGGGCCCGGTGCCCGGCCCGGGGAACCGGGTCGCGTGCGTCTGGACACCGGACGCCGCCGACGGGGACGGGACCGGCGCCGTCACCGAGGAATCGGTGTGGGCCGTGCTGGACTGCCCGGGAGGCTGGACGCTCGACCCGCTCCGCGGCCCGCTGGTGCTCGGCCGGATGACGGCCCGCGTCTCGGCCCTTCCCCGTGTCGGTGAGGCCGTCGTCGTGGTCGGCCGCGGCGTACCCGGCGACGGCAGGGTCCTCACCTGCACCACCGCACTCTTCCGTCGCGACGGGACGGAGCTCGGCCGCGCCGTCGCGACCTGGGTGCGTTCGGCCCCGACGGGGACACCTCAGGACAGGAAAGTGGGAAGCAGTTGACCAGGACGGTCTTCACCTCCGGCACTCCCGGGTTCATCGGCAGCGGACGGCCGCCGTTCGACGCCCGGACCATTCATGAGCTGGTCGCCGAGCAGGCGGAGCGGGCTCCGCACGCGCCCGCGGTCACCTGCGACGGACAGACCCTGACCTATCGGCAGCTCAACGACCGTGCCAACCGGCTCGCCGGGCGGCTGCGAGCGGCCGGCCTGGCGCCGGAGGACGTCGTCGGCGTGCTGGTGCGACGGTCACCGGAGCTGATCGTGGCCCTGCTCGCCGTCCTCATCGCGGGCGGGGCGTACCTCGGACTCGAACCGGACGACCCGCCCGGCCGCCACGAGCTGCTGCTCAAGGACGCCGACGCGGGCCTGGTGATCGCCGAAGAGGCGCTGCGGGACCGGATACCCGCCGGGGTCGTCGCGGTGGTGGAAGGCCCCGCGCCGGAACGGCCGGCCGCCGAGCCGACGGCCCCGGCCCCGGCCCTCCCGGAAAGCCCGGACGGCCCGGACAGCCCGGACCGGCTCGCCTACCTCAGCTACACCTCGGGCTCCACCGGCGAGCCCAAGGGCGTCGGCGTGCCCCATCGGGCGATCGACCGGCTCGTCCGGGGCGCGGACTGGATGGAGATCCGTTCCGGCGACGTCTTCTTCCACATCGCGCCGGTCGCGTTCGACGCGTCCACGCTGGAGATCTGGGCTCCCCTGGTCAACGGCTGCCGGCTGGTCCTCTTCCCCCCGGTCGCGATCACGCTGGAGCACGTGGCGCGCGTCGTCCGCGCCGAGCGCGTGACGGTGCTTCTGCTGACCACCGGCTTCTTCCACCAGATGGTGAGCTCCCACCCGGAGGCGTTCGCCGGTGTGCGTCACGTCCTCACCGGGGGTGACGTGGCCTCGCCGAGCCATGTCCAGCGGTTGCTGGCCAGGTACCCGGACCTGCTCTTCACCAACGGCTACGGACCGACCGAGAACACCACGTACACGACCTGCTGGACCAGCAGTACCCTCGCGGCGCTGCGGAGCGTGCCGATCGGCCGCCCGGTCAGCGGCACCAGGGTCGCCGTGCTCGACGGCGACCTCGAACCCGTGCCCGCCGGCGAGTGCGGCGAGCTGTACGCGGCCGGGGCGGGCCTGGCCCGCGGCTACCTGGGCCGCCCGGCCGCGACGGCCGAACGGTTCCTGCCCGATCCGTTCGGAACGGAGCCCGGGGCCAGGATGTACCGGACCGGCGACCTTGTGCGCTGGCTGCCGGACGGCACGCTGGAGTTCGTCGGACGCGCGGACGACCAGGTCAAGGTCCAGGGCTACCGCGCCGAACCGCGCACCGTCGAGGTCGAGCTGGAGCGGCTCGCCCAGGTGCGGCACGCGGTCGTGCTGCCGCAGGCCGACCCGGCGGGTGGCACCAGGCTGCTGGGGTACGTCGTGCCCACCGATCCGCAGCTGCCGGGTTCGGCCGACCTCGGCCGGCGGCTCCGCCACGAACTGCGGGGCAGACTGCCGGGATATCTGATTCCCTGGGCCATCCTGGTCCGTCCCGAGCTGCCGGTGAACCGCAACGGCAAGATCGACCGCCAGGCCCTGCCCACCGCCACCCGGGTGCCGCGCAACGTGGCCAACGAGTTCGTCGCACCCCTCACCCCGGTGCAGCTGCGGCTGGTCGAGCTGTGGGGCGACCTCCTCGGCGTCGAGCCGGTCGGGGTCGACGACGACTTCTTCGACCTCGGCGGGCACTCGCTGCTGGCCACCGACCTCCTGGTCGCCGTCCAGCGCGAGTTCGGCGTGGACATCCCCGCGCAGACCCTGTACCTGTCGCCGACCGTCGCGGAGCTGGCGACGGCCCTCGTCGCCCGGATGGAGACGCCGGATACGACGCCGGGTACGACGACGCGGGAGGAGCGGTCCCGATGACGGCGGTTCCCCCGACCACGCGATGCCCGGTCTCCGCACCACAGCAGGTCGATCTGATCGACCCCGGCCTCTACCACAGGGGCGGGGCCCACGAGTTGTGGCGACGGCTGCGCCGCGACGCTCCGGTGAGCCGGCAGGCGGCCGGCGACCTCGGCTACTGGTCGGTCGTCGGATACGCCGAGGCCAACCGGGTACTCCGCGACCACGAGGCGTTCACCTCCGAACAGGGCACCCTGCTCAACCTCCTCGGCAAGGGTGACCCCGCCGGCGGCAGGCAGATGGCGGTGACCGACCCGCCGCAGCACTCGCGTCTGCGCGGCCCGCTGCAACAGGCGCTGTCGATCAGGACGGTGGAGAACGACCGGGAGGCCGTCCGCGCCGTCGTCGTCGAGCTGCTCCGGCCGTTGGCCGACGGCGGGCCGTTCGACTTCGCCGCCGC
This sequence comes from Kitasatospora sp. NPDC088351, assembly GCF_040685575.1. Classification (NCBI taxonomy): domain Bacteria; kingdom Bacillati; phylum Actinomycetota; class Actinomycetes; order Kitasatosporales; family Streptomycetaceae; genus Kitasatospora; species Kitasatospora sp. NPDC088351. The sequence goes on along the minus strand of NZ_JBFBIL010000029.1, from coordinate 56,409 downwards.
GATGGCCGCCATGCCGATGGCGGTGATCGGCACGATGATGGCGCTGCCGGAGCAGGACTGGCCGCGCCTGGTCCGGCTCACCCACGCGTGCATCGCCGCGGACGACCCCGAGTTCCAGCTCGCCGCCGGACCACAGGCCACCCTTGTGACCGCCCACCGTGAGCTGTTCGCCTACTTCCAGGACGTCGTCACCCGGCGCCGGCGCTCGCCGGGTGACGATCTGATCAGCGTGCTGCTGACCATGGAGCTGGACGGACGGCGGCTGTCGCCGGGCGAGATCGTGTCCAACTGCTACAGCCTGCTGCTCGGCGCGGCCGTCACCACGGCCCAGCCACCGAACGCGGCGATGGCGGAGCTGGCCGGGACGGCGGTCCTCGACGACTGGGCGGCCCACCCGGAGCTGCTCAACGGCGGCGTGGAGGAAGCACTGCGATGGGCCTCGCCCACCCAGCACTTCATGCGCCACACCACCCGCGACGTCGAGGTCCGGGGGGTGCCGATCCCGGCGGGGGACGCGGTCGTCGTGTGGCTGGCGTCGGCCAACCGCGACGAGACCGTGTTCGCCGACCCGGACACCTTCGACATCCGGCGCCGGCCCAACAAGCACATCGCGTTCGGTGTGGGCGCGCACTACTGCATCGGCCACACCGTGGCACGGGTGACCTTGCGGATCCTGTTCACCGAACTGCTCGGCCGGTTCACCGGTTTCGAACTCGCCGGGACGCCCCGGCGCATGCGGTCGAACATCATCGCCGGCTTCACCCACCTGCCGATCACCGCGCGAGCCCGGTAGGCGCCGCCGCCCCAACCCCGGCCGCCCCAACCCCGGCCGGCTCCACCGCTGCCGGCTCACCGCTATCGGCTCACCGCTATCGGCTCACCGCTGTCGACACCGGCACAGCGAGCACCGGGAAGAAGCCCCCCTCACGGAAGGTCATCAGTGGACGCCCCAACGGCCCGTACCCGCAACAAGTGGTTCCTGCGCGAGCCCTCACCGGTGGCACCGGCGAGACTGTTCTGCCTGCCCTACTCCGGGTGCGGAGCGAGCATGTACCGCCACTGGCCGTCGACGGTCGACGGCGTCGAGATCTGCCCCGTGCAACTGCCCGGCCGGGAGAACCGGATGCGCGAGCCCGCCTACTCCACCTACGAGGCGATGGCCGACGACCTCGGCGAAGCGCTGCGGCCCTACCTGGACCGCCCCTACGCGCTGTTCGGGCACTGCGGCTCCGCGCTGGCCGCGTACGAGACGGCCGTACGGCTTGTCCAGCGGGGCTGCCCCGCCCCGGCCCGGGTGTTCGTCTCCGCCGAGGTGGCGCCGCAGGACGGCCCCTACGGCCGCTTCCTCGACCTGACCGACGACGAGCTGGCCGCCGAACTGCGCCAGCTCGTCGCGGAGTTGGGCGGCACCCTGGAGCCGAGCCTGCTGGAGCTCTACCTCGGCGTGCTGCGCAACGACGTCGACATGAACAAGCGGTATCACGTGGCCGAGCCGGTTCGGCTGCCGTGCCCCGTCACCGCCATCGGGTGGACCGGGGACACGGGCATTCCCCCGTCGCTCATGGCCGGCTGGTCGGCCTGCGGCCAAACGGCCTTCGAGCTCCTGGACGGAGGCCACTACCGCTTCATCGAGGCGCCGGGGGAACTGCTGGCCCTCCTGGTCGCGGATCTGGCGTCCGCCGGCTCCCGCACCCCCGACTCCGCACAGCCCGGCTGAGCACGACCTCGGTCCGGTCGGCGGCGGACCTTCCGGCGCACCTCCTCGCCGGAGGGTCCGCCGGTCTTCGCCAGGCCCGGATATCTGACGGCTACACCTTTCCCTCCGTCGAAGAGGTGCTCGAAGCGCGGCAGCCCATGAAGCGGCGGGCCGGGCCTCGGGTGCCGCGGGGCCGCTACGCCGGTCCGGCCCCGGGGTGCTCGAACGGCGAGGGGGCGGGGAAGTACGCCCGGAGGAAGGCGGTGACGGCCCGGTCCTGCTCGTCGGCGGGCACGTTGTCGCGCACGCCGTCGGCCAGGCACAGCACATCGGCCCACCGGTGGCCGTGCAGCTCGGGCAGGCGGGCGAGGTCCTCGGTGCTGTCGGTGACGAAGTAGCCGTCGACCAGCTGCCCCTCCACCGCGCGGCCGGTGGCGTGGGCGTAGTAGGTGCCCAGGGTGACCGGCGCGAGGTCGGCGGCCGAGCGGAAGGGCGAGGTGACGGTCGCCGCGAGCTCGGCGGCGAAGCGTTCGCCGGCCTCCGCCAGGACGCTGCGCCGCAGCGGGTACGGGACGTGCTTGAGCGTGCGGGGGTAGGTACGGCCGGTGGCCTCGGTCAGCACGGCACGGGTGTTGTGCTGCGCGCTGGCGTAGACGGTGTCGCTGAGATCGCCGCCGTCGGGCAGACTCCGTCCGGGCGGTATCACCCGGCTGTCGGGGAAGCAGAGCGGCAGGCCGTTGCCGAGGAAGAACTGCTGCGGGGCGAGCGGGCGGGCGAGGAACATGTCGTCGTTGAGGTAGAGGAAGTGCTCGGCGAGGCCGGGGACGAGGTGCAGGCGGCTCTCGATGGCGCGGGAGTTGAACACCGGCCCGGCGCCCGTTCCGGCGAACAGCTCACGGTGCGAGACGACGGTCAGGCCCGGCCCGGTGGCGTCCAGCCAGGCGGGGACCTGGTCGTCGGTGACGAGGAAGACCTGGCGGATCCACGGGGCGTACGCCGCTATCGAGCGCAGGCAGTAGCGCAGTTCGTCGCGGCTCCGGTAGCGCTGCTCGGTGTCGTCGGCCAGGCCCCGCGACCGGCCGGGGTGGTCCCCGCGGGTCGCGTCCCGGCGCCGGCGCCAGTCCGGGTCGTCGCCGTCGACCCAGGTGATGACGGCGTCGACGGGAAAGTCGACATCGTCGGGGAACACGGTGGCGAACGCGTCGACCAGCGGGTAGTCGCGGCCGGAGACGCTGGTGGTGGCGGTGGCGGCCAGCGACGGCAGCCACCATCCGAAGGAGGTCTGGTCGATCGAGGCGATCGCACCCGGGGACGGCGCGGCCGAGTCCCAGAACTCGACGTCGCAGCCCTCCTGCGCCCCGTACAGGAGGTCGCCGACCACGGCGGGCCGGTAGACGCGGATGCCCTTGACCCGGTCCGGCGGCGGGCCGGCCGGGTCCGGCTCGGCCGGGGGCTCGGACCCGGGGGCCTCGACGGCCTCGACGGCTTCAGCGACCTCAACGGCTTCGGGGCCTTCGACGGCCGCGACCGTCTCGACGAGCTGCTCGGCCAGGGCGGTGGCGAGGGTCCGGCCGTGTTCGAGGAGATCGGCATAGACGGCCTGTCCGCCGAAGGCGGCGGACACCGCCTCCAGCACGGCCGCCCGGTCGCCGGGGGCGATCGCCAGGCGGTGGCGCGGCAGCGGGTCGGGCACCACCCCGTAGGCGATGCCCGCCGCCTCCAGCACATCGGCGACGTCGGCGAGGTTCCCGTCCCGGCACGCGGCCGGCATGAGCCCCTCCCGCACCACCGCCAGGTGGTCGCCGTGCCGAACCGTCCCGGGAAGACCGGCGAGCAGCTCGTCCTCCCGTATCCGCCGTCCGTCCACCGCCGGTCCGTCCGGACCGGTCCCCGGCTCGGGCTGCTCGGGCTGCTCGGGCTCGGCCGCGGTGCCCGTCTCGGGACGCGCTACAGCCCATCGGCGGGCCAGCGCGGCGAGCGGGCGTCGCACGGAATGGGGAACGGCGTGACGAATGGACACGGAACGAAGACTCCCGGGGGGGGCAAACCACCGCAACGGCCCGGGCACGGGTAAAAGAAATCGGACCGTAAGAGCGCGAACCGTAAGAGCGTGCCACACCCCGCTGGGTGAACCCTGGGAGAATTCCCGGCACCGGCTGAGCGCGACGGCGCCCCCTCCGTCTCCCACCGGTGCGCCGCCGCCAGGCGCGAGCGGGCGCGGTCACCGAAGGACGACCGCGCCCGCCCCGCCCGGGACCAGGCAAGCCGCTTTTCTCAACCGCGAAGCAGGACGAGCTCGTTGTCCCGGCGCGCCGGGTCCGCGGCGGCGGGCACCGAGAAGCCCGTGCGCCGGAAACCGACCTTGGCGTACAGCGCCTCCGCGCGGGGGTTGTCCTCGTGCACGAAGAGCCGGACGCGTTCGATCCGTGGCTCGGGGAGTGACCACGACCACGCGAGCGCGGCCCGGAAAAGCTCCTCCGCGAGGCCGGTACCGCGCGCCTCCGGCTGGACGAACACCCCCACGAAGTGGGTCTGCGCCTGCTCCGGGACATCGTCGAAGAACGTCTCGACGCCCGCCCGCTCGACGAGCACCGAGACCGTGCCGAGCCAGCGCCCGTCCGCCGACTCGGCGACGAACTGCCGGGCCGTCCTCCCCTCGGCGGCTCCGGCGGCGCGCTCCTGCCAGAAGGCGTCGGGCTTCGCCGCGGCCTGCTCGTGGGTTTCGAGGAAGGCGAGATGCGCGAGCGGGTCCCGCAGTGCTTCCAGCCTGATCGCCTTGACCCTGCTCCAGTCCTCGTGCCGCACGGCCCTGATGATGTGGTTCATCCCCCGATCCTCACATCCGGCCCCGGCCCGGCCCCGACCGGACCGTCCGCCGCCGCGCGGGCCGCCCTGCGCCGGGAGCGGTAGGACCGGGGCGTGGTGCCCGTCAGCCGGGAGAAGTGCTGCCGCAGGCTCGCCGGGGACGTGAACCCGGCGAGGGCCGCCACCCGCTCCACCGGTTCGTCGGTGCCCTCCAGCAGCTCACACGCCCGCTCCAGCCGCCGTCGCAGCAGGTACTGCGGCGGGCTGACGCCGGCGTGCGCGCGGAAGCGGCGGACGAGGCTGCTGACGCTGATCCCGGCGTGCGCGGCGATGTCCGCGGGGGTCAGCGGGAGGTGCAGACGGGTCTCCAGCCACCGCAGGGTCGGCTCGATGCCGACGCTGTCCGCGATCTCCCGGTCGATGTCCTCCTGGACACGGTCCGCGTACGACAGCAGTGGGGTGAGGAGTTCCCGGGACGTCTCACCGGCGGTCCGCTCCCCGTGGTCCTGGGCCAGCAGGCGCAGGCAGACGTCCATGCCGCCGAAGATCCCGGCCGAGGTCAGGAAGGGGCCGTCGGCCACGGCCGAACCGACCGGGTCGACCTCGATCCGGGGGTGGCGCCGGGCCAGTTCCCCGGTGTGGCGCCAGCCGGTGGTGGCGCGCCGGGCGTCGAGCAGGCCGGTGGCCGCCAGGGTGAACACACCCGTCCCCACCGCCCCGATCCGGCTCCCCCGCGCGGCGGCGGCCCGCAGTGCGGTGAGCACCGCCGCCGCGGGCTCGCCGTGGTAGCCGTCGTGACCGGGCACCAGCACGATGTCCGCGTCGGCGAGACCCTCCAGCCCCCAGGGGACGGTGATCCGCAGCGGGGCCGGCAACCCCACCCCGGTGAGCCCGGGACCGGCGCAGAGCCGCACCTCGTAGGCGACGCCCGGGCGGTCGCGGGCCGCCGCACCGAACACCAGCCCCGGGGTGGTGAGGTGGTGTCCGGGCACCCCGTCGAGTACGAGAACGGCGATCACCGACATGCCTGGAACCTAACCGAGAGCCGGGCCCGGACCACATTCCGGCCCGCGTCAGCCGTGCTGGTGGACCGTCTTCCAGATCCAGCTCGCGTAGGCGGGAACGTTGGTGTAGAGGCCGGGGCCGGTGGAGCAGGCCGGGTCGGTGTCCCCGTCACCCGAGGTGGTCCCGATCAGCTCCCAGCGGCCACCCCTGCCCTGCTGGATCTGCGGGCCGCCGGAGTCCCCGAAGCAGGCCATGCTGCCCGGCGTCCGGCTGACCGTGCAGAGCCTGGTCGCTCCCGCACGCCCGGGAGAGCACTCGTCGTCGGCCCCCCTGCGGGTGTCCAGCTCCTGGAGCCGGTCCGGGAACTCCGCCTTCGTGAGATCGGTCGTGTCGAGGACGGTGCCGAACCCGAGCAGCCGGGTCGGGGTGCCGGGCCGCCCCGGCTCCCCGGCGATCCTGATCGGCTTCTCCGCGACCGGGCGGGCCAGCCGAACGAGCGCGAGGTCGTTCTGGTTGGGGCTGCCCAGCCGGTAGCCGGGGTGGATCACCGTCCGGTCGATGGCGCGGACGGTGCCCCCGGACTTGCGCTGCGCGGAGCCGACGCGGACGGTCCCGTCCAGCTTCACCAGATCGGGGTCGACGCAGTGGGCCGCCGTCAGCACCCACTGCGGGTCGATCAGCGTTCCGCCGCACGGGGCGTCGTACACGTGGATGTCCGGGGCGCTCAGCGGGATCGACACCATGAACGGGTAACGCTCGGTGGAGTCCTGCCCCTTGACGATGGCTCCGGCGCTGCCGGTCATGGCGGTGGCGCACACCGTCCCGGCGGCCAGGGCGACGGCGGCGACGCGCGCGGCACGGCGCGGCAGAGAGCTGGGCTTGAACACGGAAAACCCTTCGTTCGGATGAAACGGAAATACCTGAAACGGAAAGGACGAAGCCGGCTGCCGGGCGTCCCCTCGCTCCGGCTCCGCGTACGACCCATCCTCCGCAGCCGGCCCGGCCGGAAAAAGCGGTCCCGATGTCACCCTCGGCTAAATTCTGGACATGTCAGTGATCGCTGTCCTCGCGCTCGACGGCGTGCCGGGCCATCAGCTCACCGGTCCGGGGCTCTCCTTCGGCACCGCCGTGCGCCACCACCCCCACGTCGCCTACGAGCTGCGGTACTGCACCGCCCCCGGCCTTCGGGCGACCGGCTCCCCGGCCCCGTTCCGGATCGACACACCCTGGGGCCTGGAGGGGCTGGAGGGCGCCGACACCGTCCTGCTGCCCGGGCACGACGGGTTCCGCGACGAACCGCCCGCCGAGGTCGTCGACGCGCTGCGGGCCGCCGCGGACCGGGGCAGCCGGATCGGCGCGATCGGCACCGGGACGTTCACCCTCGCCGCCACCGGTCTCCTGGACGGCCGACGGGCCACCACCAGCCGCCGGCACGCCGCCGAGCTGGCGCGGCGCCACCCCCTGGTCGAGGTCGACCCGGAGGGTTCGGTCGTGGACGCGGATCCGTACTACAGCGCGGCGGGGGTGCTCGGCGGTCTCGATCTCTGCCTGCGGCTGATCACCCTGGATCACGGCAACCCGGTCGCCGTCGAGACCGAGCGGCAGATCTTCCTGCAGCTCCACCTGCCCGCCGGCCCCGCCGACGCCGGGGAAGCCGCGGCCCCTGCCGCCCGGGCGGACGCGGCGTACCACGCGGTCACCCGGCCCGGAAGCGGCCTCGGGCCCACCACCCGGTGGATGGAGGCCCACCTCGACCGCCCGCTGACCCTGAACGACATCGCCGACCACGCGGGACTCACCGTCCGCGGCCTGACCCGGCGGTTCCGGGCCGAGACCGGGCTCACCCCGCTCCAGTACCTCCTGCGCGCCCGCATCCAGCTGGCGCAGCGTCTGCTGGAACGCGGAGACGAGCCGGTGGAGCGCATCGCCGCCCGCACCGGGCTGGGCACCCCCGCCAACCTGCGCCACCACTTCCAGCACCACACGGGCACCAGCCCCCGCACCTACCGCACCGCGTTCCGGTCCCTGGTCTCCACTCTGACCTGGGCGGACGGCCGGCAACCGGTCCAGGACACCCCGACGGCCCCGACGGCGACGTCACGGTCCGTCCGTGACTCCATCGCCGACGGGGCCCGGTAGCAGGGCCGCTACTTGGAGGAGACGAGGTGCGCGAAGGCGACCACGTTGTCCGTGTAGTCGTTGCGGGCCTTGTCGTAGGTCCCCCCGCAGGTGATCAGCCGCAGCTGGGCGTCAGGGCTGTCCCCGTACACGTCCTGGTCGGGAAACTGGTCCTTGGAGTAGCGACGGACGGCGTCTACGGAGAACGTCGCGACCACGCCGTCCGCGCGGGTGACGTCGACGTTGCTTCCCGGTGCGAGCTTGCGGAGCAGCAGGAACACCGCCGGTCCGGTCGTGGTGTCGACGTGGCCGACGACCACGGCGGTGCCGTTCTCGCCCGGCGCGGCACCGTCGCGGTACCAGCCGACAAGGTTCTCCTCCTCCGGCGGCGGGGCGGTGAGCGCACCCGAGGCGTCCAGGGTGAGTTCACCGAACGGTGCGTCCACGCCGATGGCGGGGATGCTGAGGCGGGTCGGCGGCGAGTACGGCAGCGCCGTCACGGTCTCCCCAGGAGAGACCTCCGGGGAAGAGACCGCCGGGGAAGAGGCCGGAGAAGAGGCCGCCGGGGGGCTGGGTTCCGGAGCCGGAGCGGTGGTGACCGCCAGCGACGAGACGACGGCCGGGGCCGGGGCCGGTGGTAGGGACGCGGCGCGGGGGGAGATGTCGTTGGCCCCATAGATCATGGAGAGGCCGAGAGCGAACATTCCGATGCCAGGACCGAGGAGCCAGCGTCTGCCGAAGCTCCGGGGTGCCCGCCGGCAGGGGTTGGCGTCCGGTGGTGCGGAACGGGACCTCATGGGGTGTATGCCCTTCCATGGAAGCCGGTCATCGTACGGAGGCCCGGCGCCTGCCGGTGCGGTCGCCGCTGCGGACGGTGACCGCACCGGCAGCGCCGAGCGGGGTCAGGTCAGATCGCGCTGCGGTTCGCCGCGCGACGACGCAGGGCGAACGCGCTGAAGCCGGCTCCGCCCAGCAGCAGGGCGGTGCCGCCCAGCAGGTCGGAACCGGGCGAGGCGAGGAAGCCGCCACCCGCGTGGACACCGCCGTGCGGACGCTCACCGCGCTCGCCGCCCCGGCCCTCCTCGCCACGGCCGCCCTCACCACGGCCACTCTCACCACGGCCACCCTCGCCGCGACCTTCCTCGCCCCGGCCCTTCTCGTCACCACGGCCCTCCTCCCGGCCCTGGTCCGCGGTCACGAAGGAAGCCATGAACCCGCCACCCGCGTGAACCCCGCCACGGGGACGCTCACCGCGCTCGCCCCCACGGCCACCCTCGTGACGACCGCCCTCGCCCCGGCCCTCGTGACGGCCACCCTCACCACGGCCCTCACCGCCCCGACCGCCCTCGTGACGACCGCCCTCACCACGGCCCTCACCGCCGCGACCCTCGTCACCACGGCCCTCACCGCCGCGACCCTCGTCACCACGGCCCTCACCGCCGCGACCCTCGTCACCACGGCCCTCACCGCCACGGCCCTCGTCACCACGGCCCTCACCGCCGCGACCCTCGTCACCACGGCCCTCGCCGCGGCCCTCGTCGCCACGGCCCTCACCGCCGCGACCCTCGTCACCGCGGCCCTCGCCGCGGCCCTCGTCGCCACGGCCCTCACCGCCGCGACCCTCGTCACCGCGGCCCTCACCGCCGCGACCCTCGTCACCACGGCCCTCGCCGCGGCCCTCCTCGCCACGGCCGCCGCCCTTCTCGGAGGAAAAATTGCCCCTGCCGTCGGACCGGTGGCCGTCATCGGCGAACGCGGCGCCGGGCGCGGCCAGGATGAAGGACGCGGCGAGCGCCGCGCCGATAACAACGGTGCGTACAGAACGCATGAGCGTGTGTTCCTTTCAGTGCCACCGCGCGGAACCGACCGGGCGCCAGTTCGCTAGCTCGCAGTGAATGCTTATTCACCGTCAGTCGATAACGCGGTGACCGCCACTGGGGTGCACCCGGTAGGACCGCGGGGATCTGCCGTCCAGGTGACAGATCCCGCGTGCCGCGCCCGGCTCGCGGGCCCGGACGTGGTAAAGCGCGGGGCCCGGGAGGGGGGCATTCGGGTGGCGGCGGCCCGGTGCGGACGCGTTCTCGGCCCCCGCATCGGTGCTCTTCCGCTGCTGGCCCGCGCCGTCCTGGGCATGCATGGTGTCGGCGGCATCACCACCGGCGCCGTCGAAGCCGGCATCACCTCACCTCTTCAGGTGACCGAGCCCACCGAGGAGCACCCGACCGTGACCGACACCGCACCCCGGGCCGTCCCCGCCACCGCCTCCCCCGGCCACCCCGCTGCCGCGTTCCCCCGGGGTTTCCGCTGGGGCGCCGCCACCGCCGCCTACCAGATCGAGGGCGCGGTCGCCGAGGCCGGCCGTACCCCTCCATCTGGGACGCCTTCAGCACCCCCGGACGGACCGCGAACGGCGACACCGGCGACACCGCCGTCGACCACTTCCACCGCTTCCGCGAGGACGTCCGGCTGATGGCCCGCCTCGGCCTCACCTCCTACCGGTTCTCCCTCTCCTGGCCCCGTGTCCAGCCCACCGGCCGCGGCCCGGCGAACCCCCGGGGCCTCGACTCCTACCGGGCGCTGACCGACGAGCTCCTGGAGCACGGCATCACTCCGGCCGCCACGCTGTACCACTGGGACTTCCCCCAGGAGCTGGAGGACGCCGGCGGCCGGCCCGACCGGGACACGGCGAACCACTTCGCCGACTACGCCGCCCTGGCCGCCGGGGCGCTCGGCGACCGGGTCCCCACCTGGATCACCCTCAACGAACCCTGGTGCAGCGCCTTCCTCGGCTACGGATCGGGGGCCCACGCCCCCGGACGCACCGGCCCCGCCGACGCCCTCCGCGCCGCGCACCACCTCAACCTGGGCCACGGCCGAGCGGTGCGGGCCCTGCGCGCGGCGCTGCCGGCCACCGCGGAGGTCGCCGTCTCGCTCAACCTGCACGCCGTCCGCCCGCTCACCGCCGGCTCCGACGACACGGAGGCGGCCCGCCGGGTCGACGCCGTCGGCAACCGGGTCTTCACCGGGCCGATGCTCGACGGCGGGTACCCCGACGACCTGCTGGCCGACACCGGCCACCTGATCGACTGGGCCGCCCTCGTCCGCGCCGGGGACCTCGCCGACATCGCCCAGCCGGTCGACCTGCTCGGCCTCAACTACTACACGCCGACGGTGGTGTCCGCCGCCGTCCCGGGCGTGCGGCGCCCCCGCGGGGACGGCCACGGCGACGGCCCGCACAGCCCCTGGCCCGGCTGCGAGGGCGTCGGCTTCCACCGCGCCAACGACGACGTCACCGCGATGGGCTGGCCCATCGACGCCACCGGACTGTCCGACTCGCCGGTCTCCCTGCACCGACGCCACGGCCTGCCCCTGCTGGTCACCGAGAACGGGGCGGCCTTCGAGGACACCGTCGCCCCCGACGGCTCGGTCGACGACCCCCGGCGCATCCGCTACCTCGACCCAGCACCTGGGCGCGGTCTCCCGGGCCCTCGCCGCGGGCGCCGATGTCCGCGGCTACTACCTGTGGTCCCTGCTGGACAACTTCGAGTGGGCCCAGGCCCGTCGAACAGGCTGTCATCATAGCGAGGCCTTAACCCTGAGTTACCGCCCGCCCCAAGGAGCGTATTTGGTCGCGATCAAGGGGTGATGCTGTTGAGGTCTTTGGATCCAGATCATCGCGCCGCGAAGGTGGAGGCCGGCGAGGTAGCCGGCGGACGTCCTGTCGTAGCGGGTGGCGATGCCCCGCCAGGCCTTCAACTTGTTGATCGGGCGCTCGCCCCGCCTCGCGGCCTCCGCGATCGCGCCCTCCAGCAGGGCTTCGAAGACGCCCGCGTCACGCCATTGCCGGAAGCGATCGGAGACGGTTGACCACGCGCCGAACTCCGCCGGCATCTCCCGCCACTGCCCTCCGGTCCTGAACCGCCAGATCACGCCCCCGAACTGCTGCCGCAGTCGCTCCGGGTACGGGCCGTACTCGCCGATCGGCAGGTACGGCTCGATGAACTCCCATTCCTCATCCGTCAGTTGCACTCGCGTCACGCGACATGATCTACCTGATCAGGCGCAGCCCGCGGGTTCCGTGTTCCCAGGCGATGTCGACGACGGAGCCGAGCGGCTCGCGCAGGTTGACGGCGCCCTGGTGGTCCTGGTCGAGGAGCCAGGCGATGGCTGCGGACTTGACGTAGAGGTGGTCGGCGCTGGCCACGTCCCGGGCACGGCGCTCGCACACGTGCTGGCCGGTCGGGTCGGGGAAGTGCGCGAAGTGGCAGACCCGGTCGGTGTAGAGCTTCGTCGTCAGCTGGTCGCCGCGGCCGCCGAGCAGCAACCCGCACCAGAAGGTGTCCTCGCTGTGCTCCTGGCGGAAGGCATCCAGCTCGATCGCCTCCAACGGCAGGATCAGCGGCACCTCCGATGCCGCGCTGCCCAACACCGCCGTCTGAATCCGCCGCTTGTCACCCGGAAACGACAACCCCCAAACTCGGGCCTGACCATGGCTGTTTCATCGTGCCACCACGCCGTGCCGGGCACCGGGGAAACGGCGCAAGTCCCACCAAGGCACTGGTGAAGCCGACGGAACAGAGTGCCGGCGGGGGCGTGGACCGGCAGACGAACGCTCGGGTTGATCTCCAGCAAGCCGGTGGCCGGCCTCCGTACCAATCGCGAACCGCCTGCTATACGGCGGTATACGGGTTGACGATGGTGTGGTGCCGTTGCGCGGTTTCCAGGACCTTCCGCGGAAAGCGGGGCCCGGCAACGTAGTGACGGCCCTTCGTCTGCCCGACCGCTGTCAGAAGTTCCGCCTTGGTCAGGGCCTGCAGGTCCCTCGTCGCCTGTTGGGTGTTGATCGCTTCGGCTTTCTCGTAGCGCGAGCGGCGCACCCGCCCCACCATCGCCACTTCGTGCAGAGCGGTCGTCTGGCGCTCGGTGATCCCGTAGCTGCCGGCTACCTCGATGAGCTGTGTCCAGCAGTCATTGGACCGGTCGACGCGGCGCTGGACCCGCTGCGTCTGCTGGTGGTAGGCGAGGAGATTGAACTTGATCCACGGCAGTGCGTCCCGCTGGGGTGACCAGACCGGACCGCCGACCTCGCGCAGCACCTTGTAGTAGTCCCAGGTGTTGCCGGGCATCCCCAGCCACTCCTCGATCGAGGAGAACTCGGGGGCGAGGACTCCGCCCCGGGCGATCAGGAGGGTTTGCAGAGAGCGGGACATCCGGCCGTTGCCGTCCGACCAGGGGTGGATCTTCACCAGGTTGAGGTGCGCCATCGCGGCCCGCACGAGGACGTGGCTTTCGAGGTCGTCATCGTTGAGCCAGTCGACAAGCTCACTCATCAGACCGGGCAGCAGCTCGTGGTCCGGTCCCTCGTAGTCCGTGGCCAGGTCGTCGCCGGGGGCCGTGATCCGAATGGCCGTCCTGCGCCACTGCCCGGCGGTCTTGAGCGGGTGGTGGTGGCCCTGGAGCATCCAGTGCAGGGCGTTGAGCAGTTCCTTGCTGTAGCGGAAGTCAGCGGCATCGTTGAGGGACTGGATGTAGGTCATGGCCTGCTGGTAGGCCAGGGTCTCCGTCTTGTTCTCGTCGCTGGCCTCGACCTCGTGCTCGCCATCCATCAGGTCGGCGACATCCCTCGCGTCGACCTGATAGCCCTCGATGGTGTTCGAGGCCGCGATGGCACTGGCCGTGAGGGCCTTGCGCAGGTCGAGGGTCCATTTCATGGGGGCCTGCTGAACCGCGTACCGCAGCTGGTCGCGCATGGAGTTGATCTGCTCCAGGACCTGATGGTCGACGGACTCGAGGCGGGGCATCTGATACAGCATGAATCAATGATACCCAGCTCCTATCATTCAATCAATCCAGGCTGCCGAGCCGCGGTCCTCGTCACGCGGCACCGCGGGTGAGGGCCGGCTGCGACTGGCGGGCGGTGCGCAGCGGGACAGTGTGGCCGCGGACGACGGCGACGGCGGCGTGGTGGCGGGCGAGGAGCTCGCGGGCGCGGGCGGCTTCGGCCAGGGCCTGCTCGTCCTGGATGGGCGGGCGGTGATCCCGTTCGGGCTCGCGCAGGCGGTTGCAGTGCCGGCGCAGGATCTCCTCCCGGGCTGCGGCTTCTTCGTCGAGCGTGGCCCGGCGGGCCTGGGTCTGCTCACACATCTGTTGGCGGAGCTGCTGGTAGGCCACGCTGTCGGCAGGCGGCGGCGCGGTCGGCGCGGGGGCCGGGTCCGTCGTCGGCCGGACGGGGGCGACCGGCTCGGTGTCGGGGCGGGGGTGGCCTGGCCGACGCGGATGTCGATGGCGCGGACGGTGTCGGGCCGCGCCGCGTTGAGCTTGGTCAGGAGCTGGCGCTGTTCCAGGCGGAGCTTGGTGGCCCAGGCCGGGGAGTCGCAGGTGATGCGCAGGGTGCGGGTGTCGGCGTTGAACCCGGCCGGGAACCAGTGCAGGGCGGCCTCGGCGCCCGTGGAGGTCGCCTCCGCCTGGGGCAGGCCCGCCGTCCGCACAGGGCCAGGGAGGGCCTTCACCGGGTGCGGGGCACCCAGGACCCGCGCTCCGCCGCACCGTGCGCGCCGGTCGGGAGTAGACGCTACGCGGCGGTGGACAGCCCGGCCCGGGTGGACAAGGGGGTCCAGCGGCTCCAGCGGGCGTTCGGGGAGACGGCCCGCTGAGCACCGTCCGGCCCGCCGCGCGACCTGCGCCGGCCCCCGCCGGACCGTGACTCCGGCCCCGGCCGGTCCGCTCCGCCGCCCGAACCTCCCCGCGCGGCGGCGCCGTCGCCTACAGTGAGAGCTTCTTGCGGACGGGACCGGGTGACGGCACGGGCGGGGAGGGGGCCGGAGTGGAGCGACGCGTACGTCGGACCGCGGCGGCCGCGCTGTCCTGCGCGTTCCTCGCGGCCTGGGCCGTCTGCCAGGTCCTCCTCGGCACGGCGACGGGCGCGGCGCAGCCGGCCCCCGACGCGCCGCCCGCCGTCGCCGCCCCGGCCGCCCCCGCCGCCGTACGGCTCGGCCCGGCGGGCGCGGAGGTCCGGCGCACCGCGGACCGCCCCGACTCCGACGTCGCCCAGCGGCGGACGGCCGCCGCCGAGCCCGGCGTCCGGCTGCCCGCGCTCCCGCCGGCCGCGCTCCCGGCCGCCCGGACAGACGCCCCCCGGCCCCGGGCCTGGATGTACGCCCCGGGGCCGCGCCAGGAGCGGGCGCCGCCGTCCGACCACTACGACCCCCGCCACACCCGCGGTCCCCCCTCCACCCGGTCCAGCTGACGTCCCACCGCGCCCGCCGACCCGGGTGCCGCGGCCTGCCCGCGGCCCGGACGGGAGGACTCCGGCCACCGTGCCCGGAGCGTTCCCGGCGACGCGCCATCCCCTCGCGTCCGCCCGTCCCGGGTGCGGCGTCCCCCGCGGACGCCCGGCTCCCGCGGACCGCCCGTGGAGTACCCATGCCTACTCGCCGTGCCACGTTCTGGCGCGCGCTCGTCGCGCTCGCCGTCGTCGGTGTCTCGCTCTACGTCGCCCTGACCACCCCGCCCCGCCTCGGCCTCGACCTGCGCGGCGGCACCCGGATCGTCCTGGAGACCCAGAACTCGCCCACCGTCCGCGCCGACGCGGACGCCACCGACCGGGCGCTGGAGGTGCTGCGCCGCCGGGTCGACGGCCTCGGCGTCGCCGAACCCTCGCTCGTCCGCGCCGGGGAGCGGCGCATCGTCGTCGAACTCCCCGGCGTCCAGGACCCCCGCGAGGCCGCCGGGGTCATCGGCCGCACCGCCCAGCTCACCTTCCATCCCGTCACCGCGACCGCCGACGGCCCGGCCGGGCCCCCCGCGGCGGACGGCTCCCGGGTCCTCGCCGACCCCGGCCTCCCCGGCGGCCACCTGCGACTGGGCCCGCCGGTGCTGACCGGCGACGGCGTCAAGGACGCCTCGGCCGTCCTCGACACCCGGACGGGCCTCGGCTGGAGCATCGACCTCTCCTTCCGCGGCTCGGCCGGCGACGCCTGGGCCCGGCTCACCGGGGAGGCGGCGTGCGCCGCGCCGGCCGACCCCGCCCGCCGGGTCGCCATCGTGCTCGACGACCGCGTCCTGTCCGCCCCCGGCGTCCAGGAGAGCGTGCCCTGCGGGCAGGGGATCACCGGCGGTTCGACGCAGATCACCGGCGGCTTCTCGGCCGACGAGGCCCGCGACCTCGCGGCCCTGGTGAAGGGCGGCGCGCTGCCCGTCCCGGTGACGGTGATCGAGCAGAGCACCGTCGGCCCCACCCTCGGCGCCGAGGCGATCCGGGCCAGCGCCCTGGCCGCGGTCATCGGCCTGCTCTGCACCGGGGCTTTCATCATCGCGGTGTACCGCCTGCTCGGGGTGCTGGCCACCGTCGCGCTGGCCCTCTACGGACTGATCTCGTACGCCGCCGTGGTCGCGCTCGGCACGACGCTCACCCTGCCCGGGCTGGCCGGCTTCGTGCTCGCCATCGGCATGGCGGTGGACGCCAACGTGCTGGTCTTCGAACGGGCCAGGGAGGAGTACACCGCGCCCCGGGCGGCCGGCCCCGGCAAGGAGCGCGACCTGCGGCGCCCGCTCCGCGTCGGGTTCGCGAAGGCGTGGAGCGCGGTGGCCGACTCCAACGTGACAACGCTGCTCGCCGCCGGGCTGCTCTTCGTGTTCGCCACCGGCCCGGTCAAGGGCTTCGGGGTGACGCTCTCGATCGGCGTGCTGGCCTCGATGTTCTCGGCCATGCTGATCACCCGGCTGCTCGCCGAGTGGGCGGTGCGCCGGCCGGCCGTCGCCCGGCGGCCCGCCCTGACCGGCATGGCCACCGTCGGCCGGCTCCGGACCCGGCTGACCCGGCGGCCGCCCCGGCTGATGCGCCACCGGCGGCGCTGGCTGGTTGCCAGCGCCGGCCTGCTGCTGCTCGCCCTGGCCGGGATCGGCGGGCGCGGCCTGGACTTCGGCGTCGAGTTCACCGGCGGCCGGGTCGCGCAGTACACCGCCGCACAGCGGGTCGACGCGGACGCCGCCCGCACGGCGGTGGTCGACGCCGGGTTCCCGCAGGCCGTGGTGCAGACCACCGGCGACACCGGCGTGTCCGTCCGCACCAAGGAGACCGGCGACGACCAGCAGCAGCGCATCCGGGAGGCGCTCACCGGCGTCACCGGCGAGCTGTCCGTGGAGCGCGACGAGCTGATCGGGCCGAGCCTCGGCAGCGAGCTGCGCGGCTACGCGCTGGCCGCGCTGGGGCTCGCGGTCGCCGCCCAGCTGCTCTACCTCACGATCCGCTTCCGGTGGACCTTCGCGGCCGCCGCGGTGATCGCGATGGCGCAGGACCTGCTGCTCGTCCTCGGCCTCTTCGCCTGGCTGGGCAAGCCGGTGGACAGCGTCTTCCTCGCCGCGCTGCTCACCATCGTCGGGTACTCGGTCAACGACACGGTGGTGGTCCTGGACCGGCTGCGCGAGCTGCGCCGGACCGGGACGAAGGCGAGCTGGGCGGACCTCGCGGACCGCGCCGTGGCGCAGACCCTCCCCCGGACGGTGAACACCGGCATGGGGGCGCTGTTCGTCCTGGTGGCCCTGGCGGTCCTCGGCGGCGACTCGCTCGCCGACTTCTCGGTGGCGCTGCTGGCCGGGGTCGTGGTGGGCACGGCGTCGACGGTGTTCACCGCGATGCCGGTGGTCGTGCTGCTCCAGGGGCGGTTCCCGGACCGGCCGCGGGAGGCCCGGGAGGCACGGACGTCGCACGCGGCGGGCGCGGCGCGGGCGCGCGACCACAACGGGGCGGTGGTCTGAGCGGCGCTCGATCCGCTCCCGGAGTCCGGTCGGGGAGCGGTGCTGCAGCTGGTCCAGGACGGTTTCCTTCACCGCGCGGGGGAGGCCTCCGCGGTGGGCGAGGGCCGCCTGTAGCGGGATGGGGACAGCCTGCCGACTACGCCACCGTGGTCCGGACGTCCAAGAGCAGCGCCCACCGGTACGCGGCGGCCGTCGCGCGCCATACGGAGGCCTGACCGGGCGGGTGCGCTCCGCCCCCGGCGGCCGCCGGCCGGGGCGGTAGATTGCCGGGACTCCCCGCATCGTCCTCAGGAGCTTCCCGTGCTCGACACCACCGACGCCGCCCTGGTGCGCGAACTGCAGCGCGACGGCCGGGTCAGCTACCAGCGGCTGTCCGAACTCCTCGGCATCTCGCGGGAGGCCGCGCGGGCGCGGGTGCAGCGGCTGCTCCAGCGCGGCGAGGTGCGGATCGTCGGCATCGTGCCCCCGTCGGTGGCCGGGATCGAGGCGGTCGCCCATGTGTCGCTGGACGTGTCGGGCCCGGGCGGACCGGTCGCGGCGGCGGCGGCCGCGCGGCGGGCGACCAGCTTCGTCTCCTGCACGGCCGGGCCGCAGAGCGTGCTCGCCGAGATCCGGGTCGCCGACGGGGCCGCCCTGGAGCGCGAGTTCGCGGCGCTGCGGGCGACACCCGGGGTGCGGCGGCTGGAGGTGTTCCGCTGCGCCGAGCTGGTCCGGGACGCCTACGCGCCGGAGGTCGCGGGCGGGCGGCCCGGTCCGCCGCCCGCGCTGGACGGGGCCGACCGCCGGCTGCTCGGGCTGCTCCAGCTGGACGGCCGGGCCAGCTTCGCCGCGCTGGCCGAGCGGATCGGGCTCTCCCAGCCGGCCACCCGGGCGCGGGTGCTGCGGCTGCTGGAGCTGGGCGCGGTGCATGTGACCGGGCTGGTGGAGTCGCGTGCGCTGGGCGTGCGCGAGGCCGCCGGGGTCGGCCTGGGCGTGCGGGGGCCGGTCCGGGCGGTCGCCGAGGCGGCCGCCGGACTGCCGGGGGTGAACTACGTGGCCACCGGCTACGGGCGCTTCGACGTGGTGTGCGGCCTGGACGCCCCGGACCGCTCGGCACTGCTCGCCGGGCTGGAGGCGGTGCGCGCCCTGCCGGGCGTGGCCCGCTCGGAGTCCTGGGTGCACCTGGACATCGTCAAGGAGTCCTACACCTACGATCTACCCATCCGATAAGCGATTTCTTCTCCTGGAAAGCACCAGGCGTATGATCCGCCCACCCAGCAGATTCTGATAGGCGAAACGATATAAATGAACTCTTGACGCGTTCTTTTCGCCTCGCCTTCAATGGCCGGACACCTTCCCCCGCGAGAGAGTCCGGTCACCGATGACGTCTTCTCCTCCCCCTCCGCCCGCGGTCGCGGCGCTGCCGCGCTCGCTGGGCGTCTTCGGCGGAGTCCTGCTGACCCTGTCGTGCGTGACGCCCGCGTCGTCGCTCTTCATCGTCGTGCCGCCGCTGCTGCAGTCCCAGGGCAGCGGCGCGGTCATCAGCCTGCTGGTGGCCGCCGTGCTCTCGCTCGGGGTGGGCCTGTGCTACGCCGAGCTCGGCACCCTGGTGCCCAGCGCCGGCGGCGAGTACTCGATCGTGGGGCAGGTGCTCGGCCGGCTGGCCGGCTGGCTGGTGTTCGTGATCTCGATCGTCTCGCTGCTGGTGATCCCGCCGATCATCGCGCTCGGCACCGCGGACTACCTCGGCTCGGTGCTGTCGCTGGACCCGGCGGTCGCGGGCGGCGCGGTGATGGCGCTCTCCGTCGCGGTGGGCGTCCTGGACATCAAGTCCAACGCCCTGATCACCGGGATCTTCCTGGGCCTCGAAGTCCTCGCCGCCGCCGTCGTCACCGTGCTCGGCCTGACGCACATCCAGCAGCCGGCCTCGACCCTGGTGCACGCGGTCGTGCCGGACGGGCAGGGCGGCACCAGCCCCTTCACCCTCGGGCTGCTGATCTCCGGGCTGACCGTGGCGATCTTCACCTACAACGGCTTCGGCACCGGCATCTACCTCTCCGAGGACCTCCGCGACCCGCGCCGCTCGGTCGCCCGGACCGTCCTCTGGTCGCTGCTGGCCGGGGTCGTCGTCATCACCCTCCCGGTGATCGCGATCTGCCTGGGGGTGAGCTCCCCGGACCAGCTGGCGGCGGGCGACCTGGTCGCCATCGTCGACTCCTGGGCCGGCAGCGCGGTCGGCACCTTCGTCAGCCTCTGCATCGCCGCCGCCATCCTCAACGCCGTCATCGTGATGGTGATCCAGAACGGCCGGGTGCTCTACGCCTCCGCCCGCGACCGCACCTGGCCCGACCGGGTCAACCGCGCCCTCGGCACCCTGCACCCGCGCTGGGGCTCCCCCTGGGTCGCCACCCTCGCGATCGGCCTGCCGGGCGCGGTGCTGGCGCTCACCGTCCCGATCGAGGCGCTGCTCGGCTTCACCGGCGTGGTCGTCGCGGTGATCTACCTGCTGCTCGGCATCGCCGCCCTGGCCGCCCGGCGCGGCCGCCACCGCGCCACCGGCGCCTGGCGGATGCCGCTCTGGCCGGCCGCCCCCGTCCTCACCACCGTCGTCCTCGGCTACACGCTCACCCGGCAGGCCGGACGCGATCTGCTGATCACCCTCGCGGTGCTGCTCGTCGGGGTCCTCTACTGGTTCCTCTACCTGCGCCCGCGCAGCGCGACGCACTGGGTGCTCAGCCTGCCCGCCGACCAGACCGCCGGGACCGGCCCGGCACCCCGGCCCGCCACCGCCGTCCCTGTCACCGCTGCCGCCACCGCCGCCACCGCCACCGCCACCGCTTCGGAGAACTCGTGAACCGCCCCGCCGAACTGATCGTCCACAACGCCCATGTCCACACCGTCGACGAGCGGCGCCCCCGGGCCGAGGCGGTCGCCGTCCGCGACGGCCGGATCGCCTGGGTCGGCGACGGAGACGGCTGGCGCGAGCTGGCCGGCCCCGGCACCGAGGTGGTCGACGCCCGCGGACGGCTACTGGTGCCCGGCTTCGTGGACAGCCACAACCACGTCCGGCTCGGCTCCGACGCGGCCTGCGTCCAGCTGGCCGGCGCGGCCGACCTGCCCGAGATCGGCCGCCGGATCGCCGACTGGCTGCGCCGCAACCCGTCCGCCGACTGGGTCGAGGCCGAGGCCTTCGACTACTCGGCCGTCCCCGGCGGGCGGATGCCCACCGCCGCCGACCTCGACCCGTACACCGGTGACCGGCCCGCCTTCGTGCTCAGCTACGACGTGCACACCGTCTGGCTGAACACCGCCGCCCTGCGCCGCCTGGGCATCACCGCGGCCACCCGTGAACTCCCCTTCGGCACCGTGCGGACCGACCCGGCCACCGGCGAACCCACCGGATTCCTCACCGACTTCGCGGTCCGCGGCCTCTCCCGGGACGGGCACCGGGCGCTGCGCGCCGCCGGCGTCCCGTGGGCCGCCCCCGACCGGCAGTACGGCCGGCTCTGCGCGAGCCTCGACCTGGCGGCCCGGTACGGCCTGACCACCGTCGTCGAACCGCAGAACTCCCTCGACGACCTGGCCCTGTTCGAGCGGGCCATCGCCGAGGGCCGGCTCCGCTCGCGCCTGGTCGCCGCGCTCTTCCACCCGCGCGGCACCACCCCGGCGGAGCTCGCCGGGTTCGCGGCGGCGGCCCGCCGGCACAGCGGCGACCGCTTCCGGGTCGGGCCGCTCAAGCTCTACATCGACGACGTGGTGGAGCCGCACACCGCCGCCCTGCTGGAGCCCTACGCGGGCCACCACAGCCACCGCGGCGAGACCTTCTACCCCGCCGAGGAGTTCGCCGAGGTGCTGGCCGGCCTCGACGCGGCCGGCTTCCAGACCTTTGTCCACGCCACCGGAGACCGGGGCATCCGGACCGTGCTCGACGCGGTCGAGCACGCCCGCCGGGTCAACGGGGCCCGGGACGCCCGCCACCAGGTGGTCCACGTCGAGTGCCTCGACCCGGCCGACGTGCCCCGCTTCGCCGAACTCGGCGTGGTCGCCTGCATGCAGCCCCGGCACTGCTCCCCCGACATCGCCGGCCCCGGCCGGGACTGGGCCGAGGCCGTCGGCGAGCAGCGCTGGTCCAAGGCCTGGCCGATGCGCAGCCTCCAGGAGGCCGGTGCGGTGCTGGCGTTCTCCAGCGACTGGAACGTCGCCGAGATGGATCCGCTGGTCGGCCTCTACACCGCCGTCACCCGCCAGGGCCTGGCCGGCGGCGAGGCCTGGGTGCCCGGCGAGACCGTCTCGCTGGCGGACGCGCTGCGCGGCTACACCCTGGGCAGCGCCTACGCCAACTTCCTGGACGACCGCCTGGGTTCGCTCACCCCCGGCAAGCTGGGCGACCTGGTGCTGCTCTCGGAGGACCTCTTCGCCCTGGACCCGAAGGCCCTGCTGGACGCCCGGGTCGACCTCACCGTGGTCGGCGGCGAGGTCGTCCACCGGGCCGGCTGACCCCCGCTCCGCCCGGCGGCGCGTGCGCGCCGCCGGGCCCCGGCCCCGGCCCCGGCCCGGCTCTGCGGCAATTGACCGTTTCGGACACTGCTCTCATCTGATGATCACTCATTTGCCAGCAATCGGACTCCTGGCGTACGGCGCCGTCCACTCGAATTCCTTCGCACACCGTCGAGATTCGAAAGGCACTGGACCCATGGCCCGTACCGCCGATCACCTGTCGCCCGACCAGCAGCTCAGGGAGGCGGCGACCCGCCTCGGCCGCCGACGGTTCCTCACCGTCACCTCGGCCGCCGCCGCGCTGGCGTTCACCACCAACCTGCCCGACGCGCAGGCGGCCGACGCCGAACTGGCCCCCCGCTCGCTGACCGAGAACCCGTTCACCCTCGGCGTGGCCTCCGGCGACCCGCTCCCCGACGCGGTGGTGCTGTGGACCAGGCTCGCCCCCCGCCCGTACGAGCCGGGCAACGGGCTGCCGCCCACCGGCACGGTGCGCGTCGGCTGGGAGATCGCCCGGGACGAGCGCTTCCGGAAGGTCGTCCGGCGCGGCACGGCCAGGGCGCACGCGGAGTTCAACTACAGCGTGCACGTCGACGTGGACGACCTCGACGCCGACCGGGTCTACTGGTACCGGTTCACCGTCGGCAGCTGGAGCAGCCCGACCGGGCGCACCCGCACCGCGCCCGCCCGGGGCCGGAAGCTCGACGAGGTCCGCCTCGGCCTGGTCTCCTGCCAGGCCTACGAGGACGGCTACTTCACCGCGTACCGCCACCTCGCGAACGAGAACCTGGACGCCGTCTTCCACGTCGGCGACTACATCTACGAGTACGGGATCGACGCGGTCGGCGGCGACCGGAAGTACACCGACCGCACCCTGCCCGCGCTCTACAACCACGAGACCACGACGCTGGAGGACTACCGGCTCCGGTACTCCCTCTACAAGACCGACCCGGACCTCCAGGCCGCGCACGCCGCCTTCCCCTGGTACGTCACCTGGGACGACCACGAGGTGGAGAACAACTACGCGGCCGGCATCCCCGAGAAGGGCCAGTCGCCCGAGGCGTTCGTGGCCCGCCGCGCCGCCGCCTACCGGGCCTACTGGGAGAACATGCCGCTGCGCATGCCGAAGCCCGACGGCACCGACCTGAAGCTCTACCGCCGCGTCCACTACGGCCAGTTGGCGCAGTTCGACATCCTGGACACCCGCCAGTACCGCTCCGACCAGGCCAACGGCGACGGCTGGCAGTACCCGACCCCGGAGTCCGCCGACCCGGCGCGCACGCTCACCGGCGCCACCCAGGAGCGGTGGCTGCTGGACGGCTTCCGCCGCTCCAGCGCGGTCTGGAACGTGCTGCCGCAGCAGGTGGTGTTCAGCCAGCGGAAGAACACCACCAACCCGACGTCCAAGCTCTCGATGGACGCCTGGGACGGCTACCCGGCCGCGCGCGAGCGGCTCCTGACCGGGGTCGAGCGGGCGGGCGTGAAGAACCTGGTGATCCTCACCGGCGACGTCCACGTGGCCTACGCCCTGGACGTCAAGCGGGACTTCAACGACCCGGCGTCCCGGACGGTGGGCGTCGAGTTCGTCGGCACCTCGATCAGCAGCGACGGGGACGGCGAGGAGCGGCCCTCCAACTGGAGCACCCTCCTGGCGGCCAACCCGCACATGAAGTTCTACGACGGGCGGCGCGGCTACACCACGCTCACCCTCGACCGCCGGCACGCGCGCGCCGACTACCGGACCGTCTCCCACATCACCACGCCGGGCGGCACGATCAGCACCTCCGGTTCCTTCGTCTCGGAGGCCGGCCACCCCGGCATCCAGCAGGCCTGACACCCCCCTCGGACGCCCCCTCGGGCATGCGCCGGGCCCTCCGTGCCACCGCCGGCACGGAGGGCCCGGCGCATCACGGGGCCGGCGTGTCACGGGCCCGGCGCATCACGGGGCCAGGACGCGCTGCTTGGCAGCGGCGAACTCCTCCTCGCTGAGCATCCCCTGCGCCCGGAGCGCGGCGAGGCGTTCCAGACCGGCCAGCACCTGGTCGTCCGGCGGAGGAGGCGGTGGAGGCGGTGGAGGCGGTGGAGGCGGCGGAGGTGCGGCAGCGGCGGGCGGCGGTGCGGCAGCGGGTGGCGGCGGCGCGGCGGCCTGCTGGTGCCGGGCGGCGACGCGGCCGGAGACCGCGGTCGCGGTGCCCGCCACGACGGCGGTGCGGGCGGCGGTGCCGATCAGCCCCGGGCGCCCGCCTCGGGAGAGACGACGGCCGATCATGAGCTTCTCCTCCTCGGGTGGGGCGGTCAGGGCTTGTGGCCGATCGCGACGAGATCGGCCTCGACGATGCTCAGCGGGACCTGCTCCCGGGCCACCAGCAGCCCGCCGGCCTCCTTCAGCACCCGGACGAGCGGGGTGGCCCAGCTGTTCTCCCAGACGATGATCGCGGCGGAGCTGTCCGGCGGGATCTCCTCGCAGACCGAGGCGAGGTCCTCCTCGCTGAGCAGCCCCTGGATCTCGCCGTCCACCTCGGAGAAGGCGGCGGCCTCGTCCTCCTCCAGCGCGTCCAGCTCCAGCACCCGGGCGGTTCCGTCCGCGTCCCGCTTGATGAAGGTCAGATCGATGATGCGGACGATGCCCTCCGAGGTCAGACGCTTGAGCTCGGGGACGATGTCACCGCGGAACCTGTTGCCCGGGAAGGCGATGACCGCGTACTCGACCGGTCCGATGTCCATGACGGACCTCCCGTGTCGGCGCCCGGTGGCTGCGGGCGGGTGCTCTCCCATCGTGCGCCCCGGCGCAACCGGGTGCGAGTGGAGCGGGAGGGTCCCACGCCCGGCCGCACCGACCGTGTGGCGCCGCCCCGTCGGAGCGCCGTCATGAGAGCGCCCGGCCACCCCTGTGTCCGGCCGTGCCGCCCTACCGTGGGGTCCACCGGCATCGGACGCCGCTGAGCCCGCGAGACCGAGGAGATCACCGTATGACCGCCACCGGAACCCCCTCCGACCCCGCCGCGACCGAGGCCGACCGGACCCTGCTGCTGGCCGCCGTGGCCGCCGCCCGCCGAGCCAGGGAGGCCGGCAACCACCCGTTCGGCGCACTGCTCGTCGGACCCGACGGCGCCGTGCTGCTGGAGGCGGAGAACACCGTCGTCACCGGGCGCGACGCCACCGGCCACGCCGAGACCAACCTGGTCCGGCTGTCGACCGCGAGGTACGACGCCGGCTTCCTGAGCCGGTGCAGCCTCTACACGAGTACCGAGCCGTGCGCGATGTGCGCGGGTGCCGTCTACTGGTCCGGCATCGGCCGGGTCGTCTACGCCCTCGGCGAGGACGAGCTGCGCGCGATGACCGGGGCCGACGAGAAGAACCCGACCCTGGCACTGCCCTGCCGCCGGGTGTTCGCCGCCGGACAGCGGGACCTGCCCGTGGTCGGCCCGGTGGACACCGACGGTGCCCGCGAGGTCCACCGGGACTTCTGGGGCTGAGGGCCCGGGCCGGAAGGTCCTCCCGGGGCGGTCAGCCGAGCCGGTTGACGGCGGCCGCGAAGGCGGCGGGGAAACGGGCGGCGGTGGGCACGATCCGGTGTGCCAGCCGGGGCTGCCCACGCAG
This sequence comes from Kitasatospora sp. NPDC088351, assembly GCF_040685575.1. Lineage (NCBI taxonomy): Bacteria > Bacillati > Actinomycetota > Actinomycetes > Kitasatosporales > Streptomycetaceae > Kitasatospora > Kitasatospora sp. NPDC088351. Next base: position 30,953 of record NZ_JBFBIL010000029.1, on the reverse strand, counting down.
CCAGAGCAGGGAGCCGGTCAGCAGCCGGTACTGCCGGGACACCCGGCGCCACGCCGACTCGTACTCCTGCGGCCGGTCGGCCCGGACGCAGCGCACCAGTTGGTCGGCCGCGCCGAGGGCGATCGACAGGCCCTCGCCGGTGAGCGCGTCGACGTAGCCGGCGGCGTCGCCGACCAGCAGGACGCGCCCGGCCACCCGGGCGCGGGCCCGCTGGCGCAGCGGTCCGGCGCCGAGGACGGGCGTCGCCGCGGCCCGCGGCAGGCGGGCGGCCAGCCGGGGGAACCGGGCCAGTTGCTCGTCGAACGGGCCGCGGTCGCCGGTCAGGACGGCGACCCCGACCAGGCCGGGGCCGACCGGGGTGACATAGGCCTCGGACCGGGCCGACCAGTACACCTCGACGCAGTCCGTCCACGGCGGTACGGCGAAGTGCCGGCGCAGCCCGTACCGGGCCGGTGCCCGGCCGGACCGGGCCTCCAGGCGCAGGCCGCGCCGGATCGGTGAGTGCAGGCCGTCGGCGGCCGCGAGGTAGCGGGCGGTGATCCCGGCCGCCGTGACGCTGTCGCGGCCCTGGTGGACGGCGGTCACCCGCAACGGCAGGACGGCCACGCCGAGTTCGCGGGCCCGGCGGTCCAGCGCGGCGTGCAGGTCGGTCCGCCGGACGCCCAGGCCCGGGTCCCCCCGGAAGAGCCCCTCGGCCTGGTGGCGGTCGTCCAGGTAGCGGATCCCCCGGAGGGCGTGTCCGTCGACGGTGACGCCGAGCTCGGCCAGCGCCCGCCGGCCGGCGGGCATCAGCCCCTCGCCGCAGGCCTTGTCGACCGGCGTCCGGCGGGGCTCGGCGACCACCACCTCCAGGCCGGCCCGGGCGGCGTGGATCGCGGTGGCGAGTCCGGCCGGGCCGCCGCCGGCCACCAGGAGGTCGATCACGGGGCCGTACCGGACGGGGCCGGGGCGCGGTCCGGTGCGGCGGCCGGGGCCGCGCGCAGGGCGGCGTTCTCGCAGCGCAGCCGGACCGCGAGGAGGGGGAGGTTGAGGAGCGTGAAGCCGGCCGCGGTGAGCCAGGCGGTGTGGACCAGGGGCAGTGCGACGCCCTCGGCCACGACCGCGAGGTAGTTGGGGTGGTTCAGCACCCGGTACGGGCCGGTGGCCACCAGGGGCAGGCCGGGGACCACGAGCACCCTGGTGTTCCAGCGTGGTCCGAGGGTGCCGACGCACCACCAGCGCAGGGCCTGCGCCGCGAGCGCGAGCAGCAGCGCCGGCCACCCGAGCGCGGGCAGGAACGGCCGGTCCGCCCAGGCCGTCTCGGCCAGGCAGCCGGCCAGCAGGGCGGCGTGGAGCAGGACCATGACGGGGTAGTGGCCGCGCCCGTGCTCGGTGGCGCCGTGCCGCCGGCTCCAGGCGGTGTTGCGGCGTGCGGTGCGGAGCTCAGCCAGGCGTTCGGCGGCCACCAGCAGGACGAGGGCGGTGTAGGGGGTCATCGTCGGCCTACCAGCGGATCAGGACGAGTTCGGAGCAGAAACCGGGCCCCATGGCGAGCAGCAGGCCCGGGGTGCCGGCCAGCGGGGGGCGCAGCGCGAGGGTGTCGCGCAGGATGTGCAGCACGGAGGCCGAGGAGAGGTTGCCCACCTCGGCGAGCGAACGCCAGGTCAACTCCAGTGCCTGGGCGGGTAGATCGAGGGTCTCGCGAAGGGCGTCCAGGACCTTGGGGCCGCCGGGGTGGCAGACCCAGGCGGTCACGTCCTGGAGCTTCAGGTCGTGGTCGGCCAGGAACGCGCGGACCTCGGGCCCCAGGTGACGGCGGACCAGCCCGGGCAGTTCGCCGCCGAGCAGGATCCGGAAGCCGCCGTCCCCGATGTCCCAGCCGAGCAGGCGCTCGGTGTCCGGGTAGAGCCGGCTGCGGGTCGCCACCACGACGGGCCCGTCGTCCGGGCGGCGGCTCGGGTGGTCGCGGCCGACCGCGACCACGGCGGCCGCGCCGTCGCCGAACAGCGCGCCGGCCACCAGGTTCGCCGCCGAGGCGTCGGTCCGTTGCAGCGTCAGGGAGCAGAGTTCGACGGAGAGCAGGACCGCGACGTCGGCGGGCCGGCCTTCCAGGTAGTCGTGGAGCCGGGCGATTCCGGCGGCGCCGGCCACGCAGCCGAGCCCGAAGACCGGTACCCGTTTCACGTCCGCGCGCAGCCCGAGGCGGGTGGCGAGCCTGGCTTCGACGGACGGGACGGCGATGCCGGTCACCGAGGTGGAGATCAGCAGGTCCACGTCGCGCGGGCGCAGTCCGGCCTGGTCGAGCGCCTCGGCCAGGGCCCGTTCGCCCAGTTCGAGGGCCACCGTGATGAAGCTGTCGTTGGCTTCGCCGAACCCGCTCAGGGCCGCGTAGCGCTCCAGCGGCATGGCCAGTCGGCGGCCGCGCACCGTGGACGCGGCGTGCAGCCGGTCGAGCAGTTCGCGCCGCCCCTCCCCCACCGCCCCCATGGCCGCCAGCGCGTCCGTGATCTCGTGCTGTTCGTACCGGTGCTCCGGCAACACCCCGTGGACGGCTGCGATTCGCGTCATTGCCCCAGCATAGGGACGAACAGCATCAAATCGCCCTCAGCCGCGAGGGCCGCGCCGATCCGGCCCTGCGGCCCCGGCCGGATCTAGCATCACGGTGTGCCCACCACCGAAAGCGGTCGTAGCGATGTCCACCGGGTCGGCGGAGCCGTGGAGTTGACGCACCGTCGAGCAGGCCGGTCGGCGCTCGCGCTGCTGCGGGCGTGCCACCCCGAGCCGACGGCGGCGGTCACCGTGCTGATGACGGCGCTCGCCGCGGTGTCCGGGCGGAGCGCGGCCGGCTGCCTGCTGGTGGCGTCCGCCGTGCTCACCGGTCAGCTGTCGGTGGGCTGGTGCAACGACCGGGTCGACCTGGCGCGTGACCTCGCGGCGGGCCGGCGGGACAAGCCCCTGGCCGCGGGCGCGCTCGGCCCGACGACGGTGTCCGTCGCGGCGGGCGGCGCGCTGGGCCTCTGCGTTCCGCTGTCGCTGGCGAGCGGGCCCTGGGCCGCCGCCGCCCATCTGTCCGGTGTCGCGGCGGCGTGGGGTTACAACCTCGGCCTCAAACGCACCGCCGCCTCCTGGCTGCCCTACGCCGTGGGCTTCGGCGCGCTGCCCGCCTTCGTCACGCTGGGGCTGCCCGGCCATCCGTGGCCGCCCGTCTGGTCGGCCACGGCGGGGGCGCTCCTGGGTGTCGGGGCGCACCTCACCAACGTGCTCCCGGACATCGAGGCCGACCTGGCCGCGGGCGTGCGCGGACTCCCCCAGCGGCTGGGCCGCCGCCGGGTCCGGGCGCTCGCGCCCGTCGTGCTGCTGGCCGCGTCGGCCGTCCTGGCGTTCGGGCCCGCCGGACCGGCCGGACGCGCCGGATGGGCCGGGTGGGCCGCGTTCGCCGTCACCGGTGCGCTGGCCGCGGCCACCGTGCTGCCGGCCGGCCGGGATCCGCGCAGCCGGCTGCCGTTCCTGGCGACCCTGGGGCTGGCGGCGACCGCCGTGGCGCTGCTTCTGCTGCGCGGAGCCGCGCCGGCCTGAGCGCGCCCGCACTCCGGGCGGGGCGCGTCCGGAGCGCGGGCGGGCGGCGCCCGCCGGCAGGAGATCCGGCGGGCGCCGCGTGAGCGGGCCCCGGTCGGGGCGCTGGAGGTGGAGATAGGAATCGAACCCATGTACGCGGCCCTGCAAGCCGCTGCCTCGCCTCTCGGCCACTCCACCGGGCGACGTGTGCAACATTAGGGCAATGCTCCGGAAATCCCGCACCCCGACACACGGGAAAACGCCGCGCCGCCTCCCCGGGCCTTTCCGGACACACGCTCCGCCCGGCGTTTCCGCGCGCCACTCGTCCCGGCGGTAACCTGCTGCGTGCAGTGCCCCCGATCCGAGAAGATGGGATTCACACGTGACGGTCAAGGATTCCCAGCCGGCCATTTCTGTCAGCCCCGTATTCACCGGGCCGGCCGCCCGCTGCCAGTACAAGAGCCTGCCGCTGCGGGACCTCCCCCCGCTCGGCCTCGTCCGCCAGGCCCGGATGGCGCGCGAGGAGGCCCGCGAGCGCCACGCCGGGGCGCCCGCGCCCGGCCGCCCCTCGGCGTTCGCGGTCGGCGACTGGGTGCGGGTCAAGGACGCCGACGCCGTCCGGGCGACCCTCGACGAGCAGGACCGCCACCGCGGTCTCTGGTTCACCGACAGCCAGTGGTCGTACTGCGGCCGCACCTACCGGGTCGAGCACATCGTCCGGCGGATGGTCGACGACCACTACCGGATGCGCCGCCTCTCCTCCACCACGACGCTGGCGGGCGCCACCTGTCTGGGCGCGGACCGGACGCAGGGCTGCGGGCTGGCCTGCGCCCTGCTCTTCCGGGACGAGTGGCTGGAGCCGTCCACGGCGGAGGCGGCCCACGTCATCCCGTCCGACTACCGGGCCACCGTCCGCAGCCTCCCGGAGATCCAGGCCACGCTGGACGGCTCGGGCCGGCTGCACGGGGTGCCGTTCCACCCCGGCATGGCCAGGTTCGCGGGCACCCGCCACGGCGCGACCCACGTGGGCCACCGGGCGCTGGCCTGGTGGCAGCGGCCGGTCGGCGGCGACTGGTACGTCCTGGACAGCCTGCGGTGCGGCGGCGAGCCGCTGCCGGAGACGGGCTGCGACCGCCAGTGCGGCCTGCTGTGGCACGCCTCCTGGCTCCGCCTGGAGCCGGCGACCGGCGAGTGAGACCCACGGCCGGGCACCGGGCCGGCTGCGGCCCGGCGCCCGGTCGCGTCAGCCCGGCCGCGGCAGCCCGGTCGCGTCAGCGGGTCCAGCGGTGGCGCAGGTACTTGGCCGTCAGGCGCAGCGGGCCGTCGCGGTCCCCCACATAGCTGCGCGGGAGGGTGTGCGGGCCGGCCGCGGCCCCGGGGCTGACGGCGCAGGCGTGGGTGTAGCCGGCCGCTTCGACGGCCCCGACGGCGGCCGGGTCGAAGGACCCGTACGGGTAGCAGAAGCCCTCGACGGCGCAGCCGGTGACGTCCTGGAGGATGCTGCGGCTCTCCGCGACCTCGGCGGTCAGCCGCTCGGGGGCGAGACCGGCCAGGGCGACATGCGTGAGGCTGTGCGAGCCGACCTCCATCCCGGCGTCGACCACGGCGCGGACCTGCCGGGCGGTCATCAGGGGCTTGCGCGGCCCTTCGCGGTCCCAGTCGTTGTCGGCGCCCATCTTCCGCGCCACGACGTAGACGGTCGCCGTGAAGCCGTGGTCCGCCAGGAGTGGCACGGCCTGGTCGAGGAAGTCCCGGTAGCCGTCGTCGAAGCTGAGGCCGACGAGCCCGGCCGCGGTGCCGGCGGCGTGGGCGCGCTCCAGCTCGCCGACGGAGACCCCTCGCAGGCCGCTGTGCGAGAGCCAGCGCAGCTGGCCGCGGAGCCGGTCGGGATGCACCGTGACGAGGTAGGGGTCCTCGGGTTCGGTGTCCACCGAGTGGTACATGAGCGTCCACGGGCGGCGCTCCGCCCGGCGATCGCGGCCCTCCGGACCCGATGGGGGGAGAACAGCGGAACCATGCTCAGAGAGCGTCATCTTCAACCCCGCCGTCGATTCGCCCGTCATCCGCCCGGGCGTGCCGAATCGGCCCACGGAATCAGGAGTCCCTGCTCGGTGCAGTCGAGCACGGTGGATTCTGGCAGACCGGATCACGGCAATGTGACCACCGGGGCTGTTACACGGAGGAAATACTTCGCACGGCGCATTAATTCCGTGCGGGTATGACAATAATTCCTAATTGAGGACTGTTGATCGACCTCGCGCGAGAAAATCCCGCACGAGGTCCGCGAGATCCGCGAGATCCGGGAATATCAACTGCCCGGAATATTCGGACTGCCGGGCCGCACCCGGCGGTCAGGTCTTCTCGGGCGTGCGGGGAGTGGGCCTTCCGTTGACGGCCGGGGCCGCCACCCCGGGCTGGAGGGAGTGCAGGATGGCCAGGCCCTCGCCGACGATGCCGGCCGCCAGCTGGTTGACGCCGTCGGTGCCGTTCAGCACGGTGAGGCTGGCTCCGGCCATGCCGCGGGCGGCCGCCTCGGCGAGCGCCGGCAGGTTCTCCACCACCCGGTTGGCCGCGATGAGCTCCTGGTTGCCGTCCCGGAGCGAGGCGGCCCGGGCCTTGTTGGCATCGGCCTGGGCCTGGGCGATCGTCCGCTCGGTGTAGGCGTTGCCGTCGGCCTCGAACTTCGCCCGGTCACGGCTCGCCTCGGCGAGCGTCCGCTGCCGGTACGCCTCGGCGTCGGCCGGGCGGCGGACCTCCGCCTCCAGACGCTGGGCCGCCAGCGCGGCCTGGCGCTCGGCGAGGGCCGTCTGCTGCTCGATGACCTCCTGGGACGCCCGGGCCTGGGCGAGCGGGCCGGCCTGGGCGGCGCGGGCGTTGGACTCCTCGGTCTGCGCCAGGAAGCCCGCCCGCTTGATCGCGGTGTCACGCTCGTACTCGGCCTTCAGCGCGGCGGCCTGCTGCTCGCGCTCGGTGGCCTCTTGGTCCGCCTTGGCCCGGGCGATCCGGGCCTGGCCGGCGACCGCCGCGGCGTGCGGCGCGGCGAGGTTGTCGATGTAGCCGGTGGCGTCCTCGATCTCCTGGATCTGCAGGGCGTCCACCACGATGCCGAGCTTCTCCATCTCGCCGTGGCTGCCGGCCATGACCTCCTGGGCGACCCGGCTGCGCTCACGGATGATCTGCTCCACGGTCAGCCCGCCGATGATCGAGCGCAGGTGCCCGGCGAAGATCCGGCCGACCAGCTCCTCCATCTGGTTCTGCTCGGACAGGAAGCGGCGGGCGGCGTTGGCGATCGACACCGCGTCGTCGCCGACCTTGAACACGCAGACCGCGCGGACGGTGAGCCGGATCCCCTGCTGCGTCACGCAGTCCTCCGCGATCTCCGCCTCCTGCAGGGCGAGGGAGAGCATCCGGGCCTTCTGCTTCACGGGGAGCACGAAGCTCCCGTGCCCGGTGACGATCCGGAACTGGGTGTCCTGCGACTGCCGCTTGGACCCGGAGATGAGCATCGCCTCGTTGGGGGCGGGAACGTGCCAGAACAACATGACTGACCACCTGGTGTACTACACGGGTTCGTACTGCTTCCTACCGCGCGGGTTCCGGCCGCACGGGTTCCGGCTCGTCCCGGTTCAGGCTCGTCCCGGTTCAGGACGGCAGGAGTTCGACGAGCACCGAACGGGCCGAGATCATGTCGACCACGACCACCCGGGCGTCCCGGCCGACCGGTTGTGCGGCCCACGCCGCGAACGCCTCCGATCCACCCCGCAGCGCGACCAGCACCTCGCCCGGTCCGTCGGACGGGATCGGCACCGTCACCCTGCCGACCGCCCCGACCGGGCTCCGCGAGGAGTCGTCGATCTCGTCCATACGCCCTCGCACCGGGAATGTCTCCGGCCGCCGTCGCGCCGGACCGTGCACTGTCACGCGGCGACACCGCCTCCCGGAGGCCCACACCTCCGGCTTCTCCGACTCTCGGGAACACCGGCGGCGGCAGCCGACGGCGACACTGTCCCCGATGTCTTCCACGGTACTCCGGGCCCACCGGAAGACCACCGGCCGAAGGGCGGGCCCGGGCCGCCGACACCCGGCCCGGACGAGGTGGGCACCGCGTACGGGAAGCCGGTCGCGGTGGGTCACCGGGGCCGGGGTGGGCCCTTCCTTCCCCCCCCCGGGTCGCCTCCGGGCGCTCCGGCCCGCTGCCGACACTCCTCGCTCCGGCGCTCGCACCCCTCTTTCCCCCGGGCACCATCGGTGACGACCCGTCGGGCACCTGGCGGGAGGAATGCCCCTCCCGCCCGGCCGGGGCGGGGGCAGGGTGGGCCGTTCAGCCGGCGAGTTCGGCCAGGCGGTGTGCGGTGTCGGCGAGTTCGGGCCGGCGGTGGCGCTGGGCCACCAGCCGGCCGCGCAGGCCGCGCAGTTCGTGGCCGACCAGCGCGGGCAGGCCGGGGGTGGCGCCCTCCAGAGCCGGCCCGAGCAGCGAGACGGCGGCCTGGGGGTCGTGGGCGCAGAGGTGGCAGTCGGCGACCCGGACGGTGAACAGCAGCCGGGTGGCGGGGAGTTGGGCCGGTCCGAGCAGGCGCAGCGCCGTCCGGGCGGCGTCCAGGGCGCGCTGGGCGAGCCGCGGGTCGCCGACGGCGGCGGCGACGTCGCGCAGGGCGGCGGCGGCCCCGGACTCCACCCGCAGGTGCATCGAGGCGATGGAGAGCCATGGCGCGTCGGACTCGTCGCGCTCGCCGATGTGGTCGAGGTGCAGCCGGGCGCGGGCGATGTGCCGGACGGTCTCCCGGACGTCGCCCGCGAGGCCGTGCGCGCGGGCCTGGCCGACCTGGGACATGGCGCCGGCCCAGTGCCGGCCGGGGGCGGCACGGCCGATCTCGCGGGCGTAGCCGAGGGCGGCGGCGGCGTCGCCGTCCAGGCGGGCGAGGGTGCTCATGTCGCTGAGCGCGGCGACCTGGGTGGCGGGGTCGTCGGCCAGTTCGGACCAGCCGAGCGCGCGGTCGAAGCAGGCCATCGCGGTGGCGTTGCGGCCGTGCTGCATGCGCAGCGCCCCGGCCGCGTGCGCGTACTCGGCGGCGAGCAGGGCGAGCGGTCGGCGGCGGTCGGCGGGGGTGCCGGGCAGCCGGCCGAGGACGGCGTGCAGGGTGCGTTCGACGGCGGCGGCGAGGCCTGGGTGCGGGCGGTCCTCGCCGGAGCGCAGGTGGGCGGCGAGCAGCCCGGTGAGGGCGTGCGCGGTGTCGGCGTCCAGGGGCGGCGGGGCGGCGGGGTCGGCGGCGCAGAAGGCGGCGTGCAGTTCGGCGATGTCGGCGGCGTCGGGGACGGCGCAGCCGGCGGCGCCGTGCAGCGGGCAGAGCAGGCCGTAGTCGGGGAGCCGGCCCGGCGGACGGCCGGGCGGGAGGGGCGGCAGCGGCGCCGCCGCCGGGGGGCCGCCGGGCAGCGGCGGGCGGAAGAGGCCGGACGGGATGGCCGCGGCGGGCGGCGGGGGCTGGGCGGCCCGCTGTTCGGCATCCTCGGCCCGGTCGCAGGCGGTGCGCAACTCGCCTCCGGCGGCGAGCAGTTCGTCGATCCGGTCGGCGATCCTCGGCGTGACCCTGCGGATGCCGTGTTCGAGTTTGCTGACGGCGGTGTGGTCGTAGCCGATCTCGGCACCGAGCTGGGCCTGGGTGAGGCCGGCGCGTCGGCGCCAGTGGCGCAGCCGGGCGCCGAAGGCCCGCCAGAGGTCGGCGGCGGACGCCGCGGACGGCGCGTCTGCGCGGTTCCGGTGCACGGGCTTCCTCCCCCGAGTCCTCCCCGCCCTTCGCGGTCTTCCGACTCTGAGGACGGTACTCGACGAGCGCCCGATCCGTACATGAGGTGGTCTCAACCTCTTCCTTAAGGTGGTCTCAACCTCTGTGCGGGATCGGAGACTTGACAGAACTTGCCAACCCCTCTGAACTGCCGCGACTTCCGTTGACCCGAACATGACGGTGTGTGAGGGTTCCGGTCACCCGAGCGCGGACGGCCCGCACGGCCGCCCCCCGATGCGGCCTGCGGTACGGCACTGGCACGTCGTCCGCGGTCGAGGACCCCCACGTTCGAGGAGCCTCGATGCAACACAGACTGACAGCAGGGAGGCTGCTGACCGCAGCCACCACCCTGACCGTTCTGGCCGGAATGCTCGCCGCCACCAGCGCCGGGCAGGCCGCCGCCGACCCCGGTCCGGCCGCCGCTCCACCGAGCGCACTGGCCGCGGCCGTCTCCGCCGCCGACCAGGCCGCCGCGGCGGGCCTGGACGCCCTGGCCAAGGGCCCGGGCGAGACCTACGAGCGCACCGCGGTGACCCCGTGGCTCGGCGGTCTGTACTCGGTCGCGTACGAGCGCAGTTACCACGGCCTGCCGGTGGTCGGCGGCGACGCCGTCGTCATAGCCGACGGCCAGGGCCGGGTGCGCGGCCTCCAGTCGGCCGCCTCCGGGCCGGTCGGCGGCTCCACCACTCCCGTGGTGAGCGCCGCCGACGCCGAGAAGACCGCCCGGACCAGGCTCGCGACCGTGGACGGCGTCGAGTCGCGCCGTCTGGTCGTCCGGGTCAAGGACGGCACCGGACGGCTCTCCTGGGAGACCGTGCTCACCGGCCGGACCGCCACCGCCCCCAGCCGGCTGCACGTCTTCGTGGACGCCCGCACCGGCGAGGTCGTCGACAGCTACGACGACGTCCGGGCCGGCACCGCCAACAGCAAGTGGAACGGCCCCGCCCCGGTCACCATCAGCACCACCAACTCCGGTGGCTCGTACTCGCTGCGCGACCCCGGCCGGCCCGGGCTCAGCTGCGCCGACTACAGCACCGGCCAGGTGTTCAGCAAGTCCAGCGACTCCTGGGGCACCGGCAACCCGACCAGCAAGGAGACCGGCTGCGCCGACGTCATGTTCGCGGCGCAGAAGGAATGGGACATGCTCCGCGACTGGCTGGGCCGCAACGGCCACAACGGCAACGGCGGCAGCTGGCCGGTCAAGGTCGGCCTGAACGACGTCAACGCCTACTGGGACGGCTCCTCGGTCTCGATCGGCCACAACAACGCCAACGAGTGGATCGCCGCGATCGACGTGGTCGGCCACGAGTTCGGCCACGGCCTCGACCAGTACACGCCCGGCGGCGCCAACAACGAGTCCGGCCTGGGCGAGGCGACCGGCGACATCATGGGCGCCCTCACCGAGGCGTACGCCAACGAGCCGGCCCCGTACGACACTCCGGACTACACCGTCGGCGAGATGATCAACCTGGTCGGCAACGGGCCGATCCGGAACATGTACAACCCCTCGCTGGTCGGCAACAACCCGAACTGCTACTCCTCCTCGATCCCGAACACCGAGGAGCACGCCGCGGCCGGCCCGCTGAACCACTGGTTCTACCTGCTCGCCGAGGGCTCCAACCCGGGCGGTGGCAAGCCGACCAGCCCGACCTGCAACAACTCCTCGGTGACCGGCGTCGGCATCCGGGACGCCGGGCGGATCTTCTACGGCGGCATGCTGCTCAAGACCAGCGGCATGACGTACAAGCGGTACCGCACCGCGACCCTGACCGCGGCCAAGAGCCTCGACCCGAGCTGCACCTTCTTCAACCGGGCCAAGGCCGCCTGGGACGCGGTCGGCGTGCCCGCGCAGACCGGTGACCCGACCTGCACGACCAACGGCACCAACGACTTCTCGCTGGCCCTCGGCCCGGCCTCCGGTTCCGTCCAGCCCGGCGCCTCGACCAGCTCGACGGTCACCACGGCCGTGACCCAGGGCACCGCGCAGACGGTCAACCTGACCGCCTCGGGCGCGCCCAGCGGCGTCACCGTCTCCTTCAACCCGTCCTCGGTGCAGGCGGGTTCGTCCGCCACGATGACCGTCTCGACGTCCGCCGCGGTGCCCGCCGGCACGTACACCATCACGGTGACCGGCACCGGGAGCGCCACCCACACCGCGCAGTACACGCTGACGGTCGGCGGCGGCAACCCCGGCGGCAACGCGCCCGACATCGACGTGGCCAAGGTGCAGGCGCACCTGACCCAGCTGAACACCATCGCCTCGCAGAACGGCGGCAACCGGCGGGCCGGCAGCGCCGGGCACTCCCAGTCGCTCGCCTACATCAAGGGCAAGCTCCAGGCGGCCGGCTACACCGTCAGCGAGCAGACCTGCACCTCCTGCACCTACACCTCCAACAACCTGATCGCCGACTGGCCGGGCGGCCCGGCCGACCAGGTGACCATGTTCGGCGCCCACCTGGACAGCGTGGCGGCCGGGCCCGGCATCAACGACAACGGCTCCGGTTCGGCCGTGCTGCTGGAGAACGCGCTGGTCCTGGCGCAGCAGAACCCGAGCCTGACCCGGCACGTCCGGTTCGCCTGGTGGACCGGTGAGGAGCAGGGCCTCCAGGGCTCCCAGTCCTACGTCGGCCAGCTGAGCTCGGCCCAGCGCGCCGCGATCAAGGGCTACTACAACTTCGACATGGTCGGCTCGCCCAACGCCGGCTACTTCATCAACAACATCGGCTCCACCACCTCCGCGCCGATGAAGGCGTACTGGGACTCGCTGAACCTCCAGCCGGAGGAGAACGTCGAGGGCCAGGGCCGCTCGGACGACTACTCGTTCCAGCAGGCCGGCATCCCCACCTCCGGCTACGCGGCCGGCGCCAGCGCCGTCAAGACCTCGGCCCAGGCGGCGAAGTGGGGCGGCACGGCCAACCGGGCCTACGACTCCTGCTACCACCAGTCCTGCGACACCACCGGCAACATCGACGCCACCGTCCTCAACCGCAGCGCGGACGGCGTCGCGTACACCGTGTGGAAGACCTCGGTCGGCGGCACCGTGCCGACCAACGACTTCTCCGTCGCGGTGAACCCGGCGACCGGCAACGCCACCCCGGGCGGCTCCACCACCGCGACCGTGTCCACCGCCACCACCGCCGGTTCGGCCCAGACGGTGAACCTCACCGCCTCGGGCGCGCCGGCCGGCGTCACGGTCTCGTTCAGCCCGTCCTCGGTGCAGTCCGGCTCGTCCGCGACCATGACGGTCTCGGTCGGCGCCTCGGCCGCCGCCGGCACGTACAGCATCACGGTGACCGGCACCGGCTCGGTCGCCCACAGCACCACCTACTCGCTGGTCGTCGGCACCGATCCCGGTAACCCGGGCGGCACCTGGGCCGCGGGCACCACCTACCAGGCGGGCGACGTCGTGACCTACGGCGGGGTGAGCTACCGATGCCTCCAGGGCCACCAGGCCCAGGTCGGCTGGGAGCCGCCCATCGTCCCGGCCCTGTGGCAGCGTCTCTGACACAGAGGGGGTCCGTGCCGCGGTTCGTCGAGGGGGACGAACCGCGGCACGGCCGCGTTCACACCGGCCCGGCCGCCCGTCGGCGGCGGGCCCGTCACTCCCCCGGCCGGGGCCTGGAACCCGGACCCGGCCGCGGCTCCGGTTCCGGTTCTGGCCGTGACTCCGGCTCCGGTTCCTTTCCCGGCCTCGTTCCCGGCCCAGGGCCGGGCCCCGCCGTCGGCTCCGGGGAGCCGCCCCGCCTGCGCCGGGACAGCAGCAGCGGCAGCGCCGAGACCACCACCAGAACCAGGACCACCGGCAGCAGATAGTCGCCCACCTGCGGGAAGGACGCGCCCAGCGCGAAGCCTGCCAGGACCGTGCCCTGGGTCCAGAGCAGCCCGCCCACCACCTGCCAGAGCACGAACGTGCGGGTCGGCACCCGCAGCGCGCCGGCCAGCGGCCCGAGCACGGAGCGCACCATCGGCAGGAACCGCCCGAGCACGATCGCCCGGCGCCGCCCGTAGCGGTGCAGCAGGTCCTCCGAGCGGTCCACCGCGGTCCTGAGCCGGGGGCCCCGGCCGCGCGCGGTGAGCGCCCGGCCCCCGTGCCGCCCGAGCACGAACCCCAGCTGGGTACCGGCCACCGAGCCGACCGCCGCGCAGAGCAGCACCTGCCAGAGGGTGAGGTAGGGGCCGTGGTGCTCGGCCGCCGTGGGCGCCGAGGCGCAGAGCACCCCGGCCGGGAAGAGCAGCGTGTCACCGGGGACGAGGAAACCGACCACCGGCACCCCCGCCTCGACGAAGGTCACCACCAGGACCGCCAGCGCGCCGTAGGCGGCGAGCAGCGAGGACCCGCTGGTCACATCGAGCGCGAAGGCCATCCGTCACCCCAGCCGGTGCGGCCGGACCACCGGTCTGCGTGGCCCTCCGGCCACTCTAGGGCTTGTCCGACAATTCCCGCCACGCGCACGCGAACCGTCGGACAGGCCCTGGTGCGTCCGGGAACGGCGCACGTGGCCCGGCGAGCGGCGGGCGGGCGGGGCCGGTTGACTACCGCGGCCCGGACGCCTAAGTTCACCGTACTTTAGATCATCTCTTGAACTATTGTTCAGTGATGGTGGGCTCGGCTGTGGGAGGTCCATCAGTGACTCGGCAGGCAGTGGTCGGCATCGACGCCGGCACCACCGCGGTCAAGGCTGTCGTCCTGGCGCGAAGCGGCGAACAACTCGGCTGGTCACGCGTGCCCCTGCGGGTCGCGCGCCACGGCGACCGGGTGGAGCAGGACATGGACGAGGTGTGGTCCGCCGTCCGTACCACCGTGCGGGAGTCCGTCCGGCAGGCCGGCGAGGGTGTGGAGATCGTCGCGGTGGGGGTGACCGGGCAGGGCGACGGCGCGTGGCTGGTGGACGCGGCCGGCCACCCGTGCGGGCCGGCCGTGATCTGGATGGACGGCAGGGCCGCCGGCCGGGTCGCCCGGTGGGAACGGGACGGCCGCGCCGCGCTGGTGCGCCGGAGCACCGGCTCCGCCCTGTTCCCCGGCGCCCTGCCGGTCCTGCTCGAACAGCTGGCGGAGGAGCGCCCCGAGCAGGTCGAACGGGCCGCACACCAGCTGAACTGCAAGGACTGGATCCGCTTCCGGCTGACGGGTGAGGTGGCCACCGACGCCTCCGAGGCGTCGCGCACCTATCTGGACGTGGCCACCGGCGCGTACTCCGACGAGCTGATCGACGGGCTCGGCCACCAGCGCTTCCGGAGGCTGCTCGCGCCCGTCCGACCGCCGCAGGCCGCGGCGGGCACGGTCAGCGCCGAGGCCGCCGACGCCACCGGCCTTCCGGTCGGCGTCCCCGTGGCGGCCGGCCTGGTCGACAGCGCCGCCGCGGGCGTCGGCCTGGGGGCCGTCCGGCCCCGGGACGCCTACCTCATCGTGGGGACCACGGCCTTCGCCGGGACGATCCACCAGGACAGCGGCGGCTGCCGCGCCGAGGGCCGGATCACGCTGGCGACCGGCTTCGGCCGCCAGGTCATCGAATGCCTCGCCCCCATGACGGGCGCGCCGAACCTCGACTGGGTCCGTACGGTGACCGGGCTGGAGACCAGCGACTGGGCGGAGGTGGAGCGTCTCGCACGGGCGGCCGGCCCCGGCGCGGGCGGTGTCCTCTACCTCCCCTACGGTTCGCCCAGCGGTGAGCGCGCCCCGTTCGTCGACAGGGCGGCGTCCGCCTCCTGGCTGGGCATGAGCGTACGGACCACGCCGGGGCAGCTGCTGCGCGCCGTCTACGAGGGGATCGCCTTCACGCTGCGCGAGTGCCTCGGGGAGCCCGTCCGGGGACGGGCGCTGCGGATCGCGGGCGGGTCGGCCTCGTCGGACCTGTTCTGCCAGGTGCTCGCCGACGTCACCGGACAGCCGGTGGAGCGTTCCACCGAGCCCGAGCTGGGAGCACGCGGAGTGGCCGCGCTGGCCATGGTGGCCGGCGGCCTCGCCGACGACCTCGACGCGGCACTCGCCGCCCTGGCCTGCCCGGCCGCCACGTTCCGGCCCGAGCCCACGCTGCGGGACCTGTACGACCGCCAGGCACGCACGTTCGCCGCCGCCCGGGACGCCCTGCGCCCGGTCTGGCCCGCGCTGCGGGAGCTGCGCTCCCCCACGCCCACGTCCTCAGCCACCCCTGCCCCCTCAGCGTCGGCGGTCCGCGCCGACGGAATGGAGACCTCGTGACCAACGCGTCGCCCCGTATGCGGCTGCTCATCACCGCGCCCTTCGATCCGGCGGCCGCCGAACGGCTGACCGACCTGTTCGACGTCGAGACCGTGGAGCCGTCCATGGCGGGTGACTCCCTCGCCAGGCCGGAGCTCGCCGAGCGGCTCGCGGCGGCGGACGCCGTGGTCTGCGAGGTGGACAAGCTCGACGAGGCCGCCCTGGCGGCGGCACCCGCGTTGAAGTTCGTCGTCTCCTGCCGGGCCAACCCCGTCAACGTCGACCTGCCCGCCTGCACCCGGCGCGGCATACCGGTCGCCGCGACCCCGGCCCGCAACGCCGAGATCACCGCCGATCTCGCCTTCACGCTGATCCTGTCCACCGTCCGGCACACCGGCGAGGCCGAGCGCTGGATGCGGGAGGGCAACTGGAAGGCCGACGACCTGTTCGAGCCCTACGTCCGCTTCCGCGGCATCGGCCTGGGCGGGCGGACCCTGGGCAT
Source organism: Kitasatospora sp. NPDC088351 (assembly GCF_040685575.1). Taxonomy (NCBI): domain Bacteria; kingdom Bacillati; phylum Actinomycetota; class Actinomycetes; order Kitasatosporales; family Streptomycetaceae; genus Kitasatospora; species Kitasatospora sp. NPDC088351. The sequence goes on along the minus strand of NZ_JBFBIL010000029.1, from coordinate 14,959 downwards.
CCTCGGCGGCGGCGCGATCGGGCGCCGGGTGATGCGCCGGGCGCTGGCCTTCGGCATGAAGGTCCTGGTCCACGACCCCTTCCTGGCGCAGGGCGCCTTCGGGGACGACGCGGAGGTGGTCGCCCTCGACGACCTCATGAGCCGCTCCGACGTCGTCACCGTGCACGTGCCCCTCAACGCCTCGACGGTGGGCCTGATCGGCAGCGAGCAGATCGCCCTGATGCGCCCCGACGCCTATTTCGTCAACGCCGGCCGCGCGGCCGTCGTGGACGAGGCCGCGCTGATGACGGCCCTGCGGGAGAAGCGGATCGCCGGGGCGGGCCTCGACGTGTTCTGGAACGAGCCGCCGGACGCCGACTGCGAGCTCTTCCGGCTCGACAACGTCACGCTCACCCCGCACATCGGCGGCGCGTCCGACGACGTCGTCACCGAGCACTCCCGGATCGCCGAGCAGGCCCTGCGCGCCTGGGCCACGGGCGGGCAGCCCGCCGCCGTGGCGAACGCGCGGGAACTCGCCTCCTCCTGACCGGCCCTCCGGCGAAGGCCGCCGACCGTCCACCGGTCGGCGGCCTTCGCCGTGCCCTTCACCGTGCCCTTCACCGGGCTCGCCGTGCCGTCGGTGCCCCGGCGGTGGGCCCGCGTCGGTCCGGCGGCGGAACGCCCCGTGGGCGGGCACCTCCTGCGTCAGGGGGTGCCCGCCCACGGGGCGTCGAGGTCAGCCGGTCACGCGTGGTGCAGGGCGGCCAGCTCCTCGGCCGGGAAACCGGCGGTGGTGTTGCCCAGGGTCAGTGCCCGGTACGTCGCGGTGGCGGCCTCCTCCAGGTTCATCGCACGCCGGAAGGCCATCCCGATGTCCTCGCCGAGCGACGAGCAGCCGTGGTGCGAGAGGACCATGCAGTCGTGCTGCCGCGCCTGCTCGGCCGCGACGTCGGCCAGCTCGTCCGACCCGTTCGGGTAGTACGGCACGGTGCCGACGGAGCGGACGTAGTAGGCGTGGTCGAGGCTGATCAGCCGGATCGGCTCCCCGAGCGCGTCCAGCAGGACCGCGTGCTGGGGGTGCAGGTGCACCACGCAGTTCACGTCCGGCCGCACCTGGTAGGTGCGCTGGTGCAGCTTCCACTCGCTGGAGGGCCGGGCCGCACCCGCCGTCCGCTCCCCGGCCAGGGTCATGACGGAGAAGTCGGCCTCCTCCAGCCGGTCCAGCCACGTCCCCGCCCCGGTGACCACGAACTCGTCGCCGCCGGGCAGGCGCGCCGACAGGTTGCCCCCGCTGGCGAGGACCAGCCCGCGCTCCACGACGAGCCGGCCGACCTCGGCCAGCCGCTCGCACAGGTCCTCACGGGTATGAACTGGCTTCACATCATGTCCTTTCCTATGACCGCTCGTACGACCGCTCGGGGCCGCACGAAAGTGCTCGCAAAGGTGCTCGCGAGGGTGCTCACGAAGACGCTTCGGCGGAGGCGGGCGCACCGGCCGGGGCGTCGGCCCCGGCGGCCGCCAGCAGGCCCTCGGCCGTACTGCTGTCCGTCACCAGCACGTTGATCAGCCCCTGGCTCAGCGCGACCCGGAGGGCCTGCAGCTTGGCGGCGCCGCGCGCCACACCGATCCGCACCGGCACCGCCCGCAGCTGCGCCAGGCTGAGACCGATGAGCCGGTCGTCCACCTCGCACGGGACGGCGGCGCCGTTCGCGTCGAAGAACCGGCCCGAGATGTCCCCCACCGCGCCCCGGCCGCGCGTGGCGGCCAGGTCCGACGCGCTCAGGTTCTCCACGAGCAGGCCGGTCCTCCCGCCGATCCCCGCGACCAGCACATCGGCCGAGACGGCCCGCTCCAGCGTCTCCTGGACGGCCGGGTCCTCCCGCCACACCTGGGCCGCCTGCGGAGTGCGCGCCAGCAGGGGGGCGGGCAGGTGGTAGGCGTGCCCGCCGGCGCCGGCGGCGAAGGCGAGGGCCAGCTCGTGGGAGCTGGCCGCGCGGGAGATTCCGCCGCCGCTCCCGGTGAGCGGGACGAAGTTCACGTCCCGGGCCGCTCCCGGCCGCAGGTGCCTGGGGATGGTGGCGACGGACGCCGACAGTCCGACGGCGACGGTCGCCCGGTCCTCCAGGAGGGCGCTGACGCACTCGGCGGCCACCGCCCCCAGGGAGTGGGCGGCGCGGGCCTCGTCCTCGAAGGTCGGCCCCACCCACGCCTGGCGCAGCGGATAGGCGCGCCCCAGGGCCGACTCCAGCCCCACGAACAGGTGGTCGTCGCTGTGCACCGTGATCTCGACGATGCCCACCCGGCGGGCCTCCGCCAGGAGCCGGGTGACCTTGATGCGGGAGAGTCCGCAGAGATCGGCGATCTCCTGATGGGTCAGGCCGTGCTCGTAGTACAACCGCGCGATCTTGCCGAGCGGTGGCTGCCTGTGATCATTTGTTCGCTCCATTGATCCTCCGTTCAGATCCTGCCCTCAGTCCGGCCGACGGTCAAGAGGGCGGCGAACAGGGGGCGGGCACCACGCCGACCAGCGAAAGAGAGCCCGCCGATGCCTTGACAGCGGGAGGGGTGGAGCTCATATTACATGCACTTTGGTTCGAGTTTTGATCAAATGTTCACGCGCTCGTCACGTGCCCCGGAGGACACATGACCCCCACCTCTCACACCGCGGCCGACACCGCCGCGGCCCGCCCCGGACTCCTCGAAAGACAGGGGATCGTCCGCCCGCTCGCCTTCGGCTACCTCGCCGTCATGCTGTTCATGGTCGGCGACGGCATCGAGTCCGGCTTCCTCTCCCCCTACCTGGAGTCCCGGGGGCTCTCCGGCAGCGAGGTCGCCCTGCTGTGGACGGTGTACGGCCTCGTCGTCGCCGTCGCCGCCTGGCTCTCCGGCGCCCTCGCCGAGGCATGGGGGCCCCGCAAGGTCATGCTGCTGGGCCTCGGCATCTGGGCCGTCTTCGAAGTGCTCTTCCTGAGTGTCGGCGTGGCCGCCGGAAACTACCCGCTCATGCTCCTCACCTTCGGCATCCGCGGACTCGGCTACCCGTTCTTCGCCTACGGCTTCCTGGTGTGGATCGCCCTGGAAACGCCGGAGGACAAGCTCAGCCGCGCCGTCAGCTGGTACTGGTTCGCCTCCACCACCGGCCTCGGCGTCATCAGCTCCTACTTCGCCGGCGCGGTCATCCCCGCCATCGGCGAGATGGCCACCCTCTGGCTCTCGCTGGCCTTCGTCGGCGCCGGCGGCGCCATGGTCGTCTTCCTCGTCCGCGCCCGCGCCGCCGCACCGGCGGCGGCCTCGACGAAGGAGTCGCTGACCAGGATGCTCAGCGCGCTGACCATCGTCAGGACGCACCCCCGGGTGGGCATCGGCGGTGTCGTCCGGCTGATCAACACCCTGTCCTTCTACGCCTTCGTGGTGTTCCTGACCACCCACATGACCCGCGACGTCGGCTTCTCCACGGCCCAGTGGCAGACCATCTGGGGCACCATGCTGCTGGCCAACGTCGCGGCCAACCTCCTCTCCGGCTACGTCGCGGACTGGATCGGCGGCATCAACACCATCGCCTGGGGCGGCGGACTCGGCTGCTTCGTGACAGTGCTCGCGCTCTACTACGTCCCGCAGGCGACCGGCCCCAACTTCGGTGTCACCATCAGCATCGCGATCGTCTACGGGCTGGCCCTCGGGGCGTTCGTGCCGCTGTCCGCGATCATGCCGATGCTCGCCCCCCGCCACGTCGCGAGCGCGGTCGCCATCCTCAACCTCGGCGCCGGGCTCAGCCAGTTCGCCGGCTCGGCCGTCGCGGCCCTGGTCGGCCCGATCGGCGCCGGCGGCACCGTCTGGGTGCTCGCCTGCATCTACCTGGTCGGCCTCGTCCTCACCTTCTTCCTCAAGGAACCGAAGGCCGGAGCCGGTAACCACCCCGCCCCGGAAGCCGCACCCGCACCGCTGTCGGCGGCCGCCGACAGGTAGCCGCGAGACCGCTGCGGCCGGACCCGCCGGGCACCGCCGGGCCGGTCCCCGGGCCGCAGGGCCACGGCCGGGGGCCGGCCGGCATAGAGTCGGTCCGCCGAACCGACGGTCCGTCAGGCGGGGTTCTCCGGAACTCCGGCGGTCGGCCCGGTCCGGCGGACCGCCAGGCGGACCGGCCGCCGGCCGGAGGAGGAGAAGCCCGTGGACACGGAACCGCAGCGCATCCCGGCCGCACCGCCCGTCCCCGAGCTGGCGGCCGAGGCCGTCGAGCAGTGGCGCGCGGAGGAGGCCGAACTGGTCGAGCTGCTGGCCCGGACCCGGCAACGGCTCGGCGGCGTCTCGGCGTTCCGGCTCGGACCGGCGCCCACCGTCCTGGTCACCGACCCGCACGCGGTCCAGCACGTGCTCGGCCGCCACCCGGACCGGTACGTCAAACGCTCCCACCGCGCCCGGATGCTGGTCGGCGACGGCGTCCTCTCCGCCACCGGCGACGCCTGGAAACGTCAACGACGGCTGCTGCAGTCGCAGTTCACCGGGCCCGGGATGCGCCGCTACGAGCAGCGGATCGCCGGCGCCGCCCGCCGCACCGCCGACCGCTGGTCCGGGTACGCGCGCACCGGCAGGCCTCTCGACGTGGGCGAGGAGATGCGGCGCTTCGCCCTGGACACCATCTGGCGCGCGCTCACCGGCCACCCCCTGGACGACCACGCCGAGCGTGAACTCGCCTCCGTGGCCACGGTGGTGGCCGCGCTGCCGACCCTGCCCGCCGACGGCGCCGACGCCCGGGACGCCGTCGCCGCCGACCTCGCCAGGATCGACGCCGTCGCCCAGCAGGCCATCGACACCGCCCGCCGCGCGCCGGCCGGGCCCGACGGCCCCGGCGTGCTGCGCGTCCTGCTCGACGTCGGTGCCGAGCACCCCGAGTACACCGACCGGCTGATCCGGGACGAGCTGGTCACCCTGCTGGTCGCCGGGCACGAGACCACCGCCACCACGCTGACCTGGCTCTTCCTCCTCCTCGACCGGCACCCCGAGGCCCGCGCCCGGGCGCTGGAGGCGGGCGCCGAGGGCTCGCCCGAGCGCCGGGAGGCCGTCCAGGCCCTGGTCAGCGAGACGCTCAGGCTGTACCCGTCGGCCTGGCTGCTCCCCCGGCACGCCGTCGAGGACGACACCCTGGCGGGCCACCGCATCGCGGCCGGCACCGACGTCCTGGTCTGTCCGTACCTGACCCACCGCGACCCCGGTCTCTGGCCGGACCCGGAGCACTTCGACCCCGGCCGTTTCACCACCCCCGGCCGGCGCCCCGCCCGGCCGGGCGCCTATCTGCCGTTCGGCCTCGGGGCCCGCGCCTGCCTGGGCGCCCAGTTCGCCCTCCGCGAGACCACCGCGCTGCTCGAACTCCTGCTGCCCCGGCACACCCCGCGCTTCCGGCACACGCCCACGGGCGCGGCCTACAGCATCACCGTCCGCCCCGACGGGCCCACCCCGGCCACGCTGGGGGCTGTGAGGTAGCTCTCATTGAGAGCTAAAATGAGGGTGTGACGTACCCGGAACCGCCCGGATCAACCGGACCAAGCGGACCACCCGGACCACCCGGACCACCCGGACTCTCCCGAGTCGCCGACGGGCAGGGCTTCACCGGTGAGCTCGGTGATCTGCTGGCCGGTGTCCAACGGCTGATGCGACGGCGACTGCGGCACGGACTGACCACGCCGAGGCTGCGCGGCGCACAGGTGGAGCTGCTGCGACTGGTCGCCGGCAGCCCCGGGATCAGGGTGTCCGTGGCGGCCAGGGAGCTCTGCCTCGCGGGCAATTCGGTCTCCACCCTGGTCAACCAGCTGGTCCGGGCCGGGCTGCTGACCCGGGAGGCCGACCCGGAGGACGGCCGGGCGGTCCACCTCGCCGTCACCGCCGAGGCCACCGCCCGGCTGGGCGCCTGGGACGCCCGCCGCCGGGCGCTGCTGGAGGAGCGGGTGGCGCTGCTCCCCGAGGCCGACCGGGAGGCCCTGCACGCGGCACTGCCCGCGCTGCGCAGGCTCGCGGACGGGCTGCGAACGGACGGCCTGCGAACGGACGGGCTGCGAACGAACGGGCTGCGGACGAACGGGCTGTGAACGGAAGGAGACCCACCATGACCACCGGTCCGGGTACCGCCGAGGCCGCTGTCTCCTGCATCGGGGTGGAGTACGCCTTCGGCGCCACCCGCGCGCTGGACCGGTTCGATCTGGAGGTCGGACCCGGCGAGGTGTTCGGCCTCCTCGGCCCGAACGGCGCCGGGAAGACCACCGCGATCCGCGCCATCACCACCCTGCTGCCGGTCCGGCCGGGCATGATCCGTGTCCTCGGGCACGACTGCGCCCGCGAACCGATGGCCGTCCGCCGCCAGCTCGGCTACGTACCCCAGCAGTTGTCCGCCGATGCGGCGATCACCGGCCGGGAGAACGTCGAACTGTTCGCCCGGGTCTACGACGTCCGGCGCCGCGAGCGGGCCGCCCGGGTCGCCGAGGCACTCGCCGCGGTCGACCTGACGGAGGCGGCCGACCGGCTGGCGGGCACCTACTCGGGCGGCATGGTCCGCCGGCTGGAGCTGGCCCAGGCGCTGGTCAGCGCGCCCCGGCTGCTCATCCTGGACGAGCCCACGATCGGCCTCGACCCGATCGCCAGGGACAGCGTCTGGGACCGCATCCACCAGGTACGGACCGCCGCCGGGATGACCGTCCTGGTCACCACCCACTACATGGAGGAGGCCGACGAGCACTGCGACCGGATCGGCCTGATGCACCGCGGCCGGGTCCGGGCCGTCGGCACCCCGGACGAGCTGCGCGCCGGGCTGGCCCGGGCGGGCGGGCGTCTGCCGTCCCTGGAGGACGTGTTCCGTCACTACGCCGGCAGCGGTCTGGGCGACGCCGCCGGAGAGGGAGGCGAGTTCCGCGATGTCCGACGCACCCGCACCACCGCGTCCCGGGTCGGCTGACCCGGCCGAGGCCACCGACGCGGCCACCGGACGGCTGCATCTGCTGCTCACCCCGCCGCAGGCCCGGCCGGCCTGGCGGGTGGTGCCGGCCCGGATGCTGGCGCTCTGCGCGGTGGAGCTGCAGAAGCTCCGCCACGACCGCACCGAGCTGTACACCCGGGCCGTCCAGCCCGCCCTCTGGCTGCTGATCTTCGGTGAGACCTTCACCCGGATCCGGGCCGTGCCCACCGGCGGCATCCCCTATCTCGACTTCCTCGCGCCCGGGATCATCGCGCAGTCCGCGATGTTCATCGCGATCTTCTACGGCATCATGATCATCTGGGAGCGGGACGCCGGGGTGCTCACCAAACTGCTGGTCACCCCCACGCCCCGGGCCGCCCTGGTCACCGGCAAGGCCTTCGCCGCCGGGGTGAAGGCGCTGGTGCAGGCGGTGGTCGTGGTGGTGATCGCGGCCCTGCTCGGCGTCTCGATGACCTGGAACCCGCTGCGGCTGGCCGGGGTGGCGCTCGCCGTGGTGCTCGGGTCCGCGTTCTTCGCCTGCCTCTCGGTCTCGGTGGCCGGGATCGTGCTCACCCGGGACCGTCTGATGGGCATCGGGCAGGCCATCACCATGCCGCTGTTCTTCGCCTCCAACGCCCTCTACCCCGTCGCCGTCATGCCCGGCTGGCTGCGGGCCGTCAGCCGGGTCAACCCGCTCAGCTACGAGGTGGACGCGCTGCGCGGCCTGCTGGTCGGGACGCCCTCGCACCTCGGGCTGGACTTCGGCGTGCTCACGTTCGCGGCACTCGTCGGCATCGCCACCGCCTCCGCGCTGCTCGGACGCCTCGCCCGCTGAGCACCCGGGACCCGCTGAGTACCCGGGAGGAGTGCCGGCCCGGTCTTCGAGGCGTTCATGCGCCTCACCGAGGCGGGCGCCCGGCCGGCCACCGTCCTCGCCGAACGCGCGGCGGGCCAGGGGCACCTGGCCGCCCGCGGGATCACCGAGGTCGTCCGCCCCGACGACGTACGCTGACGTCCGACTCCCCCGTGACCCACCACCCTCAGTAACGCAACGGAGCCCGCTGCCATGCACGATGACCGCACCCTGGTCGAGTCCCGCCTCAAGCGCGTCCTGGAGGGGCGCATCCGCCCGGCGGTGCACCCCGAGTCCGTCCCGCTGGAGGTCGGCGTCTGGACGACGCGCTGGTGGTCAGCGCCGTCAAGCCGGCCGACGACCGCAGCGGCGACCTGATCGTCCGGGTCCACGAGGCGAACGGCGGCCGCGCCCGGGGCCGGCTGACCACCTCGTTCCCGCCGGCCGGGGCGGTGCCCTGCGACCTGCTGGAGCGGCCGTGGGACGGCACCCGCGGCGAGGTCACCATGACGGACGGCGGCATCGAGCTGGGCCTGCGTCCCTTCGAGCTGGTCACGCTGCGCCTCACCCTCGGCGGCACGGCCGCCTGACGCCGTCGCGCCGTCCGGCGTTCCCGGTTCCGTCGTACGGCGCCCCTGCCCGCGCGGCAGGGGCGCCGCCCCCGTCCCACCCCCTCCTGGAGTACCCCGCGATGACCGTCAACCCGCCCCGCCCCGCACTGTTCGCCGCCCTCGACATCGGCGGCACGAAGATCGCCGGAGCACTCGTCGACGACCGCGGGGAGCTCCGCCGACGGATCCAACTGCCCACCCCGGCCCGGGAGTCCGCCGGGCAGGTGCTCGCCGTGGTGCACCGGGTCCTGGACCACCTCGCCGGGGACGGCGACTGGGCGCGGGTGAGCGCGGTCGGCATCGGCAGCGCGGGCCCGGTGGACCTCGTGCACGGCACCGTCAGCCCGGTCAACATCCCCGGCTGGCGGGCCTTTCCGCTCACCGCCGAGGCCGCCGCCCACCCGGCCGTGGCGGCACTCGGGGTGCCGGTGGCGCTGGCCGGGGACGGTGTCGCCATGGCGGCGGCCGAGCACTGGCGGGGCGCGGCGCGCGGCGCCGACAACGCGCTCTGCCTGGTGGTCTCCACCGGCGTCGGCGCCGGGCTCGTCCTGGACGGCGCCGTCCGGCCCGGCCCCAGCGGCAACGCCGGCCACCTCGGCCACATCAGCGTCGACCTCGACGGCGACCCCTGCCCGTGCGGCTCGCGCGGCTGCCTGGAGGGCATCGCCAGCGGAACGGCGATCGCCCGGCACGCCCTCGACCGGGGCTGGCGCCCCTCGGGGGACGACCGCTCGGCGCGCGCCGTCGCGGCGGACGCCCTGGCCGGCGACCCGGGCGCCCTGGCCTCCTTCGACCGGGCGGCGCAGGCACTGGCCGCCGGGATCACCGCCACCGCCGCCCTGGTGGACCTCGACCGGGTGGTCGTCGGCGGCGGCGTCGCGGCGGCCGGAGAGGCGCTGTTCGCCCCGCTCGCCCGCCATCTCGACCGGTACGCGGCGCTGCCGTACATCCGCGGCCTCGACGTCCGCCGCGCCGAACTCGGCACGGACGCCGGCCTGATCGGCGCCGCCGGGATCGCGGCCGGCCTTTCCTGACCCCGACCTCGATTCACCGCACAACTCCTGAACACGATCTGACGAATCGTCACGAGGGAACGGCGTTCCCGCACCCACCCGACCCCCGTTCGCCTACCTCGCCAATCCGGTCCGCGATTAGAGCTTGTCTGACAGTTCCCGCCGCGCGCTGATGCGACGCGAAGTGTCAGACAAGCCCTACGCCTGGGGCTCCGTCACCGCGATCCCCGAACTCACCGGCACCGCGCCCACCGGCGCCCCGCAGGCCGAACCGTGGATGGGCGCCCACCCGTCGGCGCCGTCCTGCCTGGACGAGGGCAACGGCCCGCGCCCACTGGACCGGCTGATCGCCGAGGACCCGGAGGCCGAACTCGGGCCCGCGACGCTGGAGCGCTTCGGCCTGGAACTGCCGTTCCTCTTCAAGGCCCTGGCGGCCGAGCGGGCGCTCTCCCTCCAGGTCCACCCCACCCGTGCGCAGGCCCGGACCGGGTTCGCCGCCGAGGAGGCCCGCGGCATTCCGCTGAACGCCCCGCACCGCACCTTCAAGGACACGGGCACAAGCCCGAACTGATCTGCGACCTGGGCGACTTCGAGGCGCTCTGCGGATTCCGCCCGGCCGGGTCCACCGCCCGGCTGCTGGACGAGCCGGCCGTCCCGCTGCTCGCCCCCTGGGCCACCGCGCTGCGCCACCGGCCCGCCGGGGAGGTGCTGCCCGCCCTGCTGCGGCACGTCCTGGACGACGTCCGCCCCGGCCCGGCCGACCTCGCCGCCGTCACCGGGGCGGTGCGGCGGGTGGCCGACGGCGGCGGCCCGTTCGCCGGGGCCTGCGCCGCGTACGCCCGGGCCGCCCAGGACTGCCCCGGCGACCCCGGCCTGGTCGCCGCGCTGCTGCTCAATCACGTCCGGTTCCGCGCCGGCCAGGCCCTCTTCCTCGACGCCGGCGTGCCGCACGCCTATCTGCACGGCGTGGGCGTCGAGTTGACGGCCAACCCGGACAATGTGCCGCACTGCGGCCTCACCGCCAAGCACGTCGACCTGGACGGGCTGGTGGCCGTGCCGGCCTTCGCACCGACGAGCCGAAGGTCCTCACGGCGGCTCCGGCCGGTGCGGGGATCGAGGAGCGATTCCCCTCACCGGCCGAGGAGTTCCGGCTCCCCCGGCTGCGGCGGGGCCGGTCGGCCTATCCGCGCCCCGGCGCCGGGCCCGTCCACCTGACCGGGCCGGGCGCGGAGCTGTTCCGCGCCACCACCGGCGGCCGGAGCGGCGACGGGCCCGCCGTCGGCTGACCACCGCCGGCGCCCCGGTCGCGCGACGCCGGACCGGCCGGCCCAGGTGGGGCCAACGACCCTAGAGCGCCGGGGCGTTGCAGCGTCTGCGCGCGCGGGGAACCTGGGTGGGCGGCCCGGTCCGCGCCGCGGGCACCGGGACCCGCTGCGGCGAAGCCGCGGGCCGCAGCTCGACCGGCCGCCCTTCCGGCATGAACGCCGAGAGGAACCGCCGCTCGGACGGGCTGAGCGCACGGGAGCGACCGGACTCACGGTCCCGGGCCACCACCACGGTGCGCGCCCTCATGTAGGTCAGCGGATCGCGGCAGACGTCCACCACGACCTGCGCGGAACTGCGGCCCAGCCGCTCCACCGTCAGCCGGACCAGCAGCGGCTCCGGCCGGTGGTACAGCTGTTCGAGGTAGTCGATCTCGTGCCGGGCGATCAGGAATCCGGACGGGAAAAGGTTCTCCCGGGCGGCGACGGGGTGGTGGCAGAACAGGTCGTAAATCCCCTCCTGGACATAGCCGACCAGGCGGGCATTGTTGATGTGGCCGTTCTCGTCGACGTCGCTCCACCGAGTGGGGCAGGCCAGGACATGCGCGGTGCGGGTCAGCGCGCTCACCGCTGCCTCAGCCCGGCATCGCCCTGGCCGCCGACCGCGACGGGGAGCAGCGCCCGCCGCAACCGGGCGTAGTAGACAGCGTGTTCGGACGCCATCCGGGCCACCGTCCAGCCCTCCTCGGCCGCCTCGGCGGCCGCTTCGACGACCAGGCTGTCGAGCACTCCGTCAACGGCACGGCAGAGTTCGGCGACCGCTGCCAGGCGTTCGCGGACATCGGCCCCCCGGGCACCGCCCCGGGCGGGGAACGCCGCGAGCGATTCCACAGCGAGCTGCAGATCGTCGACGGTGTCCGGCCGGAACTCGGAAAGGCAATTGCGCACAGTCTTCTCCCAAAACAACTACAGCATTGTTGGATGTGTTCGAATCCGCCGGAGTGGTTCGAAGCCCCTCGGCGGAAAGGACGCTATCCCAGCGCGGGCGGCGCTCCGCACGTTTGGGGAACTCGACGGGAAACTGACCTCTATCGGAGTATGTGCGGGGGTATAAATATCCGCGCCGCCGCCCGAATGCCGACCGGCCCGGCCCGGCCTGTCCCGCCACCCCGCGCAACGCCTCTGACCTGCGACTTCACTCCTTCTCTGCGGGCCGGACTTCCGCCTCCTCACCGATCGTCAGGACCTCTCGGGCGGCAAACAGCCAGTGTCCGTCCCCGGCACGCACGAAGCGGTCGTGATAACGGCCGACGATATAGACCCGGTGGCCGTCGTCCTCACCGGCCGGGGAGAGCCCGGTGGAACGGCTGTTCGCCGGCCGACGGCGCCCCGCACGCGACAGCCGCCGGTCACCGGCCGGTCCACCAGCGCGCCTTGTAGAGGTGCGTGCCGCGCAGCGTGCGGGTGCCGTCCGGGCGGTGCAGGGTGAGCACCGAGGTGCACCAGTCGCAGGGGCCCGCGTGGTCGGGGGCCGCGGTGAGGAGTCGGCCGGTGCCGGGTTCGTCGCCGACGCTCTTGAGGTCGCGCCCGGCCTCCTCGTCGCCGAGGCGGACCTGGTCGAACCGGTCCGTCGCCGGGTCGTACCGCCACAGGTGCGCGGCCGTGCTCACCCAGAAGCGGCCGCCGGGCGCGGAGGGTGCGGGCGTCGCGCGGACGGGCGCGGCGAGGACGGGCGCGAGGTCGTGTCCGCCGGGCTCGGGCAGCGGCGTGGTCCGGACGGCGGTGAGCACCGGTGCCGCCGACGTGCCGCCCACCCGCAGAGCGGTCAGCACGTCGTCACCCACCGCCCAGAGCAGCCGGGTGGCCGCGTCCCAGTGGACGCCGTGGGCTCCCCCGAGCGGGTACGTCGCCCAGGTACCGCTGCGCGGGCCCTGCGAGGCGGGGTAGAGGCGGACCCACCCGCCGGTGCTGGCCGCGACGGCGACATTGCCGTCCGGCAGCAGCTCCACGCTGTGCGGATTGGCGGCTCCACCGGTATCGGTGGCCCAGTACGGCTCGCCGGTCGCGGTGTCGACGACGGCCGCCAGGCCGCCGGAGGCCGTGGTCAGCAGGAAGCGGCGCCCCTGACGGACCCGGCTCTTCGCCTCGGACGGATTCGACCAGCTGCGGGCGGGGACCAGGTCCGCGAGCCGCGCGTCCCGGTCGGCGCTCCACGACCACACCACCGGGAGGCGGTCCGGCCTCTGGTAGGCCATCAGCTCCTCGGCGCTCTGCAGCACCAGGACCCGCCGGGACGCCTGGTCCACCACCACGACCGCCCACCCGGGCGGCGAGGCCGCCGCCGGCGCCGGCCCGCCGAGCGCCAGCGTCAACAGGCCCACCAGCGCGACACGCAGCCCTCGCACCACCGTCACCACGACCACCCTCCGCCGTCCGGCTGCCCGGCTGTCCCGGGTACCCGGCCCAGCCTGCGGCGCGGCGTCCGGGTGTGCCAGCGGGCGCGCCCGGACGGGCCCGGCTACGCGGTGCCGGGTGCCTTCTGGACCGGATGGAGCGCGACCCGCGTCGCAGGTGGCGGTGGCGAGGCCGCCGTACTTCCGGTTGCCCGTCAGGATCCGGCTGCCCACCGGAATTTTCCGGGAATGCGCCGGAATACGACCGGGGAGATACCGGAGACGAATACGCGGCACTCGTTCCGCCCGCGGGCAACCGTCCGGAATTTCCGCGACGCCGCTGCCGGTCGCCCTCGTCACCGACCTGATGCGCCGCTTCACCGCCGCCGGATAGCCGAAGGAAGGACCTGACAGCAATGCCGCTTCCGACAAACGCGGAGCACATCCTCCGTCGCGCGCTGGCACAAGCCGCCGGTACCGACCTGGATACGATCCCCGGAGACGGGCGCCTGGAGCAGGACCTCGGGATCGACAGCCCGGCCCTCGGCCGCCTGACCACCGACACGGACATCCGCTCGCTCCTCGCGCGGCTCGACCCCCAACCGGAACGGACACCCCTGTGAGCATGCGAGAGGTCGCCCCCAAGGGGCGCGGATACCTGATCGTCAACTCCCACCCCGAGGGCTGCGCGGCGGTCGTCGACCGGATGTGGCAGGCGATCACGCCCCGCGAGGACGGCAGCGCACCCACCGTGCTGCTGCTGGGAGCCAGCGCCGGCTACGGGCTCGCCGTCCTGCTGGCCGGGCTGCGCCGGCACGGCATCCGCGGTGTCGGCGTCGCCTACGAGGCCCCGGAGACCGAGCGGCGTACCGCGTCGGCCGGCTGGTACCGCACCGCCGCCGCGGCCGCCCTCGCGGCGGAGAACGGCAACGACTTCACCTTCGTCAACGCCGACGCCTTCGGCGCCGACGCGAAGGCCTCGGTGCTGGACCTGGTCGCCGCGCAGTACGGCCCCGTCGACCACCTGGTCTACAGCCTGGCCGCACCGCGCCGCACCGACCCGCGGACCGGTTCCGTCCACCACTCCGTCATCAAGCCGCTCGGCGAGGCCTACGAGGCCCCGTCGCTGGAGTTCACCGACGACATCGCGAAAGTCGGCTCGGTGAGGCTGCCGCCGGCCACCGAGGACGAGCGCGAGGCCACCACGAAGGTGATGGGCGGTGAGGACTGGGCGCTGTGGGTCGAGGCCCTGGCCGGGCGCGGCCTGCTCGCGGACGGCTTCACCACCGTGGCCCTGTCCTACGTCGGTTCCGAACTGACCGCTCCCGTGTACCGGCAGGGCACCATCGGCGCGGCCAAGGAGCATCTGGAGCAGACCGCGGCCACGCTCAACGACACGGTGCTCGCCGGCGGCACCGGCCGGGCGTTCACCGTGGTGGCCGGTGCCGCCGTCACACAGGCGTCGACCGCCATCCCCTCCATCGCCCTCTACACCTCGCTCCTGCGCGGCGTGCTGGGCGAGGACTTCCGCAGCACCGACCGGCAGGCCGTCGAACTGTGGGAGCAACTGACCGGCGCCGAACCGCTCGTCCTGGACGGGCAGGGGCGCATCCGGCTGGACGGCTGGGAGATGGACGAGGCCGTCCAGCAGCGGGTGCGGGCGCTGTGGGCCGACCCCGAGGCGGCACTGGAGGCCGATACCTCGGGGACCCGGTGGTTCCTGGAGCAGGTCCGGGCCCTGTACGGGTGGGACGTGCCCGGCGTCGACTACGGCCGGCCGGTGGAGACCACCGTGACGTGGCCCTCCGCCTGACCTCCTGGCCCGCGCCCCGACCGCCGGCCGTCGGCTGGAGCAGGCCGAGCGCGAGGAGCTCGCCGGTCGCGGCGGCGAGGCGGCTCTCGTCCCAG
>NZ_JBFBIL010000028.1:0-98223 GCF_040685575.1 Kitasatospora sp. NPDC088351 | reverse complement strand
GTGCCTTCAGCCTGCCCGAAATCCCCGACTGGTCCGCCGCCCGTGCGGAGCTGAGTGACGCGATGTCCCTCGCCGGATGGCCGGACGACGCCATCTACGACGCCGAACTCGCCTTCCATGAGCTGTACTTCAACGCGTGGAAGCACGGCGGGAGCCCCGCGCCGACCGTGGTCGTCGTCCTTGCCGGCCGCACCGTGCGCGTCTGCGTCAGCGACGACAGCCCCGTCCTGCCCGAGCCGCGCGAGTGCGCCGACCCGTACGCGCAGTCCGGCCGGGGCCTGCACCTGGTCCGCGCGCTCACCCACCGCTTCGGCACCGTCCCCCGCAAGCACGGCAAATGCGTCTGGTTCGAGTTGCACGCCGCGGCCCTGGACGCCGCCGCGTGAGCGCCCGCCACCGGCCCCTCGCTCCGGACGACCCCCGGATGCGCGAGTACACCGAGGCCCAGGTCACCGCGCTCCTCGGCGAACTCCGCGAGCGAGGCCGCCCCCACGGCATCCTCTGGGGCTCCGCCACCACCCACAACGGCACCGTCGACGGCCGCGTCCTGATCGACTTCGGCAACGCGCCCGTCAGCACGCTCCTCAACCTCCTCCACCTGCTCCGCGAAGCCGGGCGGGGCGGTGACCCGTGGGAGTCGTGATCCCCCTCGCCACCTCCTCGACCCAGCCGGCCCACGTCGAGCGCACCACCGTCCCCTACCTCACCGTCGAACACGTCCCCGACGCCACCGTCCAGCTCCGCCTCGCCGTCGACCTCGACGTGGCCGCCGGCCCCGGCGAACAGCTCGCCTTCCCCCTCACCCGCGACCAGGCCGAGGAACTCCTCCACGGCCTCGCCGCCCACCTCGGCACCCGCGTCCTCGGAATCCGCCGATGACACCCGGCACCGTCAACTTCCTGATCGGCACGGCGTTCGTGGCCCTCCTCGCCCTCGCGATCGCCACCGTGATCCTCGGCGTCCTCGCGACCCTGCGGATGCCGCACCCCAGCGAACGGGCAGCCACCCCGCCACCGCCCCCGATCACCCGCCACGGCCGCTGGGAACTGCGCCAACTCCCCGACGGCACCACCGAATACGCCTGGATCGCCCGCCAGGCCGGCCACTTCGGCCCCGAGACCGGCCGACCGTCCGCCCCGAGTGCGACTTCTTTGATGCGCTCGCCGCCCTGATCGCCAACACCGAGCGCTGGGAGGTGGCTTGGCGCAAGGAGCGTGAGACCGGAGTCATCGACCGGTTGACCACGATCGAGTGCGACCTGGCGTCGATCGAGGCGCCGATGCACTGCGACACCTGCAAGAAGACCATCACGGCCGTCCTGTACCTGGACGAGTAGGTGCCATGAGCACGGTGCCCCGTTCCCGGATCGTTCGGGGGCGGGGCACCGTCGTGTTCGTCTACCGGGCGAAGTGTTCCGCCACCTGGTCAACGGGGTGCGTCGTCTGCTCGCCCGAGGTCATGTCCCGGACGATCACCTCTCCGGCCTCCCGCTCCCGCTCGCCGTAGATCAGGCAGAACCGGGCGCCCTGGTCTGCGGCCCACTTCATCTGCCGGGCCAGCTTCCCGCTCGACCCCAGGTAGACACCCGTGCGCTGTCCGGTGCGGCGGATGGCGGCAGCCATGCGGAACGCGTCGTCGGCCAGGGCCTCACCGAGCACGGTCACGGCAACGTCCAGTGCGGGTGCCGGCTGCTGAGCGGCGGAGGACAGCAGTGGCAGAATCCGTTCGATACCCAGCGAGCCGCCGCACGCGGGTGTGTCACTGCCGGACATCCGCCCGATGAGTCCGTCGTACCGGCCGCCGGAGGCGATCGAGCCGGGCATGCCGGGCGCCGTCACCTCGTAGATGACGCCCGTGTAGTAGTCCAGCCCGCGAACCAGGCTGGGCGCGAACACGATGCGTCCGGGCGGGACGGTCCCGGAGAGCAGGGAGAGCAGCCGGTCCACCTCGGCCAGTCCTTCCTGGCCGGTCGCGCTGCCCTTCAGCTCCTTCCGGATCCGGTCCGTGGCATCCGGGGCGGTGAGGTCGTCCACAAGCCCGTGAGCGGTCGTCCCGGGCACACCGCGATCGGCCACGAGCTCCCGGACCACCTCGTCGGGCGAGAGCTTGTCGAGCTTGTCCAGGGTGATCAGTACCCCGCCCCCGTGGCCGGCCGGGACCCCGTACACCTCCAGCAGCCCGGCGAGCGTCTTTCGGCTGTTCACCAGGAACCGGAACTCCGGGACGCCGAGCCGTTCCAGTGCTTCGTGCAACGCCGAGACCACCTCGGCATCCGCGAGGGGGGAGGCTGTTCCCACCACGTCCAGGTCGCACTGGACGAACTCGCGGAACCGGCCCCTGCCCGGTCGGTCGGCCCTCCACACCGGGGCCAGTGCATACCGCTTGTACGGCACCGGCAGTTGGCTGCCGTAGGCCGCCACCACCCGGGCAAGGGGGACGGTGTGGTCGTACCGCAGGGCCAGATCCGCCTCCCCGCCGGCCTCGTGTTCACCGCGGCGAAGGATCTTGAACACAAGCTTGTCGCCCTCGTCGCCGTACTTGCCCGTCAGTACTTCCAGCCGCTCGAAGGCGGGCGTCTGGAGGGGCTGGAAGCCGTACCGGCCGAACACCTCTCGGACTGTGGCGAACGCCCGTTCGCGGGCGTCGGACTCCACGGCGAGGAAGTCGCGGGTGCCGGACGGGGGGAGGAAACTGTCTGTTGCCATGGCCTAGATGATTCCCCATCAGGAGCGCGCCCCGAGCGAGATCGGGCCGTATGGCCGGCGCGATTCAGATCGGTTCCCGCCGCGGTGCACGGGCCCTCGCCGTCTCGGCGAGGGCCCGCTGCGGTCAGGCCGGGCCGGGCCGTCAGAGGTCGCGCAGCATGCAGGTCAGGCGGCAGCTGGTGATCCTCTTGCCGGTGTCGTCGGTGATCGCGATCTCGTAGGTGGCGGCGGTGCGCCCCTTGAAGACGGCGGTCGCGACCCCGGTGACCAGTCCGGAGGTGGCCGAGCGGTGGTGGGTGGCGTTCAGGTCCACGCCCACCGCGTACCGCCCCGGGCCGGCGTGCAGCATCGCGCCGATCGAGCCGAGGGTCTCGGCGAGCGCGGCCGAGGCGCCGCCGTGCAGCAGCCCGTACGGCTGCTGGTTGCCCTCGACCGGCATGGTGCCGACCACCCGGTCGCCCGAGGCCTCGACGATCCGGATGCCGAGCTTCTCGCCGAGGTGGCCACCGGAGAAGGTGGCCGGTTCCACGCCCAGCTTGGCGAAGTGGTCCAGCACGTCCTGGGGGACCTTCAGGACGGTGGACGCGTCGGGGGTCGCGCCGGTCATGGGGAAGCTCCTGCCGCTCGGGGTCACGTCGTCGTGCTGCCTGCGATCGTACGACCGTGCTACTGGGCGGTAGCGACCGCGGCGGCGGGCAGGCGCGTCGCCCGCCCGGCCCCGCCCCGCGCGGCGTCCCTTTTGTCGGTGCCGGGCCATAGGATCGGGGGCCGGTAGTGGAATCGGCAGGAACGGACGTTGACGTGGCTACGCAGAGTACGGACAAGGGCGCGACGGGTGGCGGCGGGGCCGGATCGCGGCCCCGGCTGATGCTGCTCGACGGGCACTCGATGGCCTACCGGGCGTTCTACGCGCTGCCCGTGGAGAACTTCAACACCTCCACCGGCCAGCCCACCAACGCGGTGTACGGCTTCGCCTCGATGCTCGCCAACACGGTGCGGGACGAGCGGCCCACCCATGTCGCGGTGGCCTTCGACCTCTCCCGGCAGACCTTCCGCTCCGTCGAGTTCCCCGACTACAAGGCCAACCGCGCCAAGACACCGGACGAGTTCCGCAGCCAGGTCCCGCTGATCGGCGAACTGCTGGACGCCATGCGCGTCCCGCGGCTGACCGCCGAGGGCTTCGAGGCCGACGACATCATCGCCACCCTGGCCACCGCCGCCGAGGCGGCCGGCTACGACGTCGACATCGTCACCGGCGACCGCGACTCCCTCCAACTGGTCACCGAGCACATCACCGTCCTCTACCCGACCAAGGGCGTCTCCGAGCTGACCCGCTACACCCCGGAGAAGGTCGCCGAGAAGTACGGCGTCACCCCCCGCCAGTACCCCGACCTCGCCGCCCTGCGCGGCGACCCGTCGGACAACCTGCCCGGCATCCCCGGCGTCGGCGAGAAGACCGCCGCCAAGTGGGTCAACCAGTTCGGCTCCTTCGACGAACTGGTCTCCCGCGCCGACGAGGTCAAGGGCAAGATCGGCGAGAAGCTGCGCGAGCACCTGGACTCGGTCAAGCGCAACCGCGTCCTCACCGAGCTGGTCCGCGACGTCGAACTCCCGCTCGGCGTCGACGACCTGGGCCGCGCCGCGTTCGACCGCGAGGCCGTCGGCACCCTGATGGAGTCGCTGGAGTTCCGCAACGCCAACTTCCGCGACCGCGTCTTCGGCATCGACCCGGGCGCCGAGCAGCCCGCCGCCGAGGCCGAACTCGCCCCCGGCGTCGAGGTCGACGGCGAACTGCTCACCGACCCGGGCACGCTCGCCGCCTGGCTCCGGCAGCACGCCGCGGGGAAGACCCCGGTCGCCCTCGCCGCCGTCTACCAGTGGGCGCTCGGCACCGGCGAGGTCACCGAGGTCGCGCTCGCCGTCGGCGAGGGCGCCGCCTGGTTCGACCCGGCCCTGCTCGCGGAGGAGGACGAACGCGCCTTCGCCGCCTGGCTGGCCGACCCGGCCGCCCCCAAGGCCCTGCACATCGCCAAGCAGGTCATGCGCGCCTTCGCCGAGCGCGGCTGGCGGATCGAGGGCGTCGCCGCCGACACCGCCCTCGCCGCCTACCTGGAGAAGCCCGGCCGGCGCACCTTCGGCCTGGAGGTGCTCGCCGAGGAGTACCTCGGCCGCTCGCTCACCCCGGCCCCCGTCGCCGAGACCGGCCAACTCGCCTTCGACGCCCCCGAGGAGGAGGACGGCACCGACGGCACGGCCGCCCGCGCCCAGGCGCTGATGCTCCAGGCCCGCGCCGTGCTCGACCTCGCCGCGCTCTTCGACACCCGCCTCGCCGAGGTCGGCGCCACCGAACTGCTGCGCGACATGGAGCTGCCCATCGCCGCCCTGCTGGCCCGGATGGAGCGCACCGGCATCGCCGCCGACCGGGCCTGGCTCACCGGCCTGGAGGCCCAGTTCGCCGCCGAGATCCAGCGCGTGGTCGAGGAGGCGCACGCCGCGGCCGGCCGCGAGTTCAACCTCGGCTCGCCCAAGCAGCTCCAGGAGATCCTCTTCGGCGAGCTGGCCCTGCCCAAGACCAAGAAGATCAAGACCGGCTACACCACCGACGCCGACGCGCTCACCTGGCTCGCCACCCAGACCGACAACGAGCTGCCGGTCATCCTGCTCCGCCACCGCGACCAGGCCAAGCTGCGCACCACCGTCGAGGGCCTGCTCAAGACGGTCTCCCCGCAGGGCCGCATCCACACCACCTTCAACCAGATGGTCGCCGCCACCGGCCGGCTCTCCTCGCAGGACCCGAACCTGCAGAACATCCCGGTCCGCACCGAGGAGGGGCGCGCCATCCGCCGCGCCTTCGTCGTCGGCGCGGGCTACGAGTCGCTGCTCACCGCCGACTACTCGCAGATCGAACTGCGCATCATGGCGCACCTGTCCGAGGACGAGGCCCTGCTGGAGGCCTTCGCCACCGGAGAGGACCTGCACACCACCGTCGCCTCCCAGGTCTTCGAGGTCCCGGGCGGCTCCGTCGACGCCGAGATGCGCCGCAAGATCAAGGCCATGTCCTACGGTCTGGCGTACGGGCTCTCCGCGTACGGGCTCTCGCAGCAGCTGGGCATCAAGCCCGCCGAGGCGCAGGGCCTGATGGACACCTACTTCGAGCGCTTCGGCGGCGTCCGCGACTACCTGCGCCGGGTCGTCGACGAGGCCCGCGCCACCGGCTACACCGAGACCCTGCTCGGCCGCCGCCGCTACCTGCCGGACCTCAACAGCGACAACCGCCAGCGCCGCGAGATGGCCGAGCGGATGGCCCTCAACGCCCCGATCCAGGGCTCGGCCGCCGACATCGTCAAGATCGCCATGCTGCGGGTGGACGAGGCGCTGCGCGCGGCCGGCCTGGGCTCCCGGATGCTGCTCCAGGTGCACGACGAAATCGTGCTGGAGCTGGCCCCCGGCGAGCGCGAGCGGGTCGAGGCGGTCGTCCGCGAGCAGATGGCCGGCGCCTACCCGCTGCGCGCCCCGCTCGACGTCTCGGTCGGCGTCGGCGCCGACTGGGAGGCCGCCGCGCACTGACACGCGTCCGGACGGCGGCGGGCGCGGGCCTCGGTCCGCGTCCGCGGCCGTCTTCCGGGCGGGGCGGGCGGCCCGGCCCTCATCTGCGCGTGTTGGTGCGCCGGGTGGCCTCCGCCGTGGTCGGGGCCTCCGGCCAGGGGTGGCGGGGGTAGCGGCCGCGCAGATCGGCGCGGACGGCGCGGTAGCCGTCGCGCCAGAAGGAGGCGAGGTCCCCGGTGACGGCGGCCGGGCGGCCGGCCGGGGAGAGCAGGTGGACGGTGAGCGGCACCCGCCCGCCGGCCAGCGCGGGGGCCGCCGCCCAGCCGAACAGCTCCTGCAACTTCACCGCCAGCACCGGCCGTTCGCCGCTGTAGTCGACCCGGACCCGCGAACCCGACGGGACGGTGATCCGCTCCGGGGCCAGTTCGTCCAGCCGGCCGGCCTCGCCGCCCGCCCACGGCAGCAGCCGCTGGAGGGCCGACGCGGTGTCGATCCGCGCCAGGTCGGACCGCCGCCGGGCCCGGGAGAGTTCCGGCTCCAGCCAGTCGTCGGCCGCCGCCAGCAGCGCCTCGTCGCCCACGTCCGGCCACGGCTCGCCGAGCGCCGCGTGCAGGAAGGCCAGCCGCTCCCGCAGCCCGGCCGCGCCGGCCGGCCAGGAGAGCAGACCGCTCACGCCCTCGCGGGCCAGGCCGTCCAGCAGCGCGGCGCGCAGCAGCGCCCGGTCCGGCCGGTCCAGCGGCGCCGCGGCCAGCTCGACGGCGCCCAGCGACTCCACCCGCCGGGCCGCGACCTCGCCGCGCCGGGCGTCCCAGCGCACCTCCTCCCGGGCGGCCAGCAGCGGCGCGCCCGCCAGCCGCGCGGTCTCCTCGTCCAGCGCGGCCGCGTGCAGCACCCGCGCGGACGGCGACCCGGCCGGGCGGTCCGCCACCGCGACGGCCAGCCACGGCAGGGCGCCCAGCGCGGTGCCGGGGGCCAGTTCGGCGGCCGTGCCGGAGACCATCAGATACGGGCTGTGCGCGCCCGGTTCGGGCTTCTCGACCCGGGCGCGGGCGATCCGCTCCGGGAAGGCCAGCGCCACCACCAGGCCGACCGCCGCGGTGTCCGGCAGTGGTGTCGCCGGGGCGTCGCCCGCCCCGCGCAGCAGCCGCCGGACCTCCTCGCGCCAGCGGCCGGCGTAGGGATCGCGCCCCTCCCGGACGGTCCGCAGGACGGCGCCGAGGTCGTCCCCGAGCGCCCGCGGGGGCTCCTCCGACAGCAGCGCCACCACCTCGGCGGCCCGCCGGGCACCGACCGCCGGGGCGCCGTCCACCAGCGCGCGGGCGAGCCGCGGGTGCAGCCCGGTGCGGGCCAGCCGGACACCGCGCGCGGTGGCCCGCCCGTCGGCGTCCACCGCGCCCAGCGCCAGCAGGGTCTGCCGGGCGGCGGCCATCGCCCCGGCCGGCGGCGGGTCGGGCAGCGCCAGCCCGGCCGCGTCCGGGTCGCCCCAGCAGGCGGCCTGGAGGGCGAACGGG
Source organism: Kitasatospora sp. NPDC088351 (assembly GCF_040685575.1). NCBI lineage: Bacteria > Bacillati > Actinomycetota > Actinomycetes > Kitasatosporales > Streptomycetaceae > Kitasatospora > Kitasatospora sp. NPDC088351. Next base: position 90,461 of record NZ_JBFBIL010000028.1, on the reverse strand, counting down.
GTGAGGTCGGCGAGCGCGATCTCCGGGGTCGGGAAGCGCGCCGCCCGGGCGTCCTCGGCCTCCGCCCAGCACCGGTAGACGGCGCCCGGCGCCTCGCGCCCGGCCCGGCCGGCCCGCTGCCGGGCGGCGGCCAGCGAGGCCCGGACGGTCACCAGGGCGGCCAGGCCGCGGGCGTGGTCGGTCCGCGGCTCGCGGGCCAGCCCGCCGTCCACCACGACCCGTACGCCCGGCACGGTCAGCGAGGACTCGGCGACCGAGGTGGCCAGCACCACCCGGCGCCCGGCGGCCGGGGTGAGCGCCGCGTCCTGCACCGACTGCGGTGCCCGGCCGTGCAGTTGCAGCACCTCCGCCGGGGCGCCCGCGAGCAGTCCGGCCACCCGGGCGATCTCGCCGACGCCGGGCAGGAAGCAGAGCACGTCCCCGGACCGCTCGGCCAGCGCCCGCCGGACGGTGGCCGCGACATGCTCCAGCAGCGCCGGGTCGACCCGGGTGCCGTGCGCGGGCCGGACGGCGCGCGGTGGCGGCGCCCAGACCACCTCGACCGGGTGGGACACCCCGTGCGCCTCGACCACCGGCGCGGGCACCGCCCCGCCGCCGCCCAGCAGTTCGGCCCAGGCCGCGGTGTCGGAGGTCGCCGAGGCGCAGACCAGCCGCAGCTCCGGCCGCAGCGCCGCCCGGACGTCCAGCAGGAAGGCGAGCGCGGTGTCGGCGTCCAGGTGCCGCTCGTGGCACTCGTCCAGCACCACCACGTCCACGCCCGGGAGTTCCTGGTCGCGCTGGAGCCGCTGGAGCAGCACGCCGGTGGTGACCACCTCGACCACCGTGTCCGGGCCGACCCGGCGCTCGCCGCGCACGGTGTAGCCGACCTCGGCGCCGACGGACGAGCCGAGCAGCCAGGCCATCCGCCGGGCCGCCGCCCGTACCGCCAGCCGGCGGGGCTCGGCGACCAGCACCCGGCGCACCGGGCCGCCGCCCTCGCCGCCGTCCCCGGCCAGCCCGGCCAGCGCCAGCGGCACCAGGGTGGTCTTGCCGGTGCCGGGCGGGGCGGCCAGCACGGCGGTGCCGCGCTCGTCGAGCGCGCGGTGCAGCGCGGGCAGGGCGGTACGGACGGGCAGTTCGCGCCAGACGGGGTTCACCCGGACAGTTTCCCCGATGCGTCAGCCCCGCTCGGCGACGAAGACCGCGGTGCCCGGGATCAGCCGCCCGCGCAGCGGCGACCAGCCGCCCCACTCCTGCTCGTGCCCCTGCGGCCACTCCGGCTCGACCAGGTCCAGCAGCCGGAAGCCGGCGCCGGTCAGTTCGCGCACCCGGTCCCCGAGCGTGCGGTGGTGCTCGACGTAGGTGGCCCGGCCGTGCTCGTCCTCCTCCACGTAGGGGGTGCGGTCGAAGTAGGAGGCGACGGCGGTCAGCCCCTCGACCCCGGGCTCGTCCGGGAAGGCCCAGCGGATCGGGTGGGTGACCGAGAACACCCAGCGCCCGCCCGGCCGCAGCACCCGGTGCACCTCGCGCATCAGCGCGGCGGTGTCGGCGCTGAACGGCACCGCCCCGTACGCGGAGCAGGCCAGGTCGAACGAGCCGTCCGCGAACGGCAGCACGGCGGCGTCGGCCTGCACCACCGGTACGGGGGAGACGCCGCGCGCGAGGTCGATCCGGCGGGAGTGCTGGAGCTGGCGGAAGGAGATGTCCAGGGCCACCGGGCGGGCGCCCTGTCCGGCCAGCCAGCGCGAGCACTGGGCGGCGCCGGCGCCGAGCTCCAGCACGGCCAGCCCCCGGACGTCCCCGAGCAGCCGGGCGTCGGCCTCGTCCAGGCCCTCCGGGCACCAGACGAACCGGTCGTCGCCGAGGAACTCCCCGTGCTCGTCCTGGTACTCGTCCGCGTTGCGGTCCCACCAGTGCCGGCTGGCCCGGCTGCTCTCGCCGGCCTCGGCCGCGCGCCTTACCGCGTCGTCGCCGTCGTCGTCAAGATCATGCAGGTCGGACTGGGGGGTGGTGGCCACGGTGATAATGCCCATCGCGTAGGGTGTGGTCTGCGGAAGCGCCGCTGCCGCGAACCCGGCCCGAAAGGCCCGGATCCTGGCGGTGGCATCCGGGGAAGGCTTCCTGCGGCCGCCACCCATGAGGTGCGCAATCGGAGGATATGGCCTGATCCATACCGGCCTCCACCGTCTTGACGCCCTTGGCGTTGACCGTTCCTGGCCGTCCCCGTATGCTACAAGTTGCGCTGCGGGCCTGCGCGCCTCGGACGGAGCAGGTCGCGCTCGCATCTGTCGAAGACCCCACGGTCGCAAGACGGACACCGGTTTTCTCGCTGTGCGGGAACCTCCGGTGCGCCGTGTTCTTGGCTGTCCGGCTTTCGGTGGGAGCGATACGGGCCCTCCGCGTGGCATTACCTACGACTTCATGTCCGTACCGGAGCCCTTTTCCTAATGACGAGCCCCACCGACTCCTCCCTCAGCACCACCCCGCAGGTCGCGGTCAACGACATCGGCGACGCTGAGGCGTTCCTCGCCGCGATCGACGAGACCATCAAGTACTTCAACGATGGCGACATCGTCGAGGGCGTCATCGTGAAGGTCGACCGTGACGAGGTGCTCCTCGACATCGGTTACAAGACCGAGGGCGTCATCCCGTCCCGTGAGCTCTCGATCAAGCACGACGTTGACCCGCACGAGGTCGTCTCCGTCGGTGACAACATCGAGGCCCTGGTTCTCCAGAAGGAGGACAAGGAGGGTCGTCTCATCCTGTCCAAGAAGCGCGCTCAGTACGAGCGTGCCTGGGGCACGATCGAGAAGATCAAGGAAGAGGACGGCATCGTCACCGGTACCGTCATCGAGGTCGTCAAGGGTGGTCTCATCCTCGACATCGGCCTCCGTGGCTTCCTGCCGGCCTCGCTCGTCGAGATGCGCCGCGTCCGCGACCTCCAGCCCTACGTGGGCAAGGAGCTCGAGGCCAAGATCATCGAGCTGGACAAGAACCGCAACAACGTGGTCCTGTCCCGCCGTGCCTGGCTGGAGCAGACCCAGAGCGAGGTCCGCCAGACCTTCCTCACCACCCTGCAGAAGGGCCAGGTGCGCTCCGGCGTCGTTTCCTCGATCGTCAACTTCGGTGCGTTCGTGGACCTCGGCGGCGTCGACGGTCTGGTTCACGTCTCCGAGCTGTCCTGGAAGCACATCGACCACCCGTCCGAGGTTGTCGAGGTCGGCCAGGAGGTCACCGTCGAGGTTCTCGACGTCGACATGGACCGCGAGCGCGTCTCCCTGTCGCTGAAGGCGACCCAGGAGGACCCGTGGCAGCAGTTCGCCCGTACCCACCAGATCGGCCAGGTCGTCCCGGGTAAGGTCACCAAGCTGGTTCCGTTCGGTGCGTTCGTCCGCGTGGACGAGGGCATCGAGGGTCTGGTCCACATCTCCGAGCTGGCCGAGCGCCACGTCGAGATCCCGGAGCAGGTCGTCCAGGTCGGCGACGAGATCTTCGTCAAGGTCATCGACATCGACCTCGAGCGTCGTCGCATCAGCCTCTCGCTGAAGCAGGCCAACGAGGCCCTCGGTGCCAACCCGGCCGAGGTCGAGTTCGACCCGACCCTGTACGGCATGGCCGCTTCGTACGACGACCAGGGCAACTACATCTACCCGGAGGGCTTCGACCCCGAGGCGAACGACTGGCTGCCCGGCTTCGAGAAGCAGCGTGAGGAGTGGGAGCGCCAGTACGCCGAGGCGCAGTCCCGCTTCGAGCAGCACCAGGCCCAGGTCATCAAGAGCCGTGAGGCCGACGCCGAGGCCGCTGCCGAGGGTGGCGACGCTGTTGCCGCCGCCGCCGGTGGCTCGTACTCCTCCAGCAGCGACGAGGGCTCCGGCGCTCTCGCTTCGGACGAGGCCCTGGCCGCCCTGCGCGAGAAGCTGGCGGGTGGCCAGAGCTGAGGCTCTGACCCTGCCGGTCGCTAGCGCATAGCGACACCGCTTGAGCGATGCGCCCCACCCGGATTTCCGGGTGGGGCGCATTGTTTTTCCTCTTCACTTATTTGTCCCTTATGTGAAGGATTTTTGTGATAAGGGGCTCATCTGTTCACTATGTGCCGTTCGGGACCTAGGACCTACCTTGGGATGAGTTGCCCGATCGGGCTGCTCACCGGCCCCGCACGCTAGGCACCCTGTATATGCGCCGTAGCACCGCAGTGACCCCCCTCCCCGCCGCCGCCTCCGCCGCTGTTTCCGCCTCCGCCGACAACAAGGTCGACGGGCGGCTCGCCGCCCTCGGCCGGTTCTGCTTCCGGCACCGGCGCTGGGTGCTCGGGTTCTGGGCCGTGGTCCTGGTGGTCGGGGTGCTGATCGGCGGCCGGGTCTTCGCGGGTTCGGTGGCCGGCGCCTCCTCGGCCAGCTCCGAGGCGGACCGCGGCGGGGCGGTGGTCGCCGCGGCCGATCCGGTCAGGGGCACCGTCACCGCCGTGGTGGACGGCAGGCCCGTCGACGACCAGGCGGTACGGGACGCCGTCACCCGCGCCACCGCCGAGATCGCCGCGCTGCCTGGGGTCTCCTCGGCCACCGACGCCTACGGCACCGACCCGGCCGCCGCCGCCCTGCGCTCCGCCGACGGGAACGCGAGCCTGATCTCCGTCCGGATGGCCGAGACCAGCACCGACGCCCAGACCGGCGCCGTCACCCAGCGGCTGGCGGACCTCAAGGCCGACGGCGCCCACGTCACCGTCGGCGGGGACCTGGTGCTCCAGGACGAGGTCAAGAAGCAGACCGAGCGGGACACCCGCTTCGGCGAGATCGTCACCCTGCCGCTCACCCTGATCGTCATGGTGCTGGTCTTCGGCGGGCTGGCCGCCGCCAGCCTGCCCGTGATCGGCGCGGTGGCCTCGGTGGGGGGCGCACTTCTGGCCATGTTCGGCTTCAGCAAGCTCATGGACATCGACACCAGCGTGCTGCCGATCGCCACCGTCCTGGGCCTGGGCCTGTCGATCGACTACGCGCTGCTCATGGTGAATCGTTTCCGCGAGGAACGCGGCCAGGGCGCGTCCATCGACGCCGCCGTCGAACGGACCGCCGCCACCGCCGGCCGGACCGTCGCCTTCTCCGGGCTGACCGTCGCCGTCGCGCTCTCCGGCCTCTTCATCTTCACCAGCCCGGTGCTCGGGGCGGTCGCCGCCGCCGGGGTGAGCGTGGTGGTGATCGCCGTCGCCGCCGCGCTCACCCTCATCCCCGCCCTGCTCGGCTTCGCCGGCCGCCGGATCAAGACGCCCGCCGCGCCCGTCCCCGACGAGGGCTTCTTCAGCCGCACCGTCCGGCGGGTGCGCAAGCGCGCGGTGCCCGTCGCACTCGCCTGCACCGCGCTGCTGATGGCCGCCGGGGCGCCGTTCCTCCACGCCGAGATGCGCAACTCCGGCGCCGCCGTGCTGCCGGCCGCCTCGGCCGGCCGACAGGTCGCCGACACCATCGACCAGCGCTTCCCGCAGGTCTCGCCGGCGGCGGTCACCGTGGTGGTCGAGAGCGGCGCGCCCGCCGCCCAGGCGTACGCGGACAGCGTGGTCGCCAAGCTCCCCGGTGTCAGCGGGGTCCGGGCGGTGACCCCGGTCACCGACACCCTCTCCACCATCGACGTGCTGGTGCACGGCGACCCCCAGGGCGGACCGGCCAAGCAGGTGGTCGAGGAGCTGCGGGCCGACCGCGGCGGGCTCACCACCTACGTCACCGGCGGCGCCGCCTCCGTGGTCGACTTCCAGCACGAGCTGCTGACCCGCGGCCCCTGGGCGCTCGGCCTGGTCGCGGTCGGGACCCTGATCCTGCTGTTCCTGATGACCGGCTCGGTGGTGATGCCGGTCAAGGCCCTGCTGATGAACCTGCTCTCGCTCGGCGCCTCGCTGGGCGCGCTCACGCTGATCTTCCAGGACGGCTACTTCAGCGGCCTGCTCGGCTTCAGCCCCACCGGCGGGCTGGAGACCTTCATCCCGGTCCTGGTCTTCGCCTTCGCCTTCGGGCTCTCCATGGACTACGAGGTCTTCCTGCTCGCGCGGATCAAGGAGCTGCGTGACAAGGGACACAGCTGCACCCGCGCCGTCGAACTGGGCGTCCAGCGCAGCGGGAAGATCATCACCTCGGCGGCCCTGCTGATGGTGATCGTCTTCGCCGGCTTCGCCGCCGGGGACATGCTGATGGTCAAGCAGATGGGCATCGCGCTCGCCGTCGCCGTGGCCGTCGACGCCACCCTGGTCCGCTGCCTGCTCGTCCCCGCCGCGATGAGCCTCTTCGGTGAGTTCAACTGGTGGGCCCCGGCCCCGCTGCGCCGCCTCCACCGCCGCTTCGGGCTCAGCGAGCACGTCGACCTGCCCGCGATCGAGCCCGCCATCGAGCCCGCCGCGCTCCCGGCGCCGCGGCCGGAGCCGAAGAAGACGCTGGTCGGCTCGACGCCCTGATCCTGTTGTCCTGACTCGGCTGCCCCGACCCGGCCGCTCAGCGGAGCCGGCGCAGCAGCGTGACGCTGTCGCGGAGGGTCTGCTGCTCGGCGGGGGTGAGGCGGGTCTCGATGGCGTCGGCGATCCAGGCCTCGCGGCGGGCGCGCTGGTCGTGCAGGGCGGCGCGGCCGGCGTCGGTGGCGGTGATCAGGAGCTTGCGGCCGTCGGTGGCGTGCGGCTGCTGGGTGACCAGGCCGGCCTCGATCAGCAGGGCGACCGTCCGGGCCATCGACTGGTGGCGGACCCGCTGGAGGGCGGCCAGTTCGCTGACGGTGCAGGCGCGCTCGTCACGGACCAGCAGACCGAGGACGCCGGCCTGGTTCTGCGGCAGGGTGTCGCCGGGGCGCAGCGCGCGGACCAGGTCGCCGATGGCGGCGCGGAGGTCGGCGGCGAGTTCCAGCGTGTCGGGGCGGGGGACGGGGCCGTCGGTGGGCTGGGGGCTGCTCATAGGAGAAGTCTATCGTCAGGTTGTACAGCAAAACTGCACAGCCTTGCTGTACTGTTTTCGCCATGCGAATCACCAAGTTCGGACATGCCTGCGTACGCCTGGAGCACGGCGGCACCACCGTCGTCGTCGACCCCGGGGTGTTCACCGATCCGGCCGCCCTCGCGGGGGCGGACGCCGTCCTGATCACCCATGAGCACGTGGACCACTTCGAGGAGGCCCGGCTGCGCGCCGCGCTGGAGGCCGACCCGGCGCTGCGGGTGTGGACCAACAGCGCGGTGGCCGCGCAGCTGGACGGTGCGGCGCAGCGGGTGACGGTGGTCGGCGAGGGCGACGCCTTCCAGGTCGGCGGGATCGACGTCTCGGTGCACGGCGAGTGGCACGCGGTGATCCACCCGGACATCCCGCTGGTGAAGAACATCGGCTTCCTCTTCGACGGCCGGCTCTTCCACCCCGGCGACGCGCTCACCGTGCCGCCGCACACCGTGGAGACGCTGCTGCTGCCGATCGCCGCGCCGTGGACCAAGATCTCCGAGCTGATCGACTACGTCCGGGAGGCGGGCCCGCGGCAGGCGCTCCCGATCCATGACGCGGTGCTCAGCCCGGTGGGCCTGGCGCTGCACACCCGGCTGGTGGGGCCCGGCGGCCCGGGGACGGGCGCGGAGCTGCGGACCCTGGGGGAGGGCGAGAGCCTCGATCTGGCCTGACGCCGTTGTGGGCGGGCCGACGTCGCCGTGGGCGGCCTGACGCCGCTTCGCCCGCGCCGGTAGCCTGGCGCCATGCTGAAGATCGGACTGACGGGTGGCATCGGCGCGGGCAAGAGCGAGGTGTCGCGGCTGCTCGCCGCCCATGGCGCGGTGATCGTGGACTCCGATGTGATCGCCCGCGAGGTGGTCGCCCCCGGCACGCCGGGCCTGGCGGCCGTGGTCGGCGAGTTCGGCCCGGAGATCCTGCGGCCGGACGGCTCGCTGGACCGCCCCGCGCTGGGCGCCGTGGTCTTCGCCGACCCGGAGCGGCTCAAGGCGCTGAACGCCATCGTCCACCCGCTGGTCCGGGCCCGCTCCGCCGAACTGGAGGAGGCCGCCGCGCCGGACGCGGTGGTGGTGCACGACGTCCCGCTGCTCGCCGAGAACGGTCTCGCCCCGCTGTACGACCTGGTGATCGTGGTCGACGCCGAGGACGACGTCCGGGTCGACCGGCTGGTCCGCCTGCGGGGCATGGCCGAGGAGGAGGCCCGGGCCCGGATGGCCGCCCAGGCCACCCGGGCCGGCCGGCTCGCCGTCGCGGACGTGGTGATCGACAACAGCGGCCCGCTGGACGCCCTGGCTCCCCGGGTCGCCGAGGTCTGGGACGGGCTGAAGACGCGTCGGGCCTGATCCGGCCGGACTCCTCCGCGGCGGGGACTGCGGACGGACGGTCACGGCACTTTCGCGCCACCCGCGGTGGCGCACTGTCCGCCTCCGCGATCACTCCGGCCAGTCGGAGCGCTCGATCACCTCGACGAAGTCGGTCCGTTTGAAACCGGGGCTGAACCGGGCCAGCACATCGGCCTTGACGTTGCCGAAGGTGGTCTCCGGCTTGGGCACGATGCCCTCGTGGAAGGCGCGCAGGATGCCGCGCTTGAAGTCCGGCCGGGGGTGGGCGGCGACGACCGCGTCCCGGGCGCCGGCGTCGATGTCGTGGTAGCCGATGCCGAGCACGTCCAGCTCGACACCGGCGGTGGTGAGGGCGATCTCGGGCTCCAGGTACTCCGGGATCCCGGGCGTGGTGTGCAGGGCGATGGCCTCCCAGACGAGGCGGACCCGTCGCTCGTCCACCCCGTGCCCGCGCAGGAAGGCGGCCGCCGCCTCGGCGCCGTCGACCTCGAACCGCCGCCCGGAGGCGCGGTGTTCGGGCCCGAGGCCGAGGTCGTGGAACATCGCGGCGAGGTAGAGCAGTTCGGGGTCGAAGGTGAGGCCGCGCCGCTGCCCCTGGAGGGCGCCGAAGAGGTGGACCCGGCGCGAGTGGTGGTACAGCAGTTCGGTGGTGGCATCGCGGACGAGTTCGGTGGCCTCGGTGGCGAGCTTGCTGTCGGGGATCTTCACCCCGGCGATCTCGGTGGTCATGCGGGTCTCTCCTCGGTTCTTCGGCTCGTTTCGGGTTTCCGGTTTTCCTGCTTTTCCGGTCAGACGCCGACGCCGGTTCCGTGCTCGACGCCGGTTCCGTGCTCGACGGCGGACGCGTGCTCGACGGTGGACGCGTGCTCGACCGCGGCTGCGGCGAGCGCGCGGATCGCGGGGTGGGCGCGGGTGCCGTCCCCGGCGAGTTCGGGCTGGAACAGCGAGGCCAGGAAGAACGGGTGGCCGGGCAGTTCGAGCACCCGCACCTCGCCGGTGCCGTCCACACCGCTGAACCGCAGCCCGCGCCCGCGCAGTCGCGCCAGGTAGTCGGCGTTCAGTCCGTACGCGCAGTGGTACCGCTCCAGGGTGCGGGTGGTTTCGAAGACCCGCTCGGCGAATGAGCCGGGAGTGATCTCCACCGCGCCCTCGTGCCCGACCAGCGAACAGGTGAGCGGCACGATCAGCAGCTCGTCCCGCTCGGGGTGCGACTCGCCGTGTGCGGCGCCGCCGATCCCGCAGACGTCGCGCGCGTACTCCAGCACCGCGTGCTGGAAGCCCGCACAGGTGCCGAGGAACGGGATGCCGCGCTCCCGGGCGGTCCGGACGGCGGCCAGGGCACCCGCCTCGCTGCGGTACGGGCTGCCGGGGAGCAGCCAGATGGCGTCGAAGCCGTCGAGCGCGGTGGGCGTTCCGGCGTCCTCGGTGGGGATCCAGTAGGCGTCCAGGACGAGCTGGTCGTGCTCGGCGAGCGCGTCGAGCAGGCCGGGGACGCGGGCGTGCGAGCGGACGGCGGGGGAGCGGTCGCCGACCAGGGCGATGCGGGGGGTCAGGTAGGCCATGCGGCTATCCTCACTCCCGGGCCGACATCAGTGCCAACGATGATTCCTTACTCTCTGATCAGAGGATCTGATAGCCATGGATCCGCATCTGCTGCGCACCTTCGTCACCGTGACCCGTCTCGGCTCGTTCTCCGAGGCGGCCCGGGAGCTGGGCTACACCCAGTCCGCGGTTTCCCAGCAGATCGCCGTGCTGGAGGCCGACCTCGGGGTCGCCCTGCTGAACCGCCGCCCGGTCGGCCCCACCAAGGCGGGCGGGCGGCTGCTGGAGCACGCCGGTCCGCTGCTGGTGCGGCTGGACGCGGCGCGCGCCGATGTCGCACGCCTGGCGGGTGCTCCGAGCGCCCGGCTGGTGCTCGGCACCACCCCGCTCGCGATGGGCGCCGCCCTGGGGAGCGCACTCGCCGAAGTGCGCCGGGTGTACCCGCGGGTGGACCTCGTGGTCCGGGTGCTGTCCCAGGGCGCGCTGCCCGCCCAGGCGGCCACCGGCGAGGTGGACCTCGCCCTGATCGACGGCCTGGCCGCGCCCAGCGACCCCCTGCCGCTCCCGGACGTCGGCCCGCTCGCCACGGTGGCGGTCGCCGAGCAGCCGCTCGCCGTCGCGCTCCCCACCGGCCACCCGCTGGCCGGCCGCCCCGGGCTCGCCCTCGCCGACCTCTCCTCCGCCCGCTGGCTCGACGCCCCGGACCTCGCGCCCGCCGCCGCCCGCCTGCGCGCCGCCACCGGCATCGACGGCTTCCGCCCCGCCACCCGCTACCAGGGCACCGACCTGCGCGGCCTGCTCACCCTGGTCGCCGCCGGCCACGGCCTCGCCGTCCTCCCCGTCTCCGCCCTGGACGCCGCCCCCGGCATCACCGCCGTCCCGGTCCGCAGCCCCCGTCTGGTCCACCGCACGGAACTCGTCCACGGCAGCCTCCCCGAGGGCCCGGCCGCCCTGCTGGCCCGACTGCTGGACGGGGACCGGGTGTGAGCCCCCGCACTGGGTTGTGGGCAAACTGATTGACCGTCAAATATCTTGACCAGCAAAGTCGCTGATCGCTGCGTCGGTGCTCGCCGGGCGCGCGGAAGCAGCCCGGCGGCGGCGGTAGAGTGGGGGTCCTCGGGGCCCCTGTGGGATGCCCGGGTCCTTGCTCGGTCGGACGGTCGAGCCGGTCGCCAGTACCCCGGTCCTGGCGGTCGGCCCGGCCGTTCGCCGGTCGGAGTCATGTACACCGCCGACATAGCAAGGGGGACCACCGTGGCAGATCGCGCGGAACGCGAGGACCAGCAGCCCGAAGGCGAAGAGAGCCGGAAGGCGCCGGACCCCGGGGCCGGGCAGAAGCCGGGTGGACCGAAATCTGCCAGGCCCGCGTGGGTCAGGTGGGGGCGGCGAGCCCTGGGGGTCGGCATCGGCCTCTACAAGGTCCACAAGGCCTGGCGAGCCGTCGAGAGCGTGTTCGGACTCGATGATCCTTCCTCGACCGATGAGCGCTCGCCCGTCGCGGAGTTCTTCGACGAGCTCTGACCCGCCTGCGGGCTGCGGGGCGTTCGGCCGGTCTGCCAGCCGGCCCTGGCGTCGCGGCAGTTCGAAGGTCGACCAACTCCGAGATCATGTAAGCGCCTTGACCGGATGTAAGTGATCTCCCTACCGGAGTCGCCCCTCAGGAGGAGGGGCGACTCCTTTCTCTCCTGCCGTCGGGGCGAACGGCTCGGGCGGTGCTCAGGGCGGCTGCTGGGAGAACCGGTCGCGGGCCTCCGTCAGCGCGGCCAGGCTCTCCTGTCTGGTCCTGGCCTGCATGAGAAGCCGGACGTGGATCTCCCGGTAGAAGTCCGGCCGTGTCGTTCGGGCCGTGAGATCCCGATAGGGGCCCGGTACCGGATCCGACTCCATGATGTACTCCGCCGAGTCGGGCTGTTCCAGATAGAACATCTCCGCCAGTTCGGCCTCTCGGAACCCCAGGTGCGTGAGTGAGGCCAGTGAGGGGGCGACGGCACTGTCGAGAGAGATGATCCGGATACTCGTACCCGGTGTGTCGAACGTGTCGATCAGCCGTTGCAGTTGCGAGGCCATCACCTCGGCGTTTCCGACCCGACGGTGCAGCACGCTCTCGTCCAGCAGGAATACCGACTCTGTGGGGCTTGTCGAGAATCGCTTCTGGCGCTCCATGCGCAACTCGACCAGGCGGTTGGCCCTGGTCCGGCCTGCTTTGCCGGGATTCTGTGCCAGGACGGCCTTTGCGTAGTCCTCGGTCTGCAACAGACCCGGCACCACGCGTGCCTCGTAGGTCCACAGCTCGGATGCCACGGTCTCCAGTGACATGAGTCGGGTCAGCCAGCCCGGTGTCACGTCGAGATAGTCGTGCCACCAGGCGGGCTGGTTCGCCTGCGCGGTGAGCGATTCCAGCTCCGCGGCCTCCTCGGGAGGGAGCCGGTAGAACGTGGCAAGCCTGTGGACATCGCTCAGCTGCGGGCGGCTCTGGCCGCGTTCCAAGCGGCTCAGTTTGGAAACGGACATACCGGCAGCGTCGGCGGCCGCTTTCAGATCGAGGTTCAGACGGAGTCTGCGCAGGCGTGCGCCCAGGAGCATCGCCGCCACTGTGGGGTTCGTGGCCCCGGCTTCCGCTGCCGGCCCGTGAGGAAGGGTCGGAACGGTCGTGGAGTGGTGGGTCGGCCCCGTTGCCGTGCCGGGGCCTCCCGCCGGAGCGGTCGTCGCCGTGCCGGGGCCTCCCGCCGGAGCGGTCGTCTTCTCCTGAAAGCGCTTCAACTCCTCCTCGGCGGCGTGTAGCTGATGCCTGAGCTCGGCTATCCGGGCCTGGAGGGCGTCCACGGTTTCATCGGCGTTGCTCTCGGGCGCGCCGATCGACTCGGCAAGGTCGGCCTCCCACAGTCGCCGAAGGGCCTTCAGGTCATCGGCGCTTGCGTCAAGCGCCCTGGCCATCACGTCAACTACGCGCCAGGGTGGTGATCCTCTACCCCTCAGGACGCGGCTCAGGGTGGAGGCGCTGATGCCGGTGTCTGTGGCGAGCTTGCGGAGGGGTGGCTGCCCGGCGGCCTCGCGAAGCGCGAGCAGGAGTGCCGTAAGGGTCTCGTGTCGGACAGGGGCTTGCTGCTCCGAAGCGGGGTCGCCGAGTGTGATGCCATCCGGGTGGTGATCGCGAAGCGCGGGATCGTGGCAACCGGGGCAGCGGCTCCCCTTCCGGTCGGCGGGCCTCCGCGTGCCGAACCGGCTTCCACAGCCCTCGCAGGTGTCCGACACGGCTGCGATGAGGCCGTGCAGGCCTGATTCGATCCGGAGTTCGAGATTGAGCTCGCGACGACGCTCCGCCCATGCCCGGCGGTCACCGTTCCATGCGGTGACAAGGACTGCCAGCACTTCCCGGGACGGCGTTCTGGTCCCGCTGAGTGCGGCGTAGATCGTCGAGACGGGGATGCCGGTGGCCTGATGAGTCTCGGCCACCGTGAGGTGCGCGGCCTCTCTCAGGGCCCGCAGCTCGCTCGCGAACTCTGCGAGAGGGCCCGAGGTTTCGTTGAGTGAGTGGGGGCGGCCCATGCGCTTCTCCTTGCTCGACAGGCGGGTGCCATCGCCTCTGTTCTCGGATTGTCTCGCTTCGGTGAAACAGTCATCTATGATGTAACGGACGGTTGATGACGAACCCTCAGGCGATATGGCCGGAGGCATGCCTTGCCCCTGATCGGCCCTGGGTGTGGCCTCGGCTGTCTTCGTGGGCCGTGCGCGATGCCTGCCGTGCGGGAGGAGCTGGTGATGAGGAGAACCGAGCAGGAGACGACCTTGTGCACCCCTCCCTGCGAGTCGACTGCCGTCGACGGCGGCGGTCTTTCCCAAGCGTCCAGATGTGCGAGACGCTCAGCGGGACTGCCATCCCACTGAGCGTCACGGCAGCCCGAGAGCGTGCCAACTCGCGGGTCGTCCAAGCGCCTTGACCGGATGCGGACGAACCCACCTACCGGATTCACCCTCCGAGAGCAGAGGGCCGGCCCTCTCCCGAGGGCTTCCGGAGCGGTGATCAAGTCTTACCATCCGCCCTCCTGACCAGCGCCTTTGCGGCGGGGCGGTCAGTAGGGGACGTGATGGGGGACCATTACAACCAGGTTGTGCTTGATGATTCTAGCAAGGCCTCAACTCCCAGCACTGAAGCGGAGTCGATCTACACGGCCGCACGGGTTCGGCCTTCGCGGGTCAAGGGCGGCTGGGTGCTGTTGCAGGGGTGAGCCTCCAACTGCCCTGCCCCGCCCCGTCCGTGCTGTTGGAGGGCCGTCGACGGGCCGGAGCGCCGGTGTGCTTCGGTGCTGTCGCGGATGACGTCATCCGCGGGTACCGGGTTGAGTACCCGGTGCGCGCCGGGAGCGGCTGTCAGGGGGTGGTCCTGCCGTGCGCTCAGGCCGTCTCTCCGGCCACTCCGCTGCGGCCGGCCGGGACCCCTTCGACGGTCACCATGGTCTGTGCCCGGACGCCGTCGCCCAGTACCCCGGCGACGGCGTCCGTGATGGCGGTGACCAGCCTGGTGGGCGCGTCCGGGACGTGGGTGAGGTGGTAGGCGGCCTCGCGCATGGCGAGGGTGACCAGCGGGGCGTCGTCGTTGGTGGGGGTGCCGCCGATGCCCCGACGGTGTTGCGGGACGCCGATCAGCTCTACGGCGACCAGGGGGCGGACCTCCTCGCCGTAGACGGAGGTGACGGCGGCGGTCAGGGCGCCGATGAGCTTCGGTTCGACGGTTCCGTCGAGGGTTTCCTCGCGGAGGTGCAGGCTGAGGTGCGGCATGGCGGAGCTCCGTTCGGGTCGGTTCGTACCATGGGTGCGCGTTCGCTTTGCATGTAAAACATCTTTGCTTTCAAAGGTAAGTGGACGGGAGTGCGTGATGTCAACGCCGAAGGCGCGGGAAACCGGGGGCAGTTGGCCCGGCGGCGGTGGGGCCGACGACGCGGTCAGGGCGTTGCTGCTGCTCATGCCCCGGATGGTCGGCCGGGTGAAGAGGATCCCCGTTCCCGAGGCGCTGCGGTCGTTCCCGCTGGCGCCACGACACCTGTCGCTGCTGTCGTACCTGCTGTTCGACGGGCCGATGACCGTCAACGAGCTGGCCGCCCGGCTGGAGGTCGCGCCGACGACGGTGAGCCTGATGGTCAGCGAGCTGAGCCGGATGGGCGTTCTGGAGCGGCGTGAGGACGAGGCCGACCGACGTCGTCGAATCGTCGGCATCGCCCCCGGGCATCGGCCCGCCATCGCCGGCTGGCTGGCCCCGGGGGCGGCCGCCTGGCGGAAGGCGCTGGAGCCGCTGACGCCGGAGCAGCGGCGGATGTTCGTGGAGACACTGCTCGCGTACGAGGCCGCAGTCGCCGAAGGGGGCGACCGCGACTGAGCCCGCGCGACGTTGGCCGGCGGAGCGGTGACCCGGTCGATCGAGGGCCACTTGCTCTGCAAGGGTGGAGAGCGTGGTCGGCCCGAACGTGTCGGCGAGCGCGGCCATGCGTCGGGGCCCGGCTGTTCGGGCCCTGACATTCCCCGCCGGGCAGCCGAACGTTCCTTTTCCCGTTGCAGGGCTGGGTTTTACCAGTTGTCGCGGATTCGCACAGGAGCGCGCCGAAGAGAGTGCGGAGCACTTTCCCGGCTTGCGTGGGAAACGGGTACTTCCGCCCGTTGCCGCGAAACGGACATCCGCTCTATTTCGGTGTTGACGCCATTTGTCGGTCTCGTCACTCTCGAAGAGTGCCGAGGACGAATCCGCGGGGGGACTGCCGCGGCCGGTCGGGCCTCGTGCTGACCTACCTGTGGAGGGAACTCGTGTCCAAGAGCCGTGCTGTTCTCGTGAGGTTCGGAACCGGGGCCGTGGCCCTGGCCGCCCTGCTGGTGCCGGTCGCCGGCGCCCCCGCCGCCTCGGCGGCCACGCCCGCCGACTCCTGCACCAACAACTGGACCATCAGCTCGGGCGAGGGCTACGCCAGCGGAAAGTGGTGCAACAACAACACCAAGGTCATCGGCACCGTGCACGACACCAAGGCGGACGGCCGCTGTCCCTACGTGCAGGGCAACCTCTCGAACCACGGCCACGTCGACAGCGGCTGGGCGGGCGGCAAGGGGAAGTCCCGTGCGTTCACCCTCTACGCGCCGTCGGGCACGCACTTCACCTCGCTCTCGATGAGGTACATCAACTGCTGAGAGCGGGCGCGTTCGGCTCTCCTCGTCCGGACGGCGGCGACCCGGCGCGGGGTGAGGCCTCTTCCACCTCGCCCCACGCCGGGTCGGGCCGATCATCTCACCCTCGGGCGGCCAGGGCATGTGGCAGCCCCGCGCCACCGTGGCGCGGGGCTGCGGAAAGCGGCCGATCAGAGGTGGTCGGGGAAGTCCCCGGCGCGGATGCCGGCGACGAAGGCCTGCCAACCGTCGGCGGTGAAGGCCAGCGCGGGCCCGGCGGGGTCCTTGCTGTCCCGGACGGGCACGGTGTTCGGGACGCCGTCGGCGACTTCGATGCAGTTTCCGCCTTCGCCGCCGCTGTAGGTGCTCTTGCGCCACTGAGTGATTCGGACGTCGTGCTCCAACATCTGCATTCCTCTGCGTCAACGCTCAGTCGATGGGGAACTCGCCGGCTCGCACGCCGGCGACGAAGGCCTGCCAGCCGTCGGTGGTGAAGGTCAGCGCGGGCCCGTGGGGGTCCTTGCTGTCCCGCACCGGGACTACTCCGGTGAAACCGTCGGCGATCTCGACGCAGTCGCCTTGGCCGTTGCTGTACGTGCTCTTGCGCCACCGGACGCCCTGGAAGCTCTGCTTCATTCCGTGTACTCCTTTGCGACTTTCCTCAACCATGAGATGGATTTCTCGGGTTGGACCGAAGATGCCATGAGGCGTAGGAACGCGTCCTCGTGGCGCTCAACCTCAGACTGCCGCTCCGTGTAGATACTGCTGGTCGTTGCTTCGGTGTAGGCCACGCTCCCCGGGATGTCGCTGAACGACAGCACGGAGAACGATGCGCCCATGGCCGCATGTGCTCCGGCCGAGAACGGGAGCACTTGGATCGTGATGTTGGGTCGTTCGTCCGCCATGGTCGCGAGATGGTTCAACTGCTCGCTCATGGCGGGAACGCCACCTACCGGTCGCCGTATGACGGCCTCGCCGATGATGGCCCAGAACTGAGGCGGGTCGGGGCGATCGAGGATGTGCTGACGCTCCATACGGAGTGCAACTCTTCGTTCCACTCCGTCAGCTGACTCGGTCGGATTCATCGCCCTGATGACATGCCGCGCGTACTTCTCGGTCTGAAGCAGTCCCGGGACCAACTCGCATTGATACGTGGCGATCTTCGCCGAGTCCGATTCGAAGCCCACATAGGCGCGGAACCACTCCGGCAGCGCATCGCCGTAGGCGTGCCACCAACCCTGCTGCCGGCTCTGCCGGGTCAGGCTGAGGAAGTGTTTCACCTCATCGGGTGAACTCACGCCGTAGTGAGTCAGCAGCTTCGCGGCGTCTCGTTCTTGTAGCGGGACTTGGCCGCTCTCGATGCGGCTCAGCTTCGAAGCGGACCAGCCGAGCGCAGCGGCCACATCCTTGGCGTTCAGCTCGCGCGATGCGCGCAACTTGCCAAGCTCGCCGCCGAGCCTACGCCGCAGCACGGTCGGACTGCCCACTCGTCACACTCCCTGGCTGGTTGGTTCCTTGCATAGTCTGCCACCTCCTCCTGGGGCTCAATCCTCTTTCTAGATCAAGCAATTGCCAGATGGAAGCAGTTGCATGCAATCACTGTTCAAGGGCATGCTACACGGAGTAGTCCGACGGTTCGCCTGAGTGATCAAGCGAACTGCCGACCGGGCATCCCTTTGCCTCGGCCGGGCTGCTGCTTGGCCTCACCACGCCTTCAACTCCCTGTACTTCGGAAGGTGGCTCCGCCATGCCTCAAACCCCCCACAAGCTCCCCACCCCCACCTCCACTCCCTCCGCCGCGAGCAGTAGCTGCTGGCTGCCCCGCAGCCGGCGTTCGCCCGAGGGGGCCCGTCGTCACCTGGAGAAGCTGCTCGCGGGCTTCCCCGGCGGTCAGCGCTTCGCCGAGGACGGGCTGTTGCTGGTCAGCGAGTTGGTGACCAACGCCGTCCTCCACGGCACGCCCGTCGACAACAAGATCTGGCTCGCGCTCGACGTGAACGACCTCCGCCTCCGCATCGAGGTGCACGACGCCCGAGGGGAGCGCGAACCGGTGATTCGCGCCGCAACCGGCGCGGACGACGAGTCGGGGCGCGGCCTGCTGCTGGTCAAGTCCCTCTCCCAGCGCTGGGGATGCTGCCCCCGCTTCCCCATCGGGAAGATCGTCTGGTGCGAGTGCGCTCCGCCGGCCGACCGCGCGGAGGCCGTCGCGTGAGGGACAACCGCCTGGTCACGGCCGAGATCACCGGCATCATGCCGCCGACGATCTACTTCCTCCTCCCCAAGGCGCTCTCCGCGCTCTGGTTCTCCCTCCAGTTCCGCTCTCTCGGCAGACCCCAGTGGGAGTGGTTCGAGCGCTACCTCACCGGCCCCAGCGCCGAACGCTTCGTCGTCGAGTACCTCAACCACACCGGCCCGCTGTCGCTGCCGGTGGTCCTCCCCGAGAGCGTTCACCACCTGCGCATCCGCTGGACCGCCCCGGAAGGTGACCGATGATCCGCGGCAGACCGTTCCGGCTGCTCCACGCCCCGGGCGACTGGTGGTTCCTCCACTGCTCCCGTGCCCCGGTGGCTCGCCTCCTCCGGGCCGAACGGCGCCGCCTCGAAGCCGAGTTCGCGCAGTGGCTCCCCGAAGCCTCGGCCCGCGTCCGCCAACGCGTCCTGAAGGCCGTCGCCGACGACCCCCGCTGACGCGGGAGGCCGCCGAGCCCCGACCAGTTGTGGCCGGCACACTCCCGTGCCGGCCCCCGAGCGCTGACGGCGAACGGCACGGGACGAGGTTCCACCCGAATGCGACCACCCCCGACGCGAACGGGCCCCGATCCCGGGACTGCTTTTCAGCCGAACTCCGAAGGCCACCCCTTCAGGCGTCGCGTATCCGCCCGCAAGGCCTGGCGCCCTGGCTAGCGTCCTCGCTGAGCACCGCGCCGAGCCGGGCTGCCGCAAGCACCAACCTCCCGACAGAAACAGGTAATCGGATGACTGCCATTGATGACTCACCGGCCCGCGATCCCGACGCGCTGCGCGCGGACATGGTCCGTGCACTCCGCGACCAGGACGGGATCAATTCCGAGCCTGTCGCTGCCGCCTTCGCGACGGTGCCCCGTCACCGGTTCGCGCCGGACGCGCCCGTGGAGGTCGCCTACGACCTGCACCGCACCGTGCCGGTCAAGAAGGACGAGAACGGCCTGGAGCTCAGCGTCATGTCCGCGGCCCACCTGCAAGCCGTGATGCTGGAGCAGGCCGGCATCGAACCCGGCATGAAGGTCCTGGAAATCGGCTCCGGCGGCGTCAACGCCGCCTATCTGCAGGAACTCGTCGGCAAGCAGGGCGAGGTCACCACCGTCGACATCGACCGCGACGTCATCGACCAGGCCCGGCGGTGCCTGGACGACGCGGGATACCCGCAGGTGCGGACGGTCCTGGCCGACGGTGAGAGCGGTGTGCCCGGCGGCGCCCCGTACGACCGGATCATGGTGACGGCAGCCGCGTGGGACATCCCCCCGTCGTGGATCCGTGGGCTGACGGCGGCCGGGCGCCTCGTCGTGCCCCTGACACTGTGCGGCACGACCCGCTCGATCGCCTTCGACCGCGACCCCGATGGCGACGGCCTGGTCAGCCGTTCGTACAGCCTGGCCCGGTTCGTGCCCATGCAGGGCGAAGGGGCAGCCGAGGAACGCAAGGCGATGCTGCGGGAGGGCGTGGCCTTGCAGACCGACGAGGTACGGGTGCCGCTCAACGGCCAGGCGCTGAACCGCGCACTGGATACGCCCAGGTTGGAGCGCTGGTCCGGAGCGGCGTACGACCTGCCCGACGAGCTGGAGCTGTACCTCACGCTCAACCTTTCCAGCCCGGCCCGCCTGCACGCTTCCAACGACGTGGTGGAGTGCGGCGTGGTGGAGGCGTCCGCGCTGTTCGGGGTGCCCGCCCTGGTGAGCGAGGACAGCATCGCCTACCGCACCCGCCGGGAGAACGAGGACACCGGCGGCTTCGAGAGCGGCGTGATCGCCCACGGGCCCGGGGCCGAAGCGCTCGCGGACGAGTACGTAGCGCTGCTGCGGCGTTGGGCCCACGACCACCGCCACCGGGGAGCCGCAACCTTCCGCTACCTGCCGGGCCCCGCGCCCACCCCCCTGCCCCAGAACGCCGTCCTGCGACGCCACGGCATCGTCACGGCGACCTGGCACTGAGACTCCCGGGCCCCGTCTCGGGGCCCGGTCACCCGCCTCCTCCGGTCCGAACGCCGCTGCCTCGAAGCCGAGTTCGCGCAGTGGCTCCCCGAAGCCTCGGCCCGCGTCCGCCAGCGCGTCCTGGAGGCCGTCGCCGCCCGCGCCGCCGTCTCCCGCATCGTCGACGGCCGTGGCCACCCTCGACCCCGTCCGCCGGCGGGCCGCCGGATGGACCTAGCGGGCCCTCGGGCGGCCCTGACGGCCGAAAGTGCGGGCCTGGTCTCATATGCTGAAGCGCGGGCCGGTCTTGCCGGTGAACGGGAAGAGCGGATAGCCCTCCAGGCACGCGCTGTCCGGCGGGAAGTACGGCCAGTCCATGCCGATCCGGTACACCAGGGTCAGCAGGACGGCGGCGGCGAAGGGCGCGAGCCACCTGGTGGCCCGCCCGCCCGGGAGGGGCCGCCTCCGCAGGGCGAGTTGGAGGAGAAACAGCAGCAGGGTCATGCAGAGCCAGACCGCAGGCATCGTCATCATCTGCAGCCCGATGTTGTTGCTGAAGTTGTTTCCGAGCGGGCAGCCCGCCCACGACCTGACGGTCCACACCGTGCCGACGCACACACCGACGCCCGAGAGGGCGGGAGCCAGCAGGTACCACCCGCACCCCGGCGCGGAGGAAGCCGACGCGCCCCGTGCCTGTGACTCCCGCATCCCCTTGCCTCCCCGCCGACAACCACCGAGCCGCTGCGCCGTTGCGCCACCGAGCCGCTGCGCCAGAAGTCGGACCGGCCGACTTCTGGCGCTGCCACCGAGCTCACCTTCAGCCGTGTCGACCGAAGAAACGATCACTTCGGTTCCCGAGATTGCGCCACGGTCGCGTGACCGGTCGAGAGGCCGGCCGGGTGGGCACCCGGGTCGCGGCCCTGCTCAGGCGGCCTGGGCCCTGTCCTATGCTGGCCCGGTGAGTAGCGAACCGGTTCCGCCCGAGGGCACCGCCGTCGAGCTGATGCGGGCCATGACGCGGTTGCGGGCACGGCTGCGCACCGAGGCCCCGATCGACGACCTGCCGTGGAACTGGTCCCACCTGACCACCCTGCACCGGATCGTGCAGAACGGTCCGATGACCGCGAGCGAGCTCGCCCAGGCCGAGCACGTCCGGCGGCAGTCGATGGCGGAGACGCTGGCCGCGCTCCGCGACGGCGGGCTGGTCGCCACCGCCAAGGACCCGAACGACGGGCGCAAGTCCCTGGTCAGCGCGACCCGTGCCGGGCAGGAGCTGTGCGAGCGGATCCCGGCGGCGCGGGAGGCCTGGCTGTCCGGCGCGATCGGCTCCATGCTCCGGGCCGAGGAGCGCAGGACGCTCCAGCGGGCTGCGGAGATCATGAACCGGCTGGCGGACTCCGAACGCTAAACCGGCTCAGCGGCCGTGCTCAGTGCGGCGAGTTCCGCGGTGGCGACGACCTCGGCCTGGCGCGGGAAGACCTTCTCGGTGAGCACCCGGTGCACCTCCGGGTCGGGGTCGGCGGTGGCGTCGGCCAGCACGAAGAGGCGGTAGTCCTCGTCGGCCGCCTGCCGAAGGGTCGACAGCACCACGCCACTGGTGGAGAGCCCGGCGAGCACCAGGGTGTCCACGCCCCGCGCGCCCAGCTCGGCGCGCAGATCGGTGTCGCCGGCGAACGCGCTGAACCGGATCTTGCGCACGGCCAGGTCCTGCTCCCGGATCTCCAGGGACGGGTGCACCGCCGTCGTGGAGGTGCCGTCAGTGAGGGATCCGGCCGCGGCGACCTGGGCGAAGGTCTTGTTGCGGGCGGGCACGGCAGCGGCGTCCTCCTCGGTGAGCGCGACGCGTACGAAGACGACCTGCACACCGTGGGTGCGGGCCCAGGCCAGCGCCTCGCCCGCGCGGGCGAGCACACCCTCCGGGTCGGGGACGGCGCCCAGCACGAGGGGCTGGAAGTCCATCAGCAACAACGCGGTACGGGCCGGGTCCATTGCCGCGGCGGTGTTCGCGGCGGCGGTCATGTCGGTGGTCATCTCGGTGGACCTGCTTTCTCTTGGCGCTGCGGGATTCGGGCCCTGGCCGGTGCGGAGTCAATCCGCCTGCTGCCGGTCGGCCCGGGCCAGCCGACGGTCGCACACGGTCAGGACGAGGACGAGGACGGCGATCAGTACCAGCACCCACGCGATGTGGTGCAGCCCGCTGTCGTCCACGCCGCGGTGGAAGGCGGTGCCGGTGATCGCGGCCGAGGCGATGGACCCGACGTAGCCGAAGGTGCGGAGCAGTCCGGAGGCGGTGCCGACCGTGGCGGCGGGGGCCTCCTGGTAGAGGACGGTCTGGTTGGCGACCGACCCGGCGCCGGAGGTCAGGCCGAACACCGCGCTCGCGGCGACGACCGCGGCCATCGGGGTGCCGCCGTCCACGAAGAGCACGGCCCCCGCCCCGACGAGCAGCAGCACCGCGCAGGCGATCAGCGGCAACCGCACCCTCGCCCGCCGCGACACCACCCGGGCGGTCAGCGCGGACAGCACGCCCATCGGCAGCAGGACCAGCCCGGCCTGGTAGGCGGACAGTCCGCGGGCGGCCTCCAGCCACTGGGTGAGTCCGTACAGGATCACGTACGTGCCCAGCAGCGTCAGGCCGTTGCGCACATAGGTGCGGGTCAGGGCGCCGTTGGCGGCGAGCAGGCGGACGTCGAGGAACGGGTGGCGGGCGCGCAGCTCCCACCCGGTGAGTGCCGCGGCGAGAAGGAGGGTGGCGGCGAGCGCCGGCCAGTCCGGGCGCGGCAGGGCGGAGAGGAGGACCACCAGGGCGGTGAGCACGCCGCCGAAGCCCACCATGCCGAGCAGGTCGAGGCGGGTGGCCAGGGCGCGCACCGATCCGGTACGCACGGGAGCGGGGTCCGGCGCGATCCCGGCCAGCGCCAGGACGAGGGCCACCGCCGCGAACGGGATGTTGATCCAGAAGGCGGTCTGCCAGCCGAACGACCCGACCAGTAACCCGCCGATGGCGGGGCCGACGGCGACGGTGGCGGATCCGGTGACCGCCAGGCCGCCGAGCACCCCGCGCGGGGGGCCGTCCTGGCCGGCGCCCTGTGCGCGGCGGCTGATCAGCAGCATCGCGGACGGGTAGCCCGCCGAGGTGCCCGCGCCGATCAGCACCCGGGCGCCGATCAGCGCCGGCAGCGAGTGGGCTAGCGACCCGACGACCCCGGCCGCGAGCACCAGCACGATGCCCGCGAGGAATACCCGGCGGGGCCCGAACACCTCGGCGAGACGCCCGGCGGCGGGCTGGGCCAGCGCACTGGTGAGGTAGAGGCAGGAGATCAGGATCGCGGTGTCCCCGACGGGGATGTGCAGGGCCGCGGCAAGCGGGACCAGCGCCGTCGCGATGATCGAGCTGTTGACCGGATTGAGCGCGGCCCCCAGGTACAGCGGCGCCACGAAGCGCCTGCCGAAGGGATCGCCCACGGCCGGACCGCCCCCGACCGCTCGCTGCGGAACACTGGTGTCACCGGCGACAGACACGACACGACTCCGTCCTCCGGGACCTCCGCGACAGGCGGGCCCACCGTGGAGATCCCGGCGGAAGTAGGCAGGCCACCTGACAAAGATTAGCAGGTAGCCTGCCTACTTGTGGAGTGGTGACCCCGTGGAGGACGCCGGGGCCGTGCCTCCGGAGCGGGCGGCCTAGCTGCCGGGGGCCGACCAGGTGCCGAGGGCGATTTCGGCGGTGATGCCGGGGCCGAAGCCGGCGAGCAGGCCGCGGTGGCCTTCGAAGGCGGACTGTTCGTCGAACATGCGGGACAGGGCGTCGAGGACGACGGCGCTGGCGATGTTGCCGTACTCGGTGAGCGTGGCGCGGCTGAAGCGGAACGCCTCGCGCGGCACGTCGAGGAAGCGGCTGAGGTCGTCCAGGATCCGGGGGCCGCCCGCGTGGACGATGTAGAAGTCGAGCTTGCCGACGTTCCAGTGGTGTTCCTCCGCGAGGGCGCGCAGGGCCGGGCTGAGGTCCTCCATCGTGCCCGGTACCCGCTTGTCGAGCAGGAAGTGGAAGCCGGTGGAGCGGACGGCGTAGGAGATCCAGTCCTCGGTATTGGGGATGAGGTAGGAGCCGTTGCGTTCCAGACGGACCCCGTGGCCGCCGGTGCCCTTGACCACGGCGGCGGCGATTCCGTCCCCGAACAGGCCGTTGGACAGGAGTGAGCCCACGCCGAGGTCGGTGGGCTGGTAGCACAGCGAGCAGAACTCGCAGGCCACGATCAGCACATTGTCGTCGGGGTGGGCGGTGCAGTAGTCGTGGGCGCGGTTGATCGCCGCACCGCCTGCCGCGCAGCCGAGTTGGGCGATGGGTATCTGGCGGGTCTGCGGGCGGAAGCCCATCTTGTTGATGAGCCAGGCCGTCAGGGCGGGCATCATGAAGCCCGTGCAGGACACATAAATAATCAAGTCGATCTGCGTCGGCTCGAGTTGAGCGGTCTCCAGGGCGCGGGAGACCACGGCGGGCACGCGGGCCTTGGACTGGGCTTCGTAGACGGTGCTGCGCTCGTCGAGTCCGGGGTGGCGCAGGACCGTCTCGATGGGCTGGATCAGGTGCCGCTTCTGTACACCGGTGTGCTCGATCAGGCGCAGGGCCAGGTCGAGTTGGGGGTGGCCGCGGTGGATCCTGCGGGCGAGTTCGAGGGTTTCCTCGTTGGTGATGACGTATTCGGGGACGGCGATCGCCGGTTTGCACAGAACTGCCATGAGATGTCCTCCTGGCGGACGATTGTCCCGGCGCGGCCCTGACCGCTTCCGGTGTCCACCGATGGGCGGAAGCCGCTGCGGAGGTACGCTGCGCGGCCGCGCCTGTGCGTGGTGGACCTCGCGTGAGCCGAGGGGCGGAGGGCCGGCCGTCCGGAGGGCCGCGTTCCCGTCGTACGGGCCGTCTGTGCCGCGGTGGGGCCGGTCCTGGGCACCTTAGTCAATCTACGGGAGACGGCTCGCGGACGCATGCCGGGCGGCATGCGTCCGCGAGTTCGGCGCGCACCCCCGGGCGCGGTGCGCCCGGGGGTGCGGCCGTCACCAGACGACGGGGAGGGCGAGGGGGTACCGCCAGATCGAGGTGGTGTTCCACTGCACCTCGTCGGCGGGCTTCGCCAGCGCGAGGCGGGGGAAGCGCTCCAGGAGCGTTCCGATGGCGACCTCCAGTTCGGCGGTCGCGAGCGGGGCACCGAGGCAGTGGTGGGCGCCCCAGCCGAAGGTCATGTGGGGCGGGCTGGTGCGTTCGAAGTCCAGCTCGTCGGGCCGGTCGAACTTGCGGCCGTCGCGGTTGGCGGTCAGGTAGGAGACGTGCACGATGTCGCCCGCCCGGATGGTCACCCCGCCCAGCTCGACGTCCTCCAGGGCCGTTCGGGGGATGCCGACGCCCTTGCGGAAGGGGATGAAGCGCAGCAGCTCCTGGAGGGCCTGCGGGAGCATCTCGGGCCGCTCGCGCAGCAGGGCGAGCTCGTCGGGCCGGGTGAGGAGGGCGTAGGCGAGGTTGCCGATCTCGTAGGTCGTGGTGTCCTGGCCGGTGATCAGCAGAACCATGGCCATGACGGTCAGTTCCTTGTCGTCCAGGACCATGTCGCCGTCCCGGGCCGTGGCCAGCGCGCTGATCAGGTCCTCGCCGGGGTCGCGGCGCCGCCGCGCGGTCAGTTCGGCGAAGTAGGCGCGCAGGTCGGACTTGGCCCGTACCGCGTCGGGGCGGTTCTGGGCCGTGACGTTCATCATCGTCCGGGCGTGGGCGCGCAGTTGCGGGCTGTCGGCCTCGGGGATCTCCAGGACCTCGCAGATCGTGATCAGCGGCAGCGGGTGGGCGAGGTGCTCCATGAGGTCGGCCGGGTGGCCCTGTTGAGCCATCCGGTCCAGCAGCCCGTCCACCACGTGCTGGGTGCGGGCGCGCATCCGCTCGATGCGTTCGGGCTGGAACGCCTTGGACACCAGGCTTCGCAGCCGGCTGCTGTCCGGCGGGTCCATGACGTTGATCGCCTCGGCCTGGACGATCGGCTCGGGGGTCATCCGGGGGAAGTCCTTGCCGATGACGCCGGCGCGGCTGAAACGCCGGTCGGTGGTCACGGTGCGAACGTCGTCGTAGCCGGTGACCAGCCACGCCTCCCCTTCGCCGTAGGGCAGTCGGATTCGGGAGACTGACTCCTGTGTCTGGAGCTCCCTGAGGGTCGGGTCGAACTCGAGGGCGTCGGCGAAGTCGAAGGGGCACGTGCGCGCGTTGGAGCCGGTGGTCATGCGGATCTCCAGGACATGGTTCGGAGGGCCGGATTATGTGGGGGGTGGGGCTGGGGGGTGAACGGGACACGGGTACCCGACCGGCGGCCCGCGTATACCGGATGAGGCCCGCAGCGGCCGGTAATTCATCCGTGCTGATCAGTCGTGGCGGCCGGGCCCGGCGTGTCGCCCGTGTCGGCGTGTCGCCCGTGTCGCGTGGCGCCGGGGCGGGGGCACCCTGGGGCGCCCCCGCCCCGTCCGGGGAGCGGAGCCCTTTCAGAACAGCCGTGCGCCGCAGGCTGTCACCACGCTCACCGACCGTGACCGGTCGCGGTTCCGTGCCCGCGTCGGGTCACTCACCAGTAGTGGTGGCGGCCTCCCACCGCGTGCCCCACGGAACCGAGAATCCACAGGGCCAGCCCGATGACGGCCAGGATGATTCCGATCGTCCACAGGATGGAGATGTGGGCGACGAAGCCAATGATGAGCAGAATCACTCCGAGAATAATCACGGTGACCTCCAGATTCGGTAAGGCCCCCTCCGCTTAACTCTGCTTCCCACTGGTCGCACTGGCAAACGAATCGCCGACGATCACTGACCGTGGTCGTGTCGGCCGCTACCCGGTGTCGACGGGTGCCGGGGTGCCCGGCAGCCGGTGGAGATGAGGCGGGAGCCCTTCCGGCACCCGCCCGTTACAGTGCCGGGATGAGTGATGAACCGGTGATACTCCGCCCTCTCTCCGAGGCCGATCTGGTGACCGTCGAACAACTCCTGCTCGACCCGGAGGCGGTGGGGCCGCTCCAGTGGTTCGGGTGGTCGGACCCGGGCCGAAGCCGGCGGCGGTGGGCGGAGAACGGCCTGTTGGGGGAGGACATTTCAGTGCTCGCGGTGGTCGTCGCGGGGGAGCTGTGCGGCTTCGTCCAGTGGCGCCGGGCGGGGCTCGTGCCCGCGTCCTCGTACTGGGTCATCGGCATCCAGCTGCTCCCGCGGGCCCGCGGCCGGGGGATCGGCACCGAGGCCCAACGCCTCCTGGCGGACTACCTGTTCGCGCATTCGCCGGTGGTCCGGCTGGAGGCGGACACCGAGGTCGTCAACCTCGCCGAGCGGCGCGCGCTGGAGAAGTGCGGCTTCACCGAGGAGGGCGTGCTGCGCAGCCTGGTGTTCCGCGACGGGCAGTGGCGCGACATCGTCCGCTACAGCCTGCTGCGTTCGGACCGTGCCGAGCGCTGACCCCACGGTCGTTACGCAGCCGATGGGTGGCCGTGACACGACCGGCCGGGGACCGCGACACGGCCCTCCTACCGTCGCTGTCAACGCACCGGCCGCACCGGCCGGGCCGCGTCCGCGACGAAGGAAGAGACACCGTATGAGCAGGAGCCGTACCCACCGCTCGCCCGCCCGCCGGGTCCTGGCCGTCTGTGCCCTGACCGGGGCCGCGCTGATGACCGCCGTCACCGGCGGAAACGCATGGGCCGACGGAGCCCCCGCCCCGGCTGCCCCGAGCGTCGCCGGCGTCTCGGCCCCGGCTGCCCCGAGCGCGGCCCCCACCGCCGCACCGGCCGGCGGGACTCCCACCGCCACGCCCACCCGCCCGACCCCCGCCACCCCCGCCGCCGCGCCCGCCGGCGGGACCCCCACCGCCACGCCCACCGCCGGTGGCACCGGGCCCCAGGTCCGGGAGGTGCCCGCGGGTGCCGCCCAGGCCGGTGACGGATCCGGTTCGACCTCCGTCTCCGGCCCGCTGCTGGTCGGCGGCGGCACCGTCGCGGCCCTCGGCGCCGGTGCGCTGGGCTTCGCCCTGCTGCGCCGCGGCTCCGGTGCCCGCGGCTGACACCGGCCCCGGGTCCAACGGGCACCCCGGCGCCGCTCCCCCGCACCTGGCCAGGCAGGGGAGCGGCGCCGGGGTCCCGCCGGAGAGCGGGAGACCCGGCGCCGACGACACGGCCGCATCCGGCGACCGGGGCGCCCGGGCGACCGGCCGCCGCCACGCGCGCGGCAGCGGTCACCGGCGGTCCCGCACCGCCGGACCCGGCCCGAGCGCACTGCGGCGGAGCGCCTTCGGTGCCGCAGGTCTGCTCTGCCTGGTGATCGGCGCCTCCGTGGCGCTGTCCGGCCAGCGCACCCCGGTGGTGCGCATCGAGCCCTCGGTGCACGGCGGCGCGGACACCCCGGCGAAGGCCACGGGGCCCGCGGCGAACCCGGTGTCCGGGCCCGCCCCGGCCTCCGCTGCCCCGGCCACCGCTCCGCGACCCTTCGCGGCCTCGGTGCCGACCCGCCTGCTGATCCCGGCCGCCGGGGTGGACGCCCCGGTGACCAGCCTCGGCCTGAACGCCGACGGGACGGTCGAGGTGCCGCCGGCCGACCGGGCCGGGGAGACCGGCTGGTACCGCAACGGCCCGACCCCGGGGGAGACCGGCCCCGCCGTCCTCATCGGGCACTACGACACCGTGCACGGCCCGGCGGTCTTCCACGGTCTGCCGAAACTGCGGCCGGGCGAGCTGATCCAGGTGCGGCGCGCGGACGGAAGCACGGTGGACTTCAGGGTCCGCACGCTGCTGCAGGCCGCCAAGGACCGCTTCCCGACCCAGACGGTCTACGGTGACACCCCGACGCCTACGCTCAGGCTCATCACCTGTGGCGGGCGGATCGGCTCGGACGGCCACTGGACCGACAACATCATCGTCCTGGCGGACCTGGCCGGTCCGGACGGCGCGTCCGGCTGAGGCGGCCGGGCGGGTGCCGGTGGTTCCGCCCGGCAACCCGCCCGGGCGGAACCACCGGCAGCCGTCCACGCGACCTACTACCGGGGCGGGTACGGAGCGGACCCGGCGCATCGCCGCAGACCAGGAGGATGAGCACCGACCGTGGCACCGTTTACTCCCCGCCGCCGGACCGGCGCCGTGTCGGCGGCCGGACTCGCCGTCCTCATCGCCATCGCCGCCCTCGTGGCCATGGCGGTCGGCCGTGTCACCCCCGGCGGGCTGCAGGACCACGGCGCGTCCCAGCCGGTGACACCGCCGCTGAAGCCCCAGCCGCTCTGGCCCGGCCTGGATGCCTCTCCGTCGCCGGCCTCACCCGCCACCGCCACCGCTCAGCCGACGCCGCGCCCCGTCCCCGACGTGACCGTCCCCGGGAACGACACCACCGCGGTCGACGTCCGCACCGTCCTCGCCAAGGACCCCATGGTGGGCCCGGAGGAGCGGCGCGCCCTCGACTCCTGCCCCGAGTGCAAGGTCCGCAGCCCCGAGTACCGCGACCTCACCGGTGACGGGCGCTCCGAGCTGCTCGTCGCCGTCGCCACCCCCGGGGCGGTGGTACTGCACGTCTACACCCTGGCCGACGACCGGGTCCTGTCCGTCCTCCAGGTCACGGCACGGGAGGGGTTCAGCGCCGAGACCGTCGGCTGCGACCTGTGGCTGTACGAGCTGACCACCGCCTCCGCCCGGACCAGCAGCCACTACCACTGGGACGGGGTCCGGCTCGGCCTGGTGGAGCAGAAGGTCGAGGGCATCGTCCCGGTGCCCGGCGACGGCACCGGACAGACGGGCCCCTCCGCCGGCGTGACCGGACCGGCGGTCAGCCCCGGCATGGGCGTCAGCCGCACCCCCGGGGCGGCCGGCGAGGCCAGCCCCGTCCCTCCCGGACCGGCCCCCGGCACCCCCACGAGCCGTCCAACCGCCCGACCGACCCCGGCGCTCTCGGAAGCGAAGCCATGAACCCCGCAGCCGCACCCACCCACCCGCACATCCTGATCGTCGAGGACGACGAGGTGATCCGGGAGGCCACCCGGATGGCCCTGGAGCGCTACGGCTTCCCGGTCTCCACCGCCGCCGACGGGCTGGAAGGGCTGGAGGCGTTCCACGCCGTCCGCCCCGATCTGCTGCTGCTGGACGTCATGCTGCCGCTCCTCGACGGGGTCGGCCTCTGCCGCCGGATCCGCGAGGAGAGCCAGCTCCCGATCCTGATGATGTCGGCGCGCACCGATCCGGTCGACGTGGTGTCCGGCCTGGAGGCCGGTGCGGACGACTACGTGGTCAAGCCGTTCGAGAGCGCGGTGCTGGTCGCCCGGATCCGGACGGTGCTGCGCCGGGTCCGCGTGGTCCCGGCGGCCGAGACCCCGCCGCCCGCCGCGGACGCCCCGCCGGCCCTCGCGCCGGTTCCCGTGCGGGCCGTTCCGACGGGCCCGACCGCCCCGACCGCCCCGGCCGTGCAGACGGCCCCGACCGTTCCGGCCGCACCGGCGCCGCGGACCGTGCGCAGCTTCGACGGGATGGAGGTGGACACCGAGAGCATGGAGGTACGGGTGCACGGCCGGCTCGTCCCGCTGACCCCGACCGAGCTGCGGCTGCTGCTGGAGTTCACCGCCGCGCCCGGCATCGTGCTGGAGCGCTCCGTCCTGCTGGAGCGGGTCTGGGACTACGACTGGGGCGCCGACACCCGGGTGGTGGACGTCCACGTGCAGCGGCTGCGCGCCAAGATCGGCGCCGGCCGGATCGAGACCGTCCGCGGGTTCGGCTACAAGCTGCGGCGCTCGGCATGACCCTGCGCCGCCAGATCGCCACCGCCGTCGCCGCCATCTCCGTCCTGGTCGCCGTGGCCGTCGGCCTGCTGGTCCACCAGGCGATGATCCGCCAGCACGTCGACCAGGCCCGGGCCTCCGCGCTGACCGCGCTGGACTCGGCGCTGGGCGCCTACGCGCGCGACGGCAAGGTCGCCGGTCTGGACGACCCGGCGCTGCCGCCCCGGCTGCGCGCCCTCGTGGCGGACGGCCGGCGGGGATCGCTGCTGGCCGGCGGTCCGCAGGGCGAGGCGATGTGGGCGGCCGGCCCGGTCCAGGGCGGAGTGGTCTCCGTCCGGGTCGACTTCGAGCCGGACCGGGCGGCGATCGCCGACCTGGACCGGATCATCCTGATCACCGTCGTCGCGTCGGTCTTCACGACGGTGCTGGTCGGGGTGCTGGTCGCGGACCGGATCAGCCGCCGGCTGCGCACCGCGGCGACGGCCGCCCGGGGGATCGCCGCCGGGCGCACGGACACCCGGATCGGAGAGCTGGTCGACGGGCGGGACGAGGTGGCCGACCTCGCGGCGGCCGTCGACCTGATGTCGCGGGCGCTGCACCGCCGACTGGAGGACGAGCAGCAGTTCACCGCGGACGTCGCCCACGAGCTGCGGACCCCGCTGACTGGGCTGGTCACCGCGGCCGAGCTGCTGCCGCCGGGCCGGCCCACCCAGCTCGTCCAGAACCGGGTGCAGGTGCTGCGTTCGCTGGTCGAGGACCTGCTGGAGGTGTCCCGGCTGGACGCGAACGTCGAGACGCCGTACCTGTCGGCCGTGCCGCTGGACCGGGCGGTGCGCCGTACCGTCACGCTCACCGGCCTGGACGTGGAGGTCGAG
Organism: Kitasatospora sp. NPDC088351; assembly: GCF_040685575.1. NCBI lineage: Bacteria > Bacillati > Actinomycetota > Actinomycetes > Kitasatosporales > Streptomycetaceae > Kitasatospora > Kitasatospora sp. NPDC088351. Next base: position 58,703 of record NZ_JBFBIL010000028.1, on the reverse strand, counting down.
GTGGCGCCGGGCGCCGCCGACACGTCGGTCCGCACCGATCTGCGCCGGCTGGACCGCATCCTGGGCAATCTGCTCGTCAACGCCGACCGGCACGGCGGCGGTCCGGTCCGGCTGGGCGTGGACGGACTGCGGATCACCGTCCGCGACCACGGGCCCGGTTTCCCGGACGACCTGTTGCGGCACGGGCCCAAGCGCTTCCGGACGAGCGTGCGCGAGCGCGGGCGCGGCCACGGCTTGGGCCTGACGATAGCCACCGGCCACGCGCGGGTGATCGGCGCGGCCCTGACGTTCGCCAACCACCCGGACGGCGGCGCGGTGGCCACCCTGGTGCTGCCGCCCACGGTGACACCCGACCGGGCCGACGACCGGGCCGAAGGACCGGCAGGCGACTCGACCGGCGGCCCGGCGCACGGCCCGGGCCAGGACGCCGGGGAGAAGCGGGGCGAGCGGCCGGCCCCCTGACGAGGGCGGCCCGGGCTCCCGCGTCAGCGGTCGGCGACGAGCAGGGTCTGGAGGATCCGGCCGCAGTCGCCGGCCGCGTCGTCGAGGCGGCCGGAGGCCAGCCCGGAGCCGTCCGGGCTGGCGGCCGTGGCGGCGGTCAGATGGAGCCAGGAGCCGACCGGGTCGCGGTGGAGGGCCAGCGTGACATCGGTGTTGATGACGAGCCGGCCCACGTGGTCGAGTTCGAAGGCGACCGCCCAGTTGCTGTCGGCGAGGGTGAGGGCGCGGGTCAGCGGGGTGTCCGGCTCGCCGTCGACGAGGGGGATCCGCTGCCGGGCCCACACCGTGCCGGGGCCGGGGGTGTCGAAGCCGCCGCCGGGCGGGAAGCGCCACTCCATCGCCGAGACGTACCCGCCGAGGTGCGCGCCGGCCATGACGGGCGGCGGCTGCGGGCCCGGAAGCGGCGGTGGGGCCGCCTCCGGGCGGAGCGGCGGGGTCTCCCGAGGGCTCGCCGCGATGCGCCACGCCCGGGCCAGCAGGACGGGCCGACCGCCGGAGGTGAGCTCACCCTCCAGGAGTTCGGCGCGGCCGCCGGAGCGGATGGCGCGGACCTCGACCTGGAGATCGCCGACGGGCACCGGGCGGGGGATCTCCAGCGTGATGCGGGCGATCCGGAAGCCCTCCCGCGCCCCGTGCCGTTCCAGGGCGCGGCCGAGCAGGGCGGACGGGGGGCCCGCGTGCTGCGCCTTCGGACTCCACGGCCCCGCCGTGGCGGCCGTGCTCTCGTAGCGCCCGTGGCCCACGGCCCGGTAGAAGGACCCGGGCAACTCCGCCGAATCCGGCGTCATCCGCCGACTCCCCTCATCGAGATCCACGAGAAGGTATACCGGTCGTCCGGGCCCGGCCGGGAGTGGCCCGGCCGCCATTCTCCCGCGCGGTTTCGGACGGAGGGCGGGTCAGGACCAGGCGGTGCCCCAGCTGTTCCGGGCCGGAGCCGGTCATGCCCGGTACGCGGCGGGCGGACCGGCCCAGATCTCGGCCGACTCCCCGCCGGGGAGCGGCACGACGGGACGGCCGTCCACCCCGGAGCCCGGGCGGATGGCGGCGCCCGCCCGGGCGGCCGCCGCCTCGACCGACGGCGCCAGCAGGGCGAACGGGACCGGCGACGCGTCCTCGTGGGCGGCCTCGTCCGAGCCGACCAGCAGCAGGTTGCCCACGATCGCGAATCCGGCGCCGCCCGCCCGGCCCGGGGCGGGCGGCACGGCACCGGTCGCGGCCGCCGTCCCCGGAGCCGCCGACAGCGTCTCCGGGGCCGTCGCCGACGCCGTCTCCAGCGCCGTCTCGTAGAACCGGACGGCCCCGCCGAGCGAAGCGGCCGGCACGGCCCGCCGGACCAGGAGGCGCACGCCCCCGTCCCCGGGCCCGACTTGGCGAGGTGCGGGCCGTTCCCCGGGCCGGGGCCGGTGCTCGACCAGCTCGGCGAGCGAGCCGTCCGGGTAGCGCACCCGGGCCCGCGCGCCGGGCACGATCGCCTCGCGGGGCTCCAGCACGGTCGTGCCGGTGCGGCCCAGCAGATCGAGCTGGCCGGCCAGCGAGGGCACGATCAGCGAGTACGCCGTCCGCCGCTGGACGGGGGTGAACGGCCGCTCGCTCGCGATCAGCAGAACGGTGCCCACGGCGGCCAGTTCGAGGCCGCCGAAGTCGGGGATCGGCATCCGCAGATCCGCGCGCACCCCGAGCAGCCGCTCGTAGAACGCGATCCGGTCGTCGAGGTCGGCCAGGTCGATCAGCGACCGGGCGAGCAGGCGTGGCCGGTCCAGGACGGACGAGTCGGGGGTGGTCCGGAACCAGCGCTCCGAGAGCCCGGGCGGGCCGGAGAGACCGGACGGTGATGCGGTGCTTCCTGTCATGGTGCTGTGCTCCCTCTTCCGACTGGGCTGTGATTCCCGTTCACCCGGCGGCTACCACCGCTGCGCCCGCAGCCCCCACGCGGCGAACTCGTCGGTGACGAGCCGGCGCAGGGACTCGGTGCCGCCGAAGTGGTCGGGCATCCCGGTGACGGTCACGGTCACCCGCTCGCCCGACCGCACCATGCACAGTGAGGCGCGCAGGGCGGCCTTCTCCGGCACCAGGCCCGGTACGTTCATCGTGCGCAGGGCGACGCTGTCCGCCTGTTCGCCGGCGAAGCGCGCAGCGGCCTCCGGTACGACGCCGAAGTTGGACGCGACGACGTCGGTCTGCTGCGCCCCGGGCGCCTTGAGACGGTCGGCGTACCGGCGGGGCAGCAGGTGCCACAGCGGCTCCGGCACGAGTGTGCCGCTGTGCTCGCCGGACTCCCGCAGGGTGGCCTTGGTGCTCCGGCGGGTCTGCCGCAGGTCCTCGTGCTGGGGTGCGCCCGCCGGGACCTCCAGCGGGACGACGACGAGGGCGTTGGCGCGGGCGTCGCCGTCCGGCCGACGCAGGTTCATCGGGATGCCGACCCTGACCGACGCGCGGTCGGCCAGCGGCACCCTGGCGCGGACCAGGTTGGCGGCGATCTCCACGAACAGGCTGTTCGCGGTGCCGCCGTACGCCGTCGCCCGTTCCTCCCACGACGCGGCGTCGAGGGTGAAGAGCGCGGTGGTGAAGAACCTGGGCTCCGAAGTCGCCTCGCTCCGGGGGGACTTCGCCGGGCCGGCCAGTGCCGACCTGATCCGGTCGAACTCCTGACGATTCGTCAGGACGCGTTCCGCCAGGGCGACCGAACCGGCGACGGCGAGTGCGCCCTGCTCCAGCAGCTCGCCGAGGTCCTCGCCGATCGGGCCGCCCGCCGGGGTGCCCCGGCGGGCGGCCGGGGAATCCCGCCGGTCGAGCGCGGTGAACACCCCGAGCCCGTCGGAGCGGAAGTGCGGCACGGTCAGTGACAGCAGCGTGCCGTTCCCGTACCGGGCGGCCGCGAGGCGCCACAGCGCGGTCGAGTCGGCCGGGAGCGGGGCGCGGACCTGCTCGTCGAGCCAGTCCGTCACCGTGTCGTCGGTCAGCCGCCCCGGGTACTCCCGCAGGGGTTCCCCGTTGTGCGCGCCGACCCACTTCCGCCGGGCCCCGGGCACCAGGGCCGGTACCGGCCGGCGGCTGAGCCTGCCGCGGTCCAGCCGCTCCCACTCCTCGCGCAGCGCGGCCGGGGACAGCTCGACCGGGAACCGCCAGAGGACCTGGACGATCCGGGAGGACCCGAGCTCCCGTTCGGCGCTGTAGAGCATCTCGTCGGTGGAGTTGAGGCGTGCGGTGGCCTCCCGGTGCGTCATGCGATCACCTCGCGGATCCGGGCCGCCGTGTGCCGTCCGACGGCCGGGGCCAGTTTGAAGCCGCCGCCGTTCCACCCGGTGGCGGTGACCAGCCCGTACGGCTCCGGCCAGACGGTCACGGCGCCCTTCCCGCCGGGCCCGAGGACGTCGTAGGCGGTGACCCCGCCGGTGGCGTCCGCGTCGGCCAGCGGCGGCCGGCGGTGCCGGACGACCTCGCGGATGCGCCGCTGTTCGGCGATCGGCACCCCCGCGGTCACGGTCGGCGGGACGTCGCACGCCGACGACGACACACCGGCCAGCACGCCGGTGCCGGAGTTCCAGCGGCGCAGCCAGGCACCCGTCGTCGAGTCGACGACGGTCGGCAGCCCGTACGGCCCGCCGGGGCCTGCGCCGTGGACTGCGCTGTGGCCTGTGCCCGGACCCGCGCCGGGGCGGCCGCGCGGGGTGAAGACGCAGTAGCTCACCGCCCGTGTGCGCAAAGGCAGTTCCACGCCCGCCGTCCGTGCGAGCCCGGTGCTGTGGACCCCGGCGGCGAGCAGGACCGCGCGCGCCCGCACGAGCCCGGCCGTGGTGCGGACGCCGGTCACCCGCCCGCGCGAGGTCACCACCTCGGTGGCCCGTGCCGAGCCGAGGAAGGTGACGCCGTCGGCGTCCCCGAGCATCGCCTCGGCGACCTCCCGCGCCGGCAGCCAGCCGGCGCGCGGCTCGTACACCCCGACGAAGTCCTCGGGCACGGTCAGACCGGGGAACGCGGCGGTGATCTCCGGTGCGGAGAGGACCAGCGCGGTGTGCCCGGCGGCCAGGACCTGGTCCGCGCCCGCCAGCGCGCGTTCGGTGCCGTCGGCGTCGAACAGCACCAGGCTGCCGTCCTCGCGCACCGCGGGCCAGCGGCCGCTCGGGCCCCGCCGCAGGTAGCAGGAGAGTCCCTCGGCGGCCCAGGGGTGGCCGTCGGTGCCGGCGGCGGGGTCGAACGCGCGGATCAGCCCGCCGGAGGCGCCGGTCGCCCCGCCCGCGACCCCGTGTTCGTCGATCACGACCACGGACAGCCGGTGCGCGGCGAGGCGTTCGGCGGTTGCCAGGCCGATGATGCCGCCGCCGACGATGACGACGTCGGCGGCGGCATCAACGGTGGTACGGGTGCCCGTGGTCACCGAACGGCCTCGACGGGGAGGCGTTCCGGGCCGGTGGGCTCACCCGGCTTGCCCAGGATGGACTCGGCGATGTCGGTCGACCGGGCGGACAGCACCGCCAGGGCTCCCGCGTCGCCCATGCCGTGGCTCGCCTCGCACAGGCCGTTGAGGTACAGCCGGAGCGGACGCGGCTGGTACGTCTGCCCGGTGACGGGCACCGAGTAGTCGCGTGCCACGTCCAGCAGCCCGTGCTCGTTGACGGCGAGCCGGTCGGCCACCTCTTCCAGCAGGGGGTGGCGCCGTTCGTCGTCCGGGCCCTCGCCGAAGTCGCGGAAGCCCGTCGCCAGGACGACGAGGTCGGCGTCGTAGGCGCTCTCCGTCCCGTAGTTGACGTCCCGCACCGTGAGCCGGTTCGCCGTGCCCTGGGCGTGCGGGGTGACCTGGACCACCTCGGAGTACGGCATGAGCCGGAACCGGTCCGAGCCGGTGATCTCGTACTCGTGCTGCACGCCCGCGAGCCGGTCGATCACGTCCTGGTCGCAGGCCGCGTAGTTGATCGACCTGAGCTCCCGCCGGATGCGGTTCTTGGCCTCGTTCGGAAGCGGGTAGAAGTAGTCGATGAAGTCGGGCAGGAAGACCCGCCGGCTGTACGGGCTGGTGTCCTTCAGCCGGAACCCGATGCCCCGCTGGAGCGACACCACCTGGTGGACCTCGGGCCGGTCGAGGAGGTCGAGCACGATCTCGATCGCGCTCTGGCTCGCACCGACCACCACCACCCGCAGCCCCTTGCCGGTCTGGCGCCGCAGGGAGCTGAGGTACCTGGTGGAGTGGAACACGGTGGGCCCCAGGCTCCGTTGGAACGGGGCCGGGATCCGGGGCGAGCGGCCCGTACCCACGGCGACGGTCTCGCCGAAGTACTGCCGTCCGCCGGCCGTCTCCACCCGGAACACCTCCCGGCCGCCGAGGTCCACCAGGGAGAGCCGGGTCGCCGACTGCCCGTAGTCGACCGACCCGCGGAACGAGTCGGCGACCCACCGGAGGTAGCCGGCGTACTCCCGCCGCAGCGGGAACTTGCTGTTGAGATGCAGGTAGTCGGTCAGCCGGCCCTGGCCGGCGAGGTAGTTGACGAAGGTGTACGGACTGCCCGTGTTGCGCGGCATCACCAGGTCACGGAAGGGGTTGTTCTGGATGTCGGCCCCGGGCAGCAGTTGCTCGCTCTGCCACTGGAAGCCGTCGGCCCGCTCGATGAACCGGGTCGTGCCGCTGTAACCGAACTCCTCCAGGGTCACCGCCAGCGCGAGGTTGGCGGGCCCGAAGCCGATCCCGAGGACTGAGTGGATCTGCTGGTCTGCCATGGGTCACGCGCCGGCCGGGGCCGTTTCGAGCACCCGGTTCTGGTCGTCCACGTGGACGACGCGGGGCTCGTGCTTCTCCACCTCGTCATCGCTGAGCTGCCCGTACGCGATGATGATGACCTTGTCGCCGGTCGCCACGAGCCGCGCGGCGGCGCCGTTCACGATCACCTCGTTGGCGCCGGGGGCGCCGAGGATGGTGTAGGTCTCGAACCGCGCGCCGTTGTTGATGTTGACGACGTGCACCAGCTCGTGGATGCCGATGTCGGCGGTGTCCAGCAGCTCCGGCGAGATCGTGATCGACCCGATGTAGTTCAGGTTGCTGTCGGTGACGGTGGCACGGTGGATCTTCGAACGCATGAAGGTACGCAGCATGTCGGTATCCCTGTCTGGATTCATTCGGTGGACGGTTCTCACCGGCTCCGGCGGGTGGCTCTCACCGGGCCGGGTGGATCAGCCCGAGAGGCCCCGGAAGTGCCCGGCGGGCGGGGTGCGGACGTCCCGCAGCAGCGGGACGTCGCCGGGGGCGGCCTCGGCGCCGAACGCCAGGGCCACCTGCCGTGCGAGGTCCGGGGTGACGGGCCACGCGAGCGTGCGCAGGGTCCACAGGAAGAGCAGCGCGCCGGACACGTCGCCCGCGTCGTCGGTCCGGAGGTGCCCGCCGCGCAGGGCCAGCACCTCCAGGTGCAGCGCGAGCGCCTCGGCCGCCTTGCGGATGGAGAACGTCTCCAGGGCGTAGGCGGCCTCGAAGCGCCGCACGGACGCCTCGATGGCGGTCGTCCACCACAGGGAGGGCGGGGCGTCGACGGACCGGCCGGCCAGCTGCTCGCCGAACCTCGCCGTGATCGTGGCGAGCGGTGCGTCGAAGCGGGACTCCAGGGTGGCGGCGGCCACCTGCTCGGTGAACTCGGACTGCTGGAGCTCCGGGCTGGTGAGCGCGAGGACGAACCGCGCCCGGTCCCGGCCGGCCTTCTCCAGGAAGTCCCGCGCCCAGACCACGTCCCCCTTGCTGGTGGAGAACTTCCGGCCCTCCAGGAGGAAGTACTGGTTGGTGAGCGTGCGGGTCACCGGCAGTTCGACCGGCAGCCCGTGCCTGACCGCGAGGAGCTTGAGGGCCGGATAGACGAACGCGTTGTAGAACCCGTTGTCGATCCCGATGAACTGCACGAACTCGTCGCAGCCGGCCTGCCGTCCGGCCCGGACCCGCTGCGGCCAGTACAGGTGGCCGACGTAGATCTCCGGCCAGGCGTTGATGGCCTGCGGCTGCGCGCCGGGGCCGTCCCAGTCCACCGGGATGCCCCAGGTGCTCGGGTAGGTGACCGGGATGTAGGGCAGCCGGCCGGCGAGCGTCCGGGTGACGACGTTCTGCAGATCGGGCCTCAGCGGCACGTCGGAGGTCCGGTACCAGTTGCTGATCAGCGACCGGTAGCGCTCCAGGTCGAGGACCCAGATGGAGACCGGCTTCCTCGGCAGCGCCGTGGCCGTGTCGCCCGGCAGCAGCGAGCCGGGCAGGTTGTACAGGCCGCACGCCTCGCAGACGCCCGCCCTGGCGTGCGCCAGGCAGACCGGGCAGCGGCCCGTCACGAACGCCTCGGCCAGGTACTGCCCGGTTTCGGCGTCGTACGGCAGCTCGACCTCGCGCCGGTCGAACGCGCCGTGCCGCCACAGGTGGGTGAAGAAGTCCCGGACGAAGCGGTTGTAGTCCTCGTCGGGCCGTTCGAAGAGGTCGACGTCGACCCCGGCGAGGTCCAGCGACACCCGGACGCTGTCGAGCGCCTCCTGGATCAGCGCCTCGGGGGTCACTCCGAGCCGCTGCGCGGTCGTGACCACGTAGGTCTGGTTGTCGTCGGTGCTGCACGCGTACACCACGTCGTTGCCCAGGATCTTCTGCGACCGCGCGCACACGTCGCTGCCCAGCACGGGGCCCGCCAGGTGGCCCAGGTGCAGGTCGCCGTTGGGGGTCGGCGGCGAGAACGAGACGTTGACCTGGCGCGGGGCGCGTACGGCCGCGCTGTCCGGCTCAGGCATGCGCCGACTCCTCGGCCGGGGCCGGCTGGAGCCAGTAGATGCTGACGAAGGTCAGCGGGTCGCGGTCGCTGGTGTTGGTGACGATGTGCTGGTTGTCGTGCGGGATGTAGATGACATCGCCCTCGGCGACCACCCGCTCCTCGTCACCGACCCGCACGACACCCTCGCCGCCGGTGAAGATGAACGTCTCGTCGGTGGCGTGGGCGTGCTGCTGGCTCGATTCCTGCGGCCGGATGGACACCAGGGAGCTGTTCCACGGCGGAACGACGACACCCTGCCAGGGGTAGATGCGCCGCAGGTCGCAGTTGTTCTCCCGGGTCTGGCCGTCCTTGACCGCACTGCGTACGTACATTCTGATTCCTTTCATGGTGGGACCGGCGGGGCGGGCTCCGCCGACGACAGGCCTCTGCTGCGTCGGCGGGCAGGCCGCAGGAAATCGCCGCAGGGTGCCAGGAATGGCGCCCGGGTGAATGCCGCCAAAATTCCAGGGAATTGCCTGGGTGGTGGCTGGATCGACCGCGCCGGATTGTTCGGCGGGATCGAGGAGAAGCTGGACATGGCTGTCACCCGTGTCCGGAGTATGGTCCTCCGGCCCGGGTGGGCTGCCGATCGGTGCGCTTGGCGGCTGGTCAGCCAGCGTCAACGGGCCTGACAGTTGGCCAATTTATATACCCCCTGGTGTCACAGCTCGGGAGCTGGTAAATGACATCTGGTGGCGCCGGATCGCTGTTGCCGTACCGGATGCACCGGTCCGCCGATGTTCTGCCCCGGGAGTGCCCGGGGACATAGACGATCCTCCATGAAAGATTGGTATGGGTCAACCCTGGATTTGCGCGGGCGGGCATTACGGGGTCTACCAGCGAAGATATCGGTGATCTTCCAAAATGTGTTTCGGAGGGGGGCATTCCGAATTCTGTGTACGCTCGAAAAGCGGCGACCGCGCCGGCTCCGGCCCTTGGCGGGCCGGAGCCGGCGCGGTCGGTCCGCGCGCGGCGGGGCGTGCCGCTACGCCTGGCCGACCGGCGGCATGTCGTACGTCACCCACATGGTGCGCTTCGCCACCCGGTCGTACTTGGAGCGCGCCCGGTGGTTGTCGTCGGCCGTGATCCAGCGGACCACGCTCCAGCCGCGCTCGGCCGCGATCCGGCCCAGCCGGTCGAACAGCGCGTCCGCGGCGCCGCCGCCCCGGGCCGCGGGCGCGACGAACAGGTCGTCCAGGTAGCCGCCCACCGTCCCGGAGAGCGGCCGGGCGAAGGGCCGGTAGTGGGCCAGGCCGACCGGCGTGCCGTCCGCGTCGCGGGCCAGCAGGCCGTTCAGCTCGTGCGCCGGGTCGTGGAGCCACGACCAGACCGTCTTGAGCCGCTCCTCGGGCATGTCGACCCGGTAGAACTCGGCGTAGCCCAGGTAGAGCTCGCGCCAGGAGGCGAAGTCGGCCTCGGCGGGCGGGGTGACGGTCCAGGAGGCGGGGGTGGTCATCGGGTGGCTCCTTCGGTGGTCGGTGCGCGTCGGGGCGTGCTCTCGGACGCTACGGGGCGTCAGGCCGGGCGCGCGCTCACCGTCCCGTAGCCCGAGGCGAATTGACTGCTCCACCGTGTCCGGTTGACAGCGCTGACGGGTCATCAGGAGGGAGTCGTGCGGTCGACGCGCGGTCGCGGGCCGGCCATCGTGCGGTCACGGGGCGGTCGGGGCGCCGGAGTCGGCCCGGCGGCCGCGCGTGGCCCCGGCCGCCGTCCACGCCAGCGTCAGGACGGCGAGCGCGGCCACGGCGAGCAGCAGCACGCTCGGCGACACCGAGTGCTGGAGCGCGGACAGCACGAACGGGACGGCGAAGCCCAGGTAGGAGAGCGCCTGGTAGACGGCGGTGAGCCGGGCCAGGTCCTCGGTACGGGCCAGGCGCTGCACCTCCAGCAGCCCGCACACCTGGCAGCAGCCGTAGCCCGCGCCGAGCACCAGGGTCGCCACGACGACGAGCGCCGGCTGCGTCGTCTGCGCGGCCGCCGAGGAGATCAGCAGACCGGCCACGACGATCGCCATCGCCATGACGAGCAGGCGGGGCCTGCGGGCGTCGTCCATCCTGCGGGCCAGCGGCTGGACCAGGATACCGGCCAGCCCGGTCAGCATGGTGACCACGGCGCCGAACACCAGCGCGTTGCCGCCCATGCGCTCCCTGACCAGCGCGGGCAGATAGGCCAGCGCGATCGAGGCGGAGCCGAACACCCAGGGCGCCAGGGGCGCCACCACGGTACGGAACCGGCGTTCGCGCACCGCCGGCACCCGCAGCCGGCGCAACAGGCTGCCCCCCTGCTGCCCGGTCACCGTCTCCGGGGCGCCCAGGACCAGCGGGACGGCGACGGCCGTCAGGACGAGGTGCGGCAGATACGCCACCACGGTGGGGGACGGCGCCCACTGGGCCAGCAGCCCGGCGACCAGGGGGCCCGCGGCGAAGCCCGTGGTCATCGCCACGGTCGCCCGCCGGGGGCCGGGGTTGGCCTCGCGGGGGGAGCCGCCCAGCGAGAGTTCCTTGATCCAGGCGGTACCGGAACTGAAGGCCGCGCCGCTGGCGATGCCGGAGATCACCCGCCCGGCGAACAGCCAGCCGAGCCCCGTTCCGCCGGCGATCAGTGCCACGGTGGCGAGCAGGGAGGTGATCAGCGCCGGAAGCATCAGCCTGCGGCGGCCGTACCGGTCCGAGACCGGGCCGCCGAGCAGCAGGCCGGGGATCAGCCCGATGGCGTACATGCCGAAGGTGGCCTGGACCGTGGCGGCCGAGAGGCCCAGTTTGGCCTGATAGAGCAGGAGTAACGGCGCGAACTGATTGGCCCCCCAGCCCACCGCCGCCACGGCCACCCCGGCCCGCAGCCACGCCCGGTCGTCGCCGACGGCCGGGCGGTCGAGCGGACGCGCCGAGGTGTCGGCGGACGTCATCACGTGCTTGGTCATGTCCTCCATGCTGGCGACCGGTTCCGCCGAGCACGAGCGTCCGGAACGCCATCATGCGTACAGTTAAGGACATGGCTTCTGTTGCGCTGGCCGTCATCGACGGAATGCCGCTGTTCGAGCTCGCGGCTCCCTGCACGATCTTCGGCATCGACCGCCCCGACCTCGTCGACCCCTGGTACGAGTTCACCGTCTGTGCCCCGCCCGGCGTGCGGGTCGGGGGCTGGCTCCAGGCCGTCACGCCGCACGGGCTCGACGAGCTCGTCGCGGCGGACACGGTCATCGTCCCGGCCTGCTCCGACGTCACCGAGCCGCCGCCCGCCGACCTGGTCGAGGCCGTGCGCGCCGCGCACGAGGCCGGGGCCAGGGTCGCCTCCATCTGCACCGGGGCGTTCGTCCTGGCCGCCGCCGGCCTGCTCGACGGCCGCCGGGCCACCACCCACTGGATGCACACCGGGCTGCTGGCCGAGCGCTACCCCCGCGTCCAGGTCGACCCCGGGGTCCTCTACGTCGACGAGGGGAGCGTCCTGACCTCGGCCGGGAAGGCCGCCGGGATAGACCTGTGCCTGCACCTGGTCCGCACCGACCACGGCAGCGCCGTCGCCAACGCGCTGGCCCGCCGGCTCGTCGTGCCGCCGCACCGGTCGGGCGGCCAGGCCCAGTTCATCGCCGCGCCGGTGCCGGCCGACGACGGCCCCGCCCTCGCGGACCTGCTGGCCTGGGCGCTGGAGCATCTGGACCAGCCGCTGACCGTCACCGACCTCGCCCGCCGCGTCCACATGAGCACGCGCAACCTCGGCCGGCACTTCACCGCCGCCACCGGGACGACGCCGCTGCAGTGGCTGCTGACCCAGCGGATGCACCGCGCCCAGGAGCTGCTGGAGAGCACCGACGAGAGCGTCGACCAGGTGGCCGCCCGGGTCGGGATGGGCAGCGCGGCCACCCTGCGCCGCCACTTCAACCGCGTGGTCGGTGTCCCGCCGGACACCTACCGCCGCACCTTCCGCCCGGCCTCGGCTCCGGCTCCGGTCAGGCCGGCCGGACGGCGGTGATCGGGGGGCGGTGATCGCACGGCGGTGATCGCACGGCGGTGATCGGGGGGCGGTGATCGGGGGGCGTTTCGCCCGATTCCGCCCGGTTCCGGACGTGGCGGCCGCTGACGGGGTCGCAGGACGAGTGCCGGTGCGGAGCCGGTACGGCCGCCGTTTTTGCGGCGGTGTGCCGGGCGGACGGGAACAAATCGTTCCGTTTGGGTACGAAGTGCCGCCTGGGCGACCATGGCACCTGCTCCACAGAGCGCGAGCAGGACCACGAAAGGCGCACCACCCTGATGCAAGCCAGCCCGGCCGCCCTCCGGCGGACACCCGATTCGAGTGCGCCGGTCACGACCGGGGCGGGCGGGGGCGCGGTGCCCACCCCGTCCCCGCGCCGGGGCGGGCGCTTCGGCCTGGTGGCCGCCACCGCGCTGGTCATGGGGAACATCATCGGGGGCGGCATCTTCATGCTCCCCGCCGCCGTCGCGCCCTACGGGACGGTCAGCCTGGTCGCCCTGGGGGTGGTGACGGCGGGGGCCGTCGCGCTGGCGCTGGTCTTCGGGCGGCTCGCCCGGCGCGATCCGCGGACCGGTGGCCCGTACGTCTACGCCCGCGCCGCCTTCGGGGACTTCGCCGGGTTCCTCGCGGCGTGGTCGTACTGGATCACCACCGTGGTCAGCAACGCGGCGCTCGCCGTGGCCGCCGTCGGCTACCTCGACGTGCTGCTGCCCATCCAGCACTCCACCGGGCTGACGCTCGCCGCCGCGCTGGCCGTCCAGTGGCTGCCCGCGCTCGCCAACCTGGCGGGCACCCGCTACGTGGGTGTCGTCCAGGTGGTCTCCACCGTGCTGAAGCTCGTCCCGCTGGCGCTGGTCGCGATCGGTGGACTGGGCTTCTTCGAGCCGGCCAACCTCGGCCCCTTCGACGCCTCCGGCAAGGGCGTGGTCGGCGGGGTGACGGCCGCTGCGGCGATCCTGCTCTTCAGCTACCTGGGCGTGGAGTCCGCCGCGATGAGCGCCGGCGAGGTCCGCGACCCGGAGCGCAACGTCGGCCGGGCCAGCGTGCTCGGGACACTGGGCGCGGCGGTGGTCTACCTGCTCGGGACGCTCGCGGTCTTCGGCACGGTCGCGCACGACCGGCTCGTCCACTCCACCGCGCCCTTCTCCGACGCCGTCGACGTCATGTTCGGCGGCTCGTGGGGCGGCACGGTCATCGCGGTCGCCGCGCTGGTGTCGATGGTCGGCGCGCTCAACGGCTGGACCCTGCTGTCGGCCCAGGCACCGTACGCGGCCGCGCGGGACGGGCTCTTCCCGGCCGCCTTCGCCACGAAGCGCCGCGGCGTCCCGGTCTTCGGCGTCCTGATCAGCGTCACCCTGGCCTCGCTGCTGACCGTCCTCAACTTCACCGCCGGATCCCGGGGTGCGTTCAACACCCTGGTGCTGATCACCACCTTCACCGCCGCCGTGCCGTACCTGCTGTCCGCCGCCGCGCAGTTGTACTGGCTGGTGGCCGGCGAGCGGGACCGGGTGGCCCCCGGCCGGCTGGCCAGGGACGCGGCCCTCGGTCTCGGCGCCTTCGCCTTCTCCCTGTGGCTGGTCGCCGGCGCCGGCTACACGGCGGTCTACCAGGGCGTGCTCTTCCTCTTCGCCGGGATCCTGGTCTACGCCTGGATGGCGGCCCGCAAGGCCTGACGACGGCGCGGCCCGTGGGGGCCTCCGCGGGGGTGGGGGCTCAGGGCGCGTCCGGGGCGCCGCAGGAGTGGGCCTCGGCGGGGGCGGGTTCGGGGCCGGTGTCCGGGTCGCGGGTGAGGAGGTAGCGGGCGCCGGGGCCGGTGGCGGCGGCGCGGTCGGCGGCGTTGTAGAGGGTGCAGCGGGAGAGCGAGAGGCAGCCGCAGCCGATGCAGCCGGTGAGCTTGGCCTTGAGGCGCTGGAGTTCGGCGATCTGGTCGTCGATGCGGCTCTGCCAGGACCGGGCGACGCCGTCCCACTCGGCGGGGGTGGGCGCGCGGAGTTCGGGGAGCCGGTCGAGGGCGACCTTGGCCTCGTCGAGGGAGAGGCCGACGCGCTGGGCGGCCCGGACGAAGGCGACCCGGCGCAGCGTGGCGCGGGTGTAGCGGCGCTGGCCGCCGGTGGTGCGGGTGGCGTGGATCAGGCCGAGCTTCTCGTAGTAGCGCAGGGCGGAGGCGGCGAGGCCGCTGCGCTCGGCGAGCCGGCCGATGGTGAGCAGGTCGTGCCGGCTCGGTCCGGTGGCGGTCATGGCGCCCACTGTAACCGCTTGACTTCAAGCTGGCTTTAAGTTGCAGCATCGTGCGCATGAGCGCTGAAACGGCTGAAGCCGCCTTCGAAGACCTCCCGGGCCTGATGGCCCTGATGACCGGCGACGAGAAGCACGGCCCCGCCGCCACCTCCACCCTGGACGCCCTCTGGGTGCTCTACGACCGCGTGCTGCGGGTCACCCCCGCCACCGCCGAGGTGCAGGACCGTGACCGCTTCCTGCTCTCCAAGGGTCATGGCCCGATGGCCTACTACGCCGTGCTGGCCGCCAAGGGCTTCATCGAGCCGCGTCTGCTGTCCGGCTTCGGCGCCTACGACTCGCCGCTCGGCCACCACCCGGACCGCACGCTGATCCCGGGCGTCGAGATCGGCTCCGGCTCGCTCGGGCACGGGCTGCCGCTGGCCGTCGGCACCGCCCTCGGTCTGCGTGCCCAGGGGCTCACCGACCCGGCCGTCTGGGTGCTGGTCGGGGACGCCGAGTTCGACGAGGGCTCCAACCACGAGGCGGTGGCCTTCGCCGGCGCGTACGGGCTGGACCGGCTGCACACCGTGGTGATCGACAACTCCTCGGCCACGCACGGCTGGCAGGGCGGCATCGCGGCCCGGTTCGCCGCCGAGGGCTGGTCGGCCGAGACCGTGAACGGCCGCGACCACGAGGCGCTGTACGCGGCGTTCACCGCCGGGCACCCGGGACGGCCGCGGGTCGTGGTGGCCCGCGTCGAGCCCAAGGAGGACGGCTCCACGCGGGGGTAGCGGCCCCGCCCACCCCTGAACGCCCAGCCCGGCCCGACCCGCCCAGTGAGAGGGAACCTCCCGTGGACACCATGCGCGAACGCTTCTTCGACGTCACCACCCGCCTGCTCGACGACGACCCCCGGCTGGCCGTCGTGCTCGCCGACATCAGCGCCGCCGGCTTCGCCACGGCCGCCGGGCGCCACCCCGACCGGGTGATCAACGTGGGCATCCGCGAGCAGCTGCTGATCGGCGCCGCCGGCGGCCTGGCGCTCGCCGGGATGCGGCCGATCGCCCACACCTTCGCCGGCTTCCTGGTCGAACGCCCCTTTGAGCAGGTCAAGTTGGACCTCGTGCACCAGGGCGTCGGCGCGGTGCTGGTGAGCGCCGCCGGCTCGTACGACTGGCCGGCCGGTGGCCGCACCCACATGTCGCCCGGCGACGTCGCCCTGCTGGACACCCTGCCGGACTGGACCGTCCATGTGCCCGGACACCCCGACGAGGCCGAGCGGTTGCTGCGCCACGCCGTCGCCGACGGCGACCGCAATGTGTACGTCCGGCTCTCCGCGCACCAGAACGCGGCGGCGGTCCCGGTCGAGGCGGGCCGCTTCAGCACCGTCCGCCGGGGCTCGGCGGGCGTGGTGGTCGCGGTCGGGCCGATGCTGGACGCCGCGCTGGCGGCCACCGAGGGCCTGGACGTCACGGTGCTGTACGCGGCGACGGTGCGGCCGTTCGACGCGGCCGGGCTGCGCGCGGCCGCCGCCGGGCGGGCGGACGTGGTGCTGGTCGAGCCCTACCTGGCCGGGACCTCCGCCAACGAGGCGCACGCCGCGCTGAACGACCGGCCGCACCGGGTGCTGGGCCTCGGGGTGCCGCGCGAGGAGCACCGGCACTACGGCTCGATCCCCGAGCACCTGGCCGCCTACGGCCTGGACGCCGCCTCCCTGCGGGAGCGGATCGGCACCTTCCTCTGGTGAGCCGGTTTCCCCGGTGAGCCGGTTCCTTCGGTCGGCCGGACGGCTCAGGTCCGGACGACCGCGACCGACCCGGCGGCCAGCCGTGCCACCGTGCCGTCGAGCCCGCACCCGCCGAACGACGCCACCGTCTCCCGCCCGGCGGCGCCCAGCGGCACCTCGGCGGCCCCGGGGCCCAGGTTGACCGCCACCCGGTACGGCCCCCGGTGCACCACCAGCCAGCGGGCGGCCTCGTCGTACTCCACCCGGACGGCGGCGAGGTCCGGGTCGGACAGCTCCGGCCGGGCGCGCCGCAGCCGGATCAGCGTGCGGTACCAGGCGAGCAGCCCGGCGTGCGGGGCGCGCCGGGGTTCGGTCCAGTCGAGGACGGAGCGCAGTACGGTGGCCGGCTCCTGCGGGTCCGGCACCTCCCCGGCCTGCCAGCCGTGCTCGGTGAACTCCCGCCGCCGGCCCTGCCGGACGGCCTCCGCGAGGTCCGGGTCGGTGTGGTCGGTGAAGTACTGCCAGGGGGTGGTCGCGCCCCACTCCTCGCCCATGAACAGCATCGGGGTGAACGGCGAGGTGAGCACCAGCGCGGCCCCGGCGGCGAGCGGTCCGGGGCCGAGGCCGGCCGAGATCCGGTCGCCGAGCGCCCGGTTGCCGACCTGGTCGTGGGTCTGCAGGTAGCCGAGCAGCCGGTGTCCGCCGGCCGGCGGGAACGGGCGGCCGTGGCCGCGGCCGCGGAACGAGGACCGGCCGCCGTCGTGGAAGAAGCCGCGGCTGAGCGTTTTGGCGACGGCGGCCAGCGGCGCGCGCGCGAAGTCGCCGTAGTAGCCCTGGGATTCACCGGTGAGCGCGGTGTGCAGGGCGTGGTGGAAGTCGTCGCTCCACTGGGCGGTGAGGCCCTGGCCGCCGGCCTCGCGCGGGGCCGTGGTGCGGGGGGAGTTGAGGTCGGACTCGGCGACGAGGAACAGCGGGCGGTTGGTGGCGACGGCCAACCGGTCGACCGCGCCGGAGAGTTGTTCCAGGAAGTGGACGGCGCGGTCGTCGGCGAGGGCGTGCACCGCGTCCAGCCGCAGGCCGTCGATCCGGTAGTCGCGCAGCCAGGCCAGCGCGCTGCCGATCAGATAGTCGCGCACCTCGTCCGAGCCGGGGGCGTCCAGGTTGACCGCCGAGCCCCACGGGGTGTGGTGCCGGTCGGTGAAGTACGGGCCGAAGCGGGGAAGGTGGTTGCCGGACGGGCCGAGGTGGTTGTGCACCACGTCCAGGACGACGCCGAGGCCCTTGCGGTGGGCGGCGTCCACGAAGCGCTTCAGCCCCTCCGGGCCGCCGTAGGGCTCGTGCACGGCCCAGAGCGAGACCCCGTCGTAGCCCCAGCCGTGCCGGCCGGGGAACGGGCAGACCGGCATCAGTTCGACGAAGTCGACGCCCAACTCGACCAGGTGGTCCAGGCGTTCGGTGGCGGCCTGGAAGGTGCCGGCGGCGGTGAAGGTACCGATGTGCAGCTCGTACAGGACGGCGCCGGGCAGCGGACGGCCGCGCCAGCCGGTCCGCGACCAGCTGAACGCGGCGTGGTCCACCGGGCGGCTGGGCCCGTCCGGCCCGTACGGCTGCCGGGGCGAGCGCGGGTCGGGCAGCGGCGGGCCGCCGTCCAGGCGGAACGCGTAGTCCCCGGTGGGTGCCCCGCCGTGCCACCAGCCGGGCCGGGCGCCGTCCCGGGCCAGCGCGTGCCGCTCGCCGCCGACCTCCACCTCGACCCGTTCGGCGGCCGCCGGGGCCCACACCTCGTACGTCCTCACCCGCGGCCCCTCCGGGTCAGCAGCGACACCGGGCAGGCGGCCAGCAGCTCGGCCACCGGCACCGCGCCCCCTGGGTAAGCCCGCCCGGTCAGCTCGTCCGTCCACACCGCGTCCGCCCCCGGTCCGCCGCTCCCGGTCCGGCCCGGCGGCAGCTCCAGCACCGTGTCCCGCCAGCCGCCCGCCCGTTCGAGGCCGTACGGCAGCCGGGTGGCCGCCGTGACCACGTCGTCCCCGCGCGCGAAGGCGAGCAGATGGCCGGCGGCGCGGCCGGTGGCGGTCAGCGGCCGGTAGGCGCCGAGCGGCCGCTCGCGCCGCAGGTGGAGCGCGGCCGCGGTGAGGTGCAGTTTCTCCCGCGCGAGGTCCCCGGTCCTGGCCGTGGCGGAGTCGGTGAGCCGGACGGCGAGCGCGCCGAGGTCCACCACGCCCCGGTTGTCCGGGTCCACCAGCGTGTACAGCGGCTCCTCGCCGCCCTGGTAGAGGTCCGGCACCCCGGGCACGGTCAGGTGCAGCAGCGCGGCGGAGAGGGTGTTGGCCCGGGCGTACGGCGCGAGCGTGTGCCCGTACCCCTCGATCCGGGGGAGCAGCCCGGGGTTGCCGTAGACGGCGCGGGCGCGGTCGGCGAGGGCCCGCTCGAAGCGGGCGTCGGGGGCCGTCCAGGAGGTGCGCAGCTTGGCCTCGCGGGCGGCCTTGAGCAGGGCGGTGACCAGCCGGTCCGGGTCGATCGGCCAGGCGGCGACCAGGGTCTGCCAGAGCGTCCAGTCGCTGTCCGGGTCACCGCCGGGGCCCGCGGCCGCGGACCAGGCGGCGGCCTCGGCGGCCCAGCGGTCCGGCTGCTCGGCGAGGACGGCGAGCCGGGCCCGGGCGTCGGCGCTGCGTTTGGTGTCGTGGGTGGAGAGCGCCGTCATGGTGTGCGGCCAGTGCGCCTCGATGTACCGGCACCAGTCGTGGAAGGCGCCGGGCGGGAGCCCGGGCCTGGCCGGTTCGCCGCCGACCTCGTTGAGGCTCAGCAGGGCGTTCCACCGGTAGAAGGCGGTGTCCTCGACGCCCTTGGCGGCGACGGCGGCGGCGGTCTGCCCGAAGCGGGCGCAGAACTCCTCCTTGGCCGGCCCGCCGCCGAGCCGCCCCAGCGCCAGGTCCGCGACCAGGGCGTCCGTGGCGTCCCCGTCCGCCGCCCCGGCCCCGTCCAGCGCGGCCCGCAGCTGCCTGGCGGAGGCCTCCGGCACCGGCTCGCCGGGCCGCGCGTACGGGCGGTACGCGGGGTAGCCGGTGAGCACCCGCCGGAGCGCGGCCCGCAGCCGCCAGGGCGCGTGGTCGGCGTACGCGGGCTCGTCGGCGCCGATCCGGAGGGCGATCCGGACCAGCCGCTCGACCTCGGCCGCCAGCTCGCCGTTCGGGCCGGTCATGTCGGACCGGCCGCGCCGGGCGGCGGCGACGGCCGGGTGCGGGTCGGCGCACGGCTCGCCGCCGCCGGGCACACCGCTGACGAAGGCCTCGTACGCCCCCGCCAGCCGGCAGGCGCCCGCGTGGTCGGTGAGCACGCCGTCGATCCGGCGCAGCGCGTCGTACCCGGTGGTGCCGGCGCACGACCAGTCCGCGGGGAGCCGTTCGTCGCCGGTGAGGATCTTCTCGACCACGGTGTACGCCCCGCCGGTGGCCTCGGCGAAGCGGTTCAGATAGCCGCGCGGGTCGGCGAGGCCGTCCGGGTGGTCGATCCGGAAGCCGTCCAGGACGCCGTCGGCGTGCAGCCGCAGCAGCAGGCCGTGCGTCGCCTCGAACACCTCGGGCACCTCGACCCGGACGGCGATCAGCTCGTTGACGGTGAAGAACCGCCGGTAGTTCAGCTCGGTGCGGGCGAGGCGCCACCAGGCGAGCCGGTACCACTGCCGGGCGAGCAGCTGGTCGAGCGGGAGGCCGGCGGTGCCGGGCCGGAGCGGGAAGGCGTGGTCGTGGTAGCGCAGCACCTCGCCGTCGACGGTGAACTCGTCGAGGACGGTGCCGAGCCGGCCGCCGAGCAGCGGCAGCAGGACCCGGCCGCGGCCGGGGTCGTCGGCCGGCCCCGGCTGGGCCGCCCAGTCGATGTCGAACCAGCGGGCGTACGGCGAGTCGGGGCCGTCCCGCAGGACGTGCCAGAGCGGCTGGTTGAGCCGTTCGGGGACGGGGACGGCCATGTGGTTGGGCACCACGTCGGCGATCAGCCGCAGGCCGTGCCGGTGGGCCTCGGCGGCCAGCGCGCGCAGGGCGGCCTCGCCGCCGAGCTGCTCGCTGATCCGGCCGTGGTCGACGGTGTCGTAGCCGTGGGTGGAGCCGGGGGCGGCCGTCAGCAGGGGGGAGAGGTGCAGGTGCGAGACGCCGAGGGCGGCGAGGTAGGGGACGGCGGCGGTGGCGTCCCGGAGGGTGAAGCCGGGCTGGAGCTGGAGCCGGTAGCTGGCGGTGGGGGCGGCGGGCCCCGGGGCGGCCGCGGTGGACGGTACGGCGGCCGGGCGTGGCTGCGCGGGCTCGGCGGCGTAGGTCATGTGTCCATGACTACCCGGGCGAGCCCGCCGTCAAGACCCGTTGCTGATCCGAACAGGTGAACCACCTGCTCAGGCGGGCCGTTGCAGCACCATCAGCGAGCGGTCGGTGAGCCAGAGCACGTCCCCGGCCTTGACCCGGGCACCGGCGCCGGGGGCGGGCAGCCGGGGCTGGGCGGTGTCGACCACGACCTGCCACTCCTGCCCGTGGTCGGCCGGGACGGTGAACTCCAGCGGCTCGAAATGGGCGTTGAACATCAGCAGGAAGGAGTCGTCCACGATCCGCCCGCCGCGCCGGTCCGGCTCGGAGATGGCGTAGCCGTTGAGGAAGACGGTGAGCGACTTGGCGTAGTTGGCGCCCCAGTTGCGCTTGGTCATCTCCTCCCCGCTGGGGGTGAACCAGGCGATGTCGGTGAGGTCGTCGTGCGTTCCGGAGACCGGGCGGCCGTGGAAGAAACGGCGGCGGCGGAAGACGGGGTGGTCGCGGCGGAGCCAGATCATGCCCTGGGTGAACTCCAGCAGCCGGGCCTCCGGGCCGTCGCCCTGCGGCCAGTGCATCCAGGACAGCTCGTTGTCCTGGCAGTAGGCGTTGTTGTTGCCCTGCTGGGTGCGGCCGAGTTCGTCGCCGTGCGAGAGCATCGGCACGCCCTGGGAGAGCATCAGGGTGGCGATCAGGTTCCGCTGCTGGCGGGCGCGCAGCTCCTCGACGGCGGGGTCGGTGCAGGGGCCCTCGGCGCCGCAGTTCCAGGAGCGGTTGAAGGATTCGCCGTCCCGGTTGTCCTCGCCGTTGGCCTCGTTGTGCTTCTCGTTGTAGGAGACCAGGTCGCGCAGGGTGAAGCCGTCGTGGCAGGTGACGAAGTTGATGGAGGCGATCGGGCGGCGGCCGTCGTCCTGGTAGAGGTCGGAGGAGCCGGTGAGCCGGGAGCCGAACTCGGCGAGCGTGGCGTTCTCGCCGCGCCACAGGTCGCGGACGGTGTCCCGGTACATGCCGTTCCACTCCGTCCACAGCGGGGGGAAGTTGCCGACCTGGTAGCCGCCCTCGCCGAGGTCCCAGGGCTCGGCGATCAGCTTGGCCTGGGAGACCACCGGGTCCTGCTGGACCAGGTCGAAGAAGGAGGAGAGCCGGTCCACCTCGTGGAACTGCCGGGCCAGGGTGGCGGCGAGGTCGAAGCGGAAGCCGTCCACGTGCATCTCGGTGACCCAGTAGCGCAGCGAGTCCATGATCAGCTGGAGCACGTGCGGGCTGCGCATCAGCAGGCTGTTGCCGGTGCCGGTGGTGTCCTCGTAGAACCGCTGGTCCCGGGCGAGCCGGTAGTAGGAGACGTTGTCCAGGCCGCGCAGCGAGAGGGTGGGGCCGAGGTGGTTGCCCTCGGCGGTGTGGTTGTAGACGACGTCCAGGATCACCTCGATGCCGGCCGCGTGCAGGGCCTTCACCATCGACTTGAACTCCTGCACCTGCTGGCCGCGGTCCCCGGTGGAGGAGTAGGAGGAGTGCGGGGCGAAGAAGCCGATGGTGTTGTACCCCCAGTAGTTGGCCAGGCCCAGGTCGCGCAGCCGGTGGTCGCGGACGAACTGGTGCACCGGCATCAGCTCGATCGCGGTGACGCCGAGCTTGGCCAGGTGCTCGATCACGGCCGGGTGGGCCAGGCCCGCGTACGTCCCCCGGATCTCCTCGGGGATGCCCGGGTGGAGCTTGGTCAGCCCCTTCACATGGGCCTCGTAGACCACCGTGCGGTGGTAGTCGGTGCGCGGCGGGCGGTCGGTGCCCCAGTCGAAGTACGGGTTGATCACCACGGAGTGCATGGTGTGCGGGGCGGAGTCCAGGTCGTTGCGGCGCTCCGGCGCGCCGAAGTGGTAGCCGTAGACGGCCTCGTCCCAGCCGATGTGCCCGCTCATGGCCTTGGCGTACGGGTCCAGCAGTAGCTTGGCGCTGTTGTGCCGCTGGCCGAGGCCCGGGTTGTGCGGGCCGTGGACGCGGAATCCGTAGCGCTGGCCGGGCTGGACGCCCGGGAGGTAGGCGTGCCGGACGAAGGCGTCGGTCTCCCGCAGCTCCACGGCCGTCTCCGAGCCGTTCGCGTCGAGCAGGCAGAGCTCGATCCGGTCGGCGCTCTCCGAGAACACCGCGAA
Organism: Kitasatospora sp. NPDC088351; assembly: GCF_040685575.1. Taxonomy (NCBI): domain Bacteria; kingdom Bacillati; phylum Actinomycetota; class Actinomycetes; order Kitasatosporales; family Streptomycetaceae; genus Kitasatospora; species Kitasatospora sp. NPDC088351. The sequence continues at coordinate 36,103 of NZ_JBFBIL010000028.1, read as the reverse complement.
GTTGGTGCCGGCCCCGTCGAAGGTGGCACCGAGGGGGTAGGGCGCCCCTGGCCAGACCTGCATGAGTCCTCAACTCCCCTGTAGTCAACGGAAACTGACGTGCAGTCCGATTGTGCTCCGGGCTCGGTTGCTCTCTTCCCGGCCGGGCGGCCGGGCATGTGCGGCGGTCGCGTGCCGCGCTGGACGGCACAGTCCGCATACTCCCCGACGCTTCGCCCGGCGGCGGGACCATTTGCCCTGTGTTCGCCCGAACGGGTGTCCGGCGGGTGATCGGCGGGTGCCCCCGGGGCCGCCGGGGCGCGGCCGGGCGCGGCTGGGCGTGGCGGGGCGGGCCCGTCGGTCAACCGGCTGCGGGCCGCTCGCGGCGGGCAGTACTCTTGATCGTCCGGCCGCTTCGTGTCCGTGGCGATCCATCAGAAGAAACGATCAGCAGAGCCTTCCGGCAGAACCGGCGGAAGCGGGGCTCCAGCAGGAACCAGGTGAGGTGGCGCATGGTGTTCCCCGCCGGCGGCCGTGGCGGTGGGCCCGGTGGCCCCGACCGCGGCAGCACCCGCAGCGAGGCGCCGACCGTCGTCATGCGCCCCACCCTGACCGGCCGCGCCGTCGTCCCGGCCCAGGGCGGCCCGGTCGAGATCCCCGCCCTGGCCTGGTCCGGCGCCGAGTGGGAGGACGCCTACCAGCGGGTCCGGCTCGCCGGGCGCGCGTACGTCTGGCTCAACCTGGTCGAACAGCGGCTGCGCTCGCTCGTCGACGAGGTGCTCCACCCCATCTACGCCCCCGCCCACGGCGAGGACTGGGTGACGGCCGCGGCCGGACCGGCCGGCGAGGAGTGGGCCCACCGGGCCGGCGCGGTCCGCGAGGTCAGCCGCCGCAAGGGCTATCTGCTCGACCCGGCCGACGACGACCCGCTGGTCTTCCTCACCCTGCCCCAGCTGCGCGAACTGATGGTCCAGCACTGGCCCTGCTTCGAGCCGTACCTCGCCGACCGGCGGGAGATCGAGCTGGCCCTGGACGAACTGGAGGTCGCCCGGCACGTGGTCTCGCGCAACCGCGTCCTCACCCAGACCGTCCTCGCCCAGACCGAACGCGCCGCCGCCCGGCTGCTCGCGGTGCTCGACGGCGGCGCCGGCGGCGTCCCGGCCGACGTGGTCGAGTCCCTGGTGGCCGGCCGCTACGCGGACGTGGTCGCGGTGCACGCCGACCGGGTCCGGCTCCAGCGCGACCTGCCGGTGGAGGACCTGCTGGACGGCGCCCGGCGGCTGGACGCGCTCGGCATCGGCCTCGGCATGCTCTGCCAGAACTACACCGGCAAGCGGCTGGTGCGCCTGGCCACCGACGGCTGCCGGGTCCGGCTGCTCTTCCTCAACCCGGCCAGCAGCGCGGTCCGCCGCCGCGAGCGCGAGCTGGGCCTCGGCCGCGGCGAGCTGGCCCGCTCGATCGAGATGAACATCATGCACGTCCGCCGGGTCCGGGCCCGGCTGCGCGACCAGGGCGGCTTCGAGATCCGGGTCTTCGACGAGACCCCGCGGTTCACCGCCTACCTGGTCGAGGGTCCGCGCCCGGCCGGCCAGAGCGGCGGCGGCCGCCGCCAGACCCGCGACCTCGGCGTCGTCCAGCCCTACCTGCGGCGGGCCCGGGGCATGGAGTCGCCCGCCCTGGTGCTGCGCGGCGGCGCCGGCCAGCAGCCGGGCGGCACCGAGGCCGGGCTGCTGGAGGTCTACCGCGAGGAGTTCGAGGGCGTCTGGGCGGACTCCAGGCCGGTGTCCTGACAGCCGTTCGCCGGGGTGGCCGGACGGCTGGGGTGCTACGGCCATGAGGCGGCTGGGAGACTACGGCCATGAACAGCCCCGCCGACGCCCCCGCCTGGACCCTGCGCACCGCCGAGGCCGCCGACGTCGAACCCGTCGCCGAACTCCGCGCCGTGGTGATGCGCCCCGACCTCGAACGGCTCGGCCGCTACGACGAGGACCGGGTCCGCCGGCGCCTGCGGGACTCCTTCTCCACCCGCTACACCTCGATCGTCCTGGTGGACGGCGAGTTCGCGGGCTGCGTCACCGTCCGCCCCGCCGAGCAGGGCGGCCGGCTGCTGGAGCACTTCTACCTCGCCCCGCACCACCAGGGCCGCGGCCTCGGCTCCGCCGTCCTGCGCACCGTCCTGGCCGCCGCCGACGCCGCGGGCGAGCCCGTCCGGCTCGACGTGCTCCGGGGCAGCGCCGCCCGCCGCCTCTACGAACGCCACGGCTTCGCCCTGGAGTCCGAGGACCCGGTCGACGTCCGCCTGGTCCGCCCGGCCGGGTCGCGCGAGGCGACCGCCGCGTAGCAGGGGGCCGCTGGGCCGGGCCCGCCCGCCCCAGCGGCGGCATTGTCGGTGGGGCGGGCGATGATAGGGGCTGCTTCGACCAACCGGACGGAAGGACACACCCCTATGAGCTGGTGGCAGCAGCCACTGGTCGGCTTCGACCTGGAGACCACGGGTACGGACCCGGCCGCGTCCCGCATCGTCACGGCCGCCCTCGTGGACACCGTCGGAGCCCGCCGGCTGAGCGCCACCGGCTGGCTGCTCGACCCCGGTGTCCCGATCCCCGCCGAGGCCGAGGCGATCCACGGCATCGGCGACGACCTGGCCCGGAGCAAGGGCCGCCCGGCCAAGGAGGCGGTGGACGAGATAGCCGCGGCGCTGTGCGAACGGCTCGCCGCCGGCCGCCCGGTGGTCGCCTTCAACGCGCCCTTCGACCTCTCGCTGCTCGACGCCGAACTGCGCCGCCACGGCCTGGCGCCGCTCGCCGAGCGGCTCGGCGGCCCGGTCGCGCCGGTGCTGGACGCGCTGGTCATCGACCGGGCCGTGGACAAGTACCGCAAGGGCTCCCGCACCCTCCAGCGGGTCTGCGAGGTGTACGGCGTGGAGCTGACCGACGCGCACGAGGCCGGCAGCGACGCGCTGGCCGCCGTCCGGGTCGCCGTCGCCCTCGCCGAGCGCTACCCCGGCCAGGTCGGCGACGTCCCGCTGGCCGAGCTGCACGACCTCCAGATCGGCTGGCACCACGACTGGGCGGAGGGCCTCCAGGCCTGGCTGCGCCGCGCCAAGGACCCGCAGGCCGTCATCGACCCCCGCTGGCCGCTGCGCTGAGCCCATCGGCTCAGCTGTACGCGATCTTCTCCACCTCGTACAGCTGGGCGGCGCCGATCCGGTCCTCGCCCAGGGAGAGCAGCCAGGGCAGCAACTCGGCCGTGGCGTCCAGCTCGTCGTAGAAGCCGAGCCGGAGCCCGGAGAGCTGCCCGTAGGACAGCCAGCCGGCCATGGCGTCGGAGAGGTGGCGCTCCGCCGCCTCGGTGCGGGTCGCGGCCCAGATGCCGAGCCACGGTGCCAGGGAGCCGGTACTGACGGCGATCGTCTCCAGCACGCCGGTGACGGGGGCGACGCCGGGGTGCCGGTGCAGGGTCGCCCGCCACCAGGCCGACCAGACCGCGTCCAGCGCCTCCCGCTCGGGGCCCGGCCAGTCGCGCCAGCCGGCTTCGAGCAGCCGGGAGGCGATCAGGCCGTGGTCGACGTGCAGCCGGCCGGTGGCCAGCGCCCGGACGATTCGGGGCGTCATTTTTCGGTACAGGCCCGGACCGTCGTCCCAGTGGCCGATCGATTTGGCGGAGACGGACGGGATCAGCTCCTCGGGCACCAGCCGGGCGGGCCCGGCGAGCGCCGCGAGCCCGGCGTCGGGGTAGCAGTAGGCGCAGCCGCCCACGTCGAACGGCTGGTCGGAGAACGGTGCGAAGGCGGCGTCCAGCGCGTCGAGCGCGGTGCGGAGCCGCTGGTCGGGGTCGGTCACGATCACCTGCGGGGGGACCTCGTCCGGCGTGCCGGAGAAGAGATCGACGCTATCACGCACGCTCAGCCGGGTCGCGCCCGAGGGCCCGGGTCTTGGCGAGGGCGAACTCGGCGGCGTCCAGGGCGCCTTCGCGGTGCAGGGCGGACAGCCGCTCCAGCTCGTCGACCAGCCGCGGGTCGCCATCGCGGTCGGGGGCGGCGTCGGCGGGGCCGGGCGTGGGGAAGGTGACCCGGGCGGTGCCCGGGTGCAGCGGGTCCAGGTGTCGGAGATAGGGGAGTTCAGCTCGCCGGGAAGTCGAAGCGGTAGCCCTGGGCGATCAGCCAGGGGATCAACTGCCGCAGCGCGGCCACGGTTTGGCTGCGGTCGCCGCCGCCGTCGTGCAGCAGGATCACGCCGCCGGGCTTCAGCTGGCTCCGCACGGTGGAGACGATCGAGGCGACGCCAGGGCGGGACCAGTCGCGCGGGTCCACGGACCAGCCGAGCGGCCGCATGCCCAGGTCGGCGGAGATGCGCTCGTTGTCGGCGTTGAACCCGCCGCCGGGGGCGCGGAACCAGCCGACCCCGGTGCCCGGCCCGCCGGCCCGGACGATCATGTCCTTGGCGGCGGAGATCTCGTACACGGCCTTGTCGTGCGGGAGCGCGGCGAACGGCTGCGGGTGGTGCACGGTGTGGTCGCAGAGCCGGTGGCCGGCCGCCAGGACACGCCTGACCATCGCGGGGTCGGCCGCGGCCTGCCGGCCGATCTGGCAGAACGTCGCCTTGACGCCGTACTGCGCGAGCAGGTCCAGGATCTGGCCGGTGGCGGGGCCCGGGCCGTCGTCGAAGGTGAGCGCCACGGTCCGTCCGCCGGAGGCGGTGGAGCGGACGACCGCGGCGGATCCACCGCTCGCGGGCGGAGCGGGCTGCGCGGGCGGGGTCTGGGCCCCGGTGGCCGGCGGGGCGGCCGGCGTCGTCGGGGGCTGCGGGGGCTGCGAGGGCGTCCGGACCGGCGGCTTCGACGCGGTCGGCGGTGTGGCGGCGCCCGTCGCGGGCCTGGGCGCGGACGGCTTCGGGGTGCCGGTCGGCCGGCCGGGCGGGGTGGGGGCGGAGACCGGCACGCCGTCCGAGCCCGGCGCCGGGACGACGGACGGACCGCCGGGCGGCCCACCGGACGGTGCGCCGGGCACCGACGGCGCGCCGGTGCCCGGCTGCGGCTGGAGCGCCCCGTTGGCCGTGCCGCAGGCCGCCAGGGCCAGCGAGGCGGCCACCGCGAGGCAGCCCGTGATCAGCGGGCGAAGGCGCCGGACCGACGGACACGACGGACGCGGCGGCCTCGGCGGGACGGAGGGGCTCGACGACGGTCGTGGCGGGGTGGCGTGCTCAGGCATGGCGGCGGCTCCTGAGATGGTGAGGCGGCGCGATCCCTCGGTCAGGGCAGGGCGACTCTCCGGTGGGACGCCGGTGCCAGGCCTCCCGGTTGCGTCCCCGTCCGGTCAGAACGGGTACCAGTGCACGTCCGTCGCCCCCTCGCGCAGCGAGTCCACCCGGCGGCGGAACTCGGCGAGCGCGGCCGGATTGCCCGGCGCCTGCTGCGCCACCCAGGAGGCGCTGGCCGTCTCGCGGGCCCCGCGCAGCACCGCGAAGCCGGGCCACTCGCGGACGTCCCAGCCGTACCCCTCGGTGAACGCCCGGTAGTCCTCACCCGGTACGCCGTACCGGTCGTGGCTGAGCGCGAGCACCACCAGGTCGTGCTCGCGCAGGTCGTGCGAGACGTTCTCCAGGTCGAGCAGGACCGGGCCGTCCGGGCCGACGTGGACGTTGCGTGGCAGTGCGTCGCCGTGGATCAGCCCCGGCGTCAGATGCGGGGTCAGGTCCGGCAGGGCGGCGGTGAAGGCGTCCCGGCGGTGGCGCAGGAAGGCGACGTCGACGGGGTCGACGTGTCCCTCGGCCGAGGCCAGCCAGCGTTCGACCGGGGCCAGCAGGTCGCGCCGGGCCAGCGGGAAGGGCGGCAGCGGCAGCCGGTGCAGGGCGCGCAGCAGCGGGGCGAGGTCGGCGGGGCGGGCGGGCCGCTCGGGGGGCGCGAGCCGGTGCCAGAAGGTGACGGGGTGCCCGTGGGCGAGCTGCGGCTCGGGCTCGACGGCGTCGTACGGGCGGACCACCGGGATGCCCTGCCCGGCCAGCCAGTCGGCGACGGCCAGCTCGTGGTGGGCCCGGTCGTAGAGCTCGGGGCCGCGGCCGACCTTGGCGACCACGGCCGGGTCGCCGAGGTCGAAGACGGCGTTCTCGCCGAGCGCCAGCAGCCGGGCGTTGCCCGGGCCGGGCAGGCCGGCGGACTCGCAGGCGTGGGCGAGCAGCAGCCGGGCGCGGCCCTCGTCGAAGGGGATCATGGACGCGGCTCCGTTCCTCGGGGTGGCCGAGCGGCTCGGCCGGGGGTGGGGGACGGTGATCATCATGACGCACGAGGGCCGGGCCCCGCGTGACGCGGGGCCCGGCCGTGGAGCGGAGGAGCCGGTGGTTCCGGTGGTGGTGTGGTGCCGGTGGTGGTGTCAGACCTCGATCCGGCGGTGCCGCGCCCCCTCCGCCGGGGCGCCGGCGGGGGCGGGGACGGTGCCCTGCGAAACCTGGCCGGCATCGACCGGCGGGAAGCTCTCGCCGTGCGAGAGCTCGGGCAGCCAGCGCAGCCAGGACGGCAGGTACCAGTTGCGCTCGCCGAGCAGGGTCATCACCGAGGGCAGCAGCACCGCGCGGATCACGGTCGCGTCGATCAGCACCGCGACCGCCAGGCCGACGCCCATCTGCTTCATCGCCTGCATGGAGAGGGTGCCGAAGACCCCGAACACCGCCACCATGATCACCGCGGCGCTGGTGACCACCCCGGCCGTGGAACGGATGCCGTGCGCGATGGCCGTCCGGGTCGGCAGGCCGCGGTCGCGGCCCTCCTTGATCCGGGAGACCACGAAGACGTGGTAGTCCATCGAGAGGCCGAAGAGGATCACGAAGAGGAAGAGCGGCACCCAGGACTCGACCGCGCCGACCCCGGCGGTGCCCAGCAGCGAGGCGCCCACCCCGTGCTGGAAGACCAGCGTCAGCACCCCGTACGCGGCGCCGACCGAGAGCAGGTTGAGCACCACGGCGGTGGCGGCGACGGCCAGCGAGCGGAACGAGGTCAGCATCAGCAGGAAGGCGAAGAGCACCACGAAGCCGAAGACCAGCGGCATCGAGCCGGTCATCTTCGCGTTGAAGTCGTAGGAGCCGGCGGTGCGGCCGGTGACCGGGGCCTCGGTGCCGGGCACCTTGAGCACGGTGGCGGGCACGATCTCGCCGCGCAACGTCTTCAGCGCGTCGTTGCTGGCGGTGTCGTTGCCGCTGCCCTGCAGCGGGATGTCGACGGTGGCGATGTTCTTCTCGGGGTGCACGGCGACCTCGATCGGGCCGTGCATCCGGCCGCTGGCCAGGGCCCTGGTCCTGAGGTCGGCGATCGCGGCGGTCATCGCCGGGGAGGTGATGTCGGTGGCCTTGATCACCACGGTGGCGGGGGCGGGGCTGCCGGGGAAGGCGGCCTCGATCTTCTCCGAGGTGGTGACCAGTTCGTTGCCCTTGGGCAGCTGCTGCTGGAAGGTGAGGTTGGCGGTGTGCATGGTCAGCATCGGCGCGGCGAGGCCGACCAGGAGCGCCCCGGCGAGCACGGTGGCGGCCAGCGGGTGGCGCAGCACGGGGGTGAGGACGGCGTTCCAGACCCGGCCGCCGGTCGCGGCGGCGTCCGGGCGGCGCAGCCGGGCCAGCAGCGGGACGCGGCCCTTCTCGACCTTGTCGCCGAGCATCGACAGCAGCGCGGGCAGGACGGTCAGCGAGCCCAGCACGGCGGTGATCACGACCACGATGGTGGCGTAGGACATGGCCTGGAACTCGGCGATGCCGGTGAGGAACATGCCGGCCATGGCGACCACGACGGTGACACCGGAGACCAGGACGGCCCGGCCGCTGGTGGCGGCGGCGATCTTCAGCGCGGTCTCCAGGTCGCGCCCGGCGGCCCGCTCCTCGCGCTCGCGGCGCAGGTAGAAGAGGCAGTAGTCGACGCCGACCGCGAGGCCGACCAGCAGCATCACCGAGCTGGCGTTGTCGCTGGTGTGCAGGAAGCCGCTGCTCAGCGCGACCAGCCCGCCGGCCGCGACGAAGGCGGTGATGGCCAGCACCACCGGCAGCACGGCGGCGACCAGCGCGCCGAAGGCGATCAGCAGGATGCCGAGCGCGAGCGGCACGGCGGTCCACTCGGCGCGGGCGAAGTCGTCGGAGAACTGGTCCTGGATCCACTTGTTGGAGCTGGCGTCGCCCAGCTCGACCACGGTCAGGTCCGGGTGCTGCTTCTGCACCTGGGCGACGGCGTCCATGATGGCCGGGACGTTCTCGACGGCCTCCTTGCGCTCGCCCTTGACGGTGAACTGGACGAGCGCCGAGTGCCCGTCCGCGGAGACCGCCTTGGTGTCGTACGGGGATTGGACACCTTCGGCCTTGCCGGTGCCGTTGACGGCGCTCACCACCTGGTCGACGGCGGTTCGGAAGGTCGGGGCGTCGGCGGTCAGCGCGGTGCTCTGGACGAGGACGGTCTCACTGGCGGGGGGCTTGAGGCCTGCCTCGTCGAGGATCTTGGCGGCGCGGGCGACCTGGCCCGGCATCGACTCGGAGTCGGCGACCTTCTCGCTGCCGTGCAGGCCGCCGAGGAAGGTGGCGAGGACGACGAAGAGCAGCCAGCCGAAGACGGCTGTCTTTCTGTTCCGGGCGCTCCAGGCGCCCATCGAGGCAGCCATGCCGAGCTTGGTCTTCACGGGATTTCCCCCAGGGAGAGCGGCGGTCATCGCCGGGTGAGCGGCGGTGGCCACCCCGGCGGGATCAGGTCGCGGGCGGTGCGCCCGGCGTCGCAATCGACAGTAGGGAAAAGGCCGTTGACCAGGTATCCGGCTGGCGGGGGAGTTCTTCCTGGGGGTTTCCTCGGGGGAGGGGTGGGGTTATCCCTACCCCCCTACCCTGATGTCTCCTCCCTCGGGGTGGGGGAGGGAAGTCCACCCTGAGGGGGAGCGGTCTCCACCCCGAGTACGAGGTACGGGGGTCGTCCGGCGGGTGAAGATGGTCGGGGCTCACCGTTCGGCGACCCTGAGGGGGTCGGCCACGGGGGCTGCTTGCCGGGCGGCAAGCAAGTTCTCGTAGGATGATGTCCTCTGAACACTTACCTGCCGACCGGCAAGGGGGCTCCGCGTTCCCCGCCGGTCCTGCCGTCGCCCGACGTCCCGTCCCTCAGGGCTGCGGTGAGTCATGCCCAGGAGGCATCACGAGCATGTTCCACCGAATAGGACAATTCGTCGTCCGCTACGCCTGGTGGGTGATCGCGGCGTGGATGGTCGCGGCCATCGCGATCATCGGGACGGCGCCCAAGCTGACCGCCAACACGGACGAGTCGGCGTTCCTGCCCAAGCACTACGAGTCCATCCAGGCCATGCAGGTCCAGGAGAAGGCCTTCCCGTCCGCCGTCTCGCCGTCGGCGCTGCTGCTCTTCGAGCGTACCGACGGCGGCAAGCTGGACGAAGCGGACAAGGCCGCCATGGCCAAGGTCGTGCAGGGCCTGACCGACAAGAACATCCCGCTGGTCCAGAAGGTCCTCCCGGTCAGTGACGAGTCCGTCTCCAAGGACGGCAAGTACGCCATGTCGATGGTCGCCATCGACAAGTCGAAGATGCAGACCGACGAGTACAGCGACGCCGCCAAGAAGCTGCGCGAGGAGGGGACTTCGCTCGCTTCCGGCAGCGCCCTGAAGTTCCAGGTCGGCGGCCCGGCCGCGAGCGCCCTGGACCAGAAGGACTCCGGCAAGACGGCGGAGATGCTGATCGGCGTCGGCACCATCGTGATCATCCTGCTCACGCTGGGGATCATCTTCCGCAGCCCGATCATCGCGCTGCTGCCGGTCATCTCGGTGGCCATCTACTCGATGGTCGCCAACGGGCTGATCGCCGACGCCAGCAAGCTGTTCGGCCTCAAGGCCGACAACTCGATGTCCGCGATCCTGATCGTGGTGCTGTACGGCGTCGGTACCGACTACTTCCTGTTCCTGATGTTCCGCTACCGCGAACGGCTGCGGGCCGGGGACACCCGCAAGGAGGCCGTGGCCAACGCCGTCGGCCGGGTCGGCGAGGCGATCGCCTCCGCGGCCGGCGCCGTCGTGGTCGCCTTCGCGGTGCTCGTCCTCTCCAGCCTCGGCATGTTCAAGGCGCTCGGCCCCTCGCTGGCCATCGCCGTGGCGGTCACCGCGGTCGCCTCGGTCACCCTGGTGCCGGCGATCCTCTGCCTGATCCCGGAGCGGGTGCTGTTCTGGCCGTCCAAGGCCTGGCAGCGCGAGCCCTCCAGCGCCCGCTTCGCCGCGATCGGCCGCGGCGTCAGCCGCCGCCCGGCCATGGCCGCCCTGGTCTCCGGTCTGGTGATGGTCGGCCTGGCGCTCGCCGCCCTCGGCTACAAGGGCACCTTCGACCTGGCCGGCAGCTCCATGCCGAAGACCAAGGAGTCGATGGTCGTCCAGGACACGATGATCAAGGCGTACTCGGCCGGCGCCGCCGACCCCGCCCACGTCTACGTCTCCAGCCAGAACGGCACCAAGCTCGACGCCGCCGGCCTCCAGGGCTACGTGGCGGAGCTCGGCAAGGTCGACGGCGTCAGCGGCGCTGTCCTGGCCGACCCGGCGCGCAACATCAGCGCGGACGGCCTCACCGCCGACATCACCGTGGTGCTGAAGGACGAGTCGGCCAGCAACGCGGCCATCGACACCATCGGCGCGGTCCGTGATGTCGCTCACGACAAGGCCCCGGCCGGCACCAAGGCGTACGTCGCCGGCACCAGCTCCGTGTACAAGGACATCAACACGGCGATGGTGCACGACTACACGCTGGTCTTCCCGGTCGCCGCCCTGCTGATCATGATCATCCTCGGCCTGCTGCTGCGCAGCGTGGTCGCCCCCTGGTACCTGATGGCCTCGGTCGGCCTCGGCTTCGGCGCCACCCTCGGCGCCACCAAGCTGGTCTTCCAGGACATGAAGGGCGAGGCGGGACTGATGTTCATGCTGCCGATCTTCATCTACCTGTTCGTGGTGGCGATCGGCACCGACTACAACATCCTGATGATCGCCCGCCTGCGGGAGGAGGCCCGGGAGGGCCGCAGCCCGCGCGAGGCGGCCGGTCAGGCGATCCGCCACGGTGGTCCGACGGTGGCCGCGGCCGGGTTCATCCTGGCGGCGACCTTCGCCACCATGCTGCTCGCGGGCAACACCATGCTCAGCGAGATGGGCTTCTCGATCGCCATCGGCATCATCGTCTCGGCCTTCGTGATGTCGATGTTCTTCACCCCGGCGCTCACCGCGCTGCTCGGCCACCGCGCCTGGTGGCCCGGCCACGGCGACACCGTCGGCCACGGTTCCGGCCCGGCGCCGCTCGCCGGCGCGCACGACGTACCGGAACCGGCCGGACGGCACTGACCGTTCGTAGTCGGCCAGGGGCGGGCGGTACTCTCTTCGGGGGGTGCCGCCTGCCCCCTTTCCCCGGCCGGCAAACGTGACGTGCTGGGCAAAAAAGCCCCGGTCACTCGGGGTGTCGTCGTGCTACAGTCGAACCAGTTGCAGTTTTGGTTCCCATGAACGTGTGTGTGCGCCTGCTGGTTCCAACCAACAGGCGCATTTGTTTTGTCCGGTGTTTCAGTCTCCGGATGGGGATCGCGGCTACTTTGGGGCCCGCGAGGTGCGGGTTCCGATGCCCCAGTTTTTAGAGGAGACGGTTATGGCTACCGGCACCGTGAAGTGGTTCAACAGCGAAAAGGGCTTCGGCTTCATCGAGCAGGACGGTGGCGGCGCCGACGTGTTCGCCCACTACTCGAACATCGAGGCGCAGGGCTTCCGTGAGCTCGTCGAGGGCCAGAAGGTCGAGTTCGACGTCACGCAGGGCCAGAAGGGCCCGCAGGCCGAGCACATCCGCGTCATCTGAGTCCAGCCACAGAGCTGACTCGCGATCTCGCGCAGCGAGGGCCCGTACCGCACGGTGCGGGCCCTCGCCCATGCCGCCGAACGGCCGGGGCGGCACCTGACTCCCGACGGCCGAACCGCCCCGATCCCGGGGTGCCAGACGACCGGACGGAGACTCCGTGACCACCCCTGCCCGCTCGCCCCGCGAGGGCGACCGCAACCGTAAGCCCCGCAGCCGCAACACCGGCGCGGGTGCACCGCGCAGCGCCGGCACCCGTGGTGGCGCCCCCCGCAACGGCGCACCCCGCAAGAGCGCCCCGCGCGCCGCCGAGCCCGCCGACTTCACCGTGGTCGAGGGCACCCCGCCCCGCCCGCCGGTGGCGAGCTTCGCCGAGCTGGAGCTGCCCAAGGGCATCCTGAGCGCGCTCACCCGTGAGGGTGTCATCGAGCCGTTCCCGATCCAGGCCGCCACCCTGCCGGACTCCATGGCCGGCCGCGACGTGCTCGGCCGCGGCCGCACCGGCTCCGGCAAGACCCTCGCCTTCGGCCTGCCGCTGCTCGCCCGCACGGCCGGCCGTCGCGCCGACGCCCGGTACCCGCTGGCGCTCGTCCTGGTACCCACCCGCGAGCTGGCCCAGCAGGTGACCGACGCGCTCACCCCCTACGCCACCGCGGTCAACCTGCGGATCGCCACCGTCGTCGGCGGCATGTCGATCACCCGGCAGGCCAACGCCGTGCGCCGCGGCGCCGAGGTCCTGGTCGCCACCCCGGGCCGGCTGGACGACCTGATCAACCGCGGCGACGTCCGGCTGGACCACGTCGCCATCACGGTCCTCGACGAGGCCGACCAGATGGCCGACATGGGCTTCCTGCCGCAGGTCACCAAGCTGCTGGAGCAGGTCGCCGAGGGCGGGCAGCGGATGCTGTTCTCCGCCACCCTGGACCGCAACGTGGACCGCCTGGTGCGGCGCTTCCTGACCGACCCGGTGACCCACTCGGTCGACCCGTCGGCCGGCGCGGTGACCACCATGGACCACCACGTGCTCCAGCTGGACGCGTCCGACAAGGCGTCCGCCACCGCGCACATCGCCTCCCGCGAGGGGCGCCTGATCATGTTCGTGCACACCAAGCACGGCGCCGACCGCCTCGCCAAGCAGCTGCTGGCCAACGGCGTGAAGGCGGCCGCCCTGCACGGCGGCAAGTCCCAGCCGCAGCGCAACCGGGTGCTCGACCAGTTCCGCGACGGCCACGTCACCGCGCTGATCGCCACCAACGTCGCCGCCCGCGGCATCCACATCGACGGCCTCGACCTGGTCGTCAACGTCGATCCGCCGATCGACCACAAGGACTACCTGCACCGCGGCGGCCGCACCGCCCGGGCCGGCGAGTCCGGCACGGTCGTCACCCTGGTCCTGCCCGAGCAGCGCCGCGAGGTCAGCCGGCTGATGACGGTGGCCGGCATCCGCCCGACCACCACCAAGATCCGCCCCGGCGACGCCGAGCTCAGCCGCATCACCGGCGCCCGCACCCCCAGCGGCGTGCCGGTCACGGTGGCCGTCCCGGTCGTCACCCAGCCGGCCGCCGCCGCGGACGGGAAGGCCGGCGCCCCGCGCCGCCGCCCCGCCAAGCGCTCCGGCCTGCCGACCGACGTCGACATGAACGGCAACCCCCGCCGCCCCCGCCCCAAGCAGCGCATGGGCGCGGCCGGCGGCGGCCAGGGCGGCGGCGGCTCCCGCCAGGCGGCCGGCTTCATCGGCCGCTCCTCCGGTCGCGCCAAGCCCGGCTCCGGCACCAAGTCCGGCTCCAACTACGGCACCGGCCGCCAGCGCCGCAAGTCGGACTGACGCCACCTGACCAACGGCCCGGCACCCCTGACGAGGGGTGCCGGGCCGTTCTGCACTCCTGTGGGCAACGGTCAGACCGTGCCGAACTCGCCATCCTGGACGGCCGCCACGAAGGACTGCCAGGCGTCGGCCGGGAAGATCAGAGCGGGGCCGGCCGGGTCCTTGGAGTCGCGGACGGGCATGAGGCCGGCGAACCCCGGCGCGACCTCGACGCATGCGCCGCCGTTGCTGCTGTAGCTGGACTTGATCCAGTGTGCGCGGGTCAGGTCAGTGCTGGACATGGGGATGGTTCCTCCCGGACGGCGCGGATCATGGCAAGGGAATCGGCCCTCGACAGTGCTAGCAGGGCCGTGTGCTTGTGCTGGAACCACATCAGCACCAGCGTGCCGCCTGTGTTCAGTACTTCGTCGACCTTGCGCGCGAACTGCTCGCTGGGCGCCTCGCGGGATGCAAGTTCGGTGTAGGAGACGTACGAGGGGTCGTAACCGACCTTCCTGGCCAACTCTGCCTGCGTCAGCCCCGCAGCCTCGCGTGACCTGCGAAGTTGCACGCCGAAAGGCGCCCAGTGGCTTGATGACGGATCAAGTTGCTTTCGATTCACCATGGTTCACCAACCTGGGAAGGCGTCAGTCTCCTGTCAGGAGATGAGGCCGATCGTACGCCAGCAAGGTCCGTCGTGGGTACGGATTGTGAGAGTTCATGAGCACAGAGCTACCTGTGGCGGTTGGAACATGGTGATGGATCGCAGGATTCCCAAGATGGGGTCGTTGTCTCCAGCCGGAAGATCAGCCTCCGGGGCCTCGGGTCTCGGCCGGTTCGGCCGTTCGCGCGAGGGTGTCGCTCGTGGTCTAGGCCTCGGCGGCGAGGTTGGGGTTGGCGCTGACGCCTGTCCCGGTGAAGCTCAGCCGGGGGCGTGGCGGGGTCTCGCCCTCACCCGTCGGGCGGAGTGTGTGACGGCGGATCTCCTCGGCCTGCCCGGCACTCAGTCGCCCGATGAGGTCGGGGAGTTCGGGTTGGCGGTCGTGGGCGACACTCATGTCACGAGGCTACCGACCCCGTACCCGTCGCTGCGGGTGGCTCAGGCGGTGCGGGCCGGGGCGGCGAGGGTGGCCGAGCGGGCGGCGTCGTAGCGGGTCAGGAGGAGGCGGGCGACCTCGGGGGCGGGGCCCAGGACGCCGGCCAGGAGGTCGGCGCCGGCGTCCTCGGCGGCGGTCGCGATGCGGTCCGGGAGGAGGCCGGGGGCGAGCAGGTACGGCGCGACGGCGACCTGCCGGGCGCCCGCGGCGCGCAGGGCGGCGACGGCGTCGGGGACGCGGGGCCCGGCGGCGGAGGCGTAGGCGACCTCGGCGGCGGCCCAGCCGCGGGTGCGGCGCCACTCGGCGGCCACCGCCCGGGTGGCGGCGTCGGCGGCCGGGTCGGAGGAGCCCGCGGCGGCGAGGACGACACCGGTGCGGGCCCGGACGGCGGCGGAGGAGACGTCCAGCCCGGCCTCGGCGAGGCGGCGGTCCAGGGCGGCGAGCAGCAGCGGCGAGGGGCCGAGCACGTCCGCCACGGGCAGGGCGGCGCCGGCCGCGCGCAGGGCGGCGGGGATGTCGTGCTTGGCGTGGAAGGCGCGGTTGAGCAGCAGCGGCACGGCCACGGCGGCGGTGAGGCGGGCGACCACCTGCGGGATGCGCGGCGCGCAGTGGTCCAGGTAGGCGGTGGCCACCTCCAGGCCGGGCCGCAGGGCGCGGACCTGCCCGACCAGCGCGGCCACCGTCGCGGCGTGCCGGGGGTCGCGGCTGCCGTGGGCGATCAGCAGCAGGGCGGGGCCGCCCGCCGCCACCGGGGTGGTGGCGGCGGACAGCCGGCCTTCGTTCCTGCGGAGCATGCGGAGCGGCCTTACTTGACGGCGGCCAGCAGGCCGCGGTTGCGCAGCACCCGGCGCTCGATCGGGGTGAACACCAGGAGCTCGATGGCGATCCCGACGAACAGGATGAGGATGATACCGAGCAGCACCCCGGCCATGTCGGAGAACTCCCGCTGGTTCTCCAGGTACCGGCCCAGGCCCAGGCCCAGGTCGGGGGAGGAGGCGACGAGTTCGGCCGCCATCAGGGAGCGCCAGGAGAACGCCCAGCCCTGCTTGAGGCCGGCCAGGTAGCCGGGCAGCGCGGCCGGCAGCAGGATGTGCCTGGCCCCGGCCAGGCCGGTGGCGCCGATGGTCCGTCCGGCCCGCAGGAACAGCGGCGGCACCTGGTCGATGCCGGACACCAGCCCGTTGGCGATGGACGGGACGGCGCCGAGCAGGATCACCGCGTACATCATCGAGTCGTTGATGCCGAGCCAGATGACGGCGGCCGGCACCCAGGCGACCGACGGCAGCGACTGCAGACCGGAGAGCACCGGCCCGAGGGCGGCCCGCACCGGCTTGACCCGGGCGACCACCAGGCCGATCGGGGTGCCGATGACGACGGCGACCACGAAGCCGGACAGGCCGCGCCAGACGCTGGTCCAGATGATCGAGAACAGCGTGCCTTCCGTCCAGAGGTCCCCTGCGGCCCCCAGGACGTCGGCCGGGCTGGGCAGCTTGTACGAGGGGGTGAGGTGCAGGCTGTAGGCGCCCTGCCAGAGGGCGAGCACCAGCACCACGCCGAGCAGCGGCGGCAGCGCCTTCTGCCGGAGCACCTCGCCGAGCGAACTGCGCTGCGCGGTGACGGAGTCCAGCGCGTCCAGGCCGGCCCCGACGTCGGCCGAGTCGGTGGGCGCGGCCTTGTCCAGGACCGGGGTGGTGTCAGTGCTGGCCATGGCGACGGATCTCCCCACGCAGTTCTTCGGTGATCTCGATGGACAGGTCGGCGACACCGGCGGACTCGATCCGGCGCGGCTGTGGCAGGTCGATCCGCCACTCACGGGCGACCCGGCCGGGACGGGAGGAGAGCAGCACCACGCGCTGGGCGAGCCGGACGGCCTCCCGCACGTTGTGGGTGACGAACAGGACGGAGAGCTGCCGCTCGGCCCAGATCCGGGTGATCTCGTCGTGCAGGACGTCCCGGGTGATGGCGTCGAGCGCGGCGAACGGTTCGTCCATCAGCAGCACCGAGCCGCCCTGGGCGAGCGCGCGGGCCATCGCCACGCGCTGGCGCATGCCGCCGGAGAGCTCGTGCACGCGCTTGCCGTACGAGCCGCCGAGGCGGACGAGTTCGAGCAGCCGCTCGGCCTCGGCCTTGCGTTCGGGGCGGGCCACGCCGTTGAGCCGCAGGGCCAGTTCGATGTTCTTGCCGGCCGTGAGCCAGGGGAACAGCGCGTGCTCCTGGAACATCAGCGCGGGGCGACCCCCGGCCACCTCGATCGAGCCCGCGGTGGGCTTGTCGAGTCCGGCGACCAGGTTGAGCAGGGTGGACTTGCCGCAGCCCGAGGCTCCGAGCAGCGTGACGAACTCTCCCGGCGCGACATCGAGCGTGATGTCGTCCAGGACGGGGGTCTCCGAGCCTGCGCGGCCGAAGGACTTGTGCACGTGCGAGATCCGGACGGCGGGCGAGCCGCCGCGGGCGTCGACGCCGGTGGCGTCTTCCGAGGTGGTCAGTGCCGGGGACATCCGGGCACCTCCTGCATGAGTGGTCATGGGCCCCTCCTGCCGTTGGCGGGCAGGGAGGGAGAGGCTGGCGACGCGGGGCCGGGGTCCGGCCCCGCCCGTCCCGTGCTTGCGGGCATCGATTGGGCATCGACCGGGCGGGCGGGGTCCGGACCGCGGAGCTTGGAGCGCGGCGGCGCGCCACGGGTGTGACGCGGCCGGCCGCGGGTGGGGCGGGCCGCGCTACTTGGTGCCGAGCCCGGCGTCCGCCACGGCGCTCTGGCCCTGGGCCGCGAGCACCTTGTTGAGCAGGGTGAGGTCGTAGATGCCGTTCAGGTTCGGCTTCTTGAGCAGGCCCGCGGTGACGGCGTGGTCGGCCTCGGCCTGGAGGGTGTTGGCCAGCGGGTCGTCCAGGAAGTCGATGTCCTGCCAGGCCGGGTCGAGGATGGCCGCGTCCAGCGCGCTGCCGGCCTCCTTCTTGATGGCCTCGTTGGCGTCGGCCTTGGCCTTGTCCGGGTTGGCCTTGATGAAGGCGTTGGTGTTCACCGAGCCGCGCAGCACGGCCTCGACCACGTCCGGGTGCTCCTTGAGGAACTTCTGCGAGACGATGATGTTGGTGATCACGAACTTCTTGTCCGGCCAGATGTCCTTCTCGTTGAGCAGGACCTTCGCGCCGAGGGTGACCAGCTTGGACGCGGTGGGCTCGGGCGCCCAGGCGCCGTCGATCGAGCCCTGCTTGTAGGCGTCCGGGGTGACCTTGTTGTCCGAGCGGACCACCGAGACGTCACCGGCGCCGGTCTTGGCGTCCACCTTGTAGCCCTTGCCGGCCAGGTAGTTGAGCAGCGCCACGTCCTGGGTGTTGCCCGCCTGCGGGGTGGCGATCTTCTTGCCCTTGAGGTCGTCCAGGGAGGAGATCTTGTCGGGGTTGACCACCAGCTTGACGCCGCCGGAGGCCGAACCGCCGATGATCTTCAGCGACTCGCCGTTGGACTGGGTGTAGCCGTTGATCGCGGGGGAGGGGCCGATCCAGCCGATGTCGATGGAGCCGGCGTTGAGCGCCTCGATCTCGGACGGGCCGGCGTTGAAGACCTGGGTCTTGATCTGGGTGGCGCCCAGCTCCTTCTGGAAGATGCCCTCCTGGAGCCCGACCAGCGGGGTGCCGTGGGTCAGGTTGGCGAAGTAGCCGATCTTGACCGTGTCGGCGGAGAGCTTCGCACCGGAGGCGGAACCGGCGGCGGGGGCCGCGGAGCCGGACTTCTTGTCCTCGCTCTTCGAACCGTAGCCGCAGGCCGAGAGCAGGGCCACGGCGGTGAGGCCGGCTATGGCGGCCGCGGCGGAGCGTCTGATCCGACCGGCGGCCGGGCGTGCGGGCCTATGGGGAAGCGGGCTGTGCGGGAGTGCCTGGTTCGGTGCCATGGGCGGAGTCCTGTTCACGGACGGACCGTCAGGAGGCGGTCTCGGGGCGGAAGTCGGGCGGTGGTGCTTGCGGCATCGGGATGCCGGGCAAGCCGGGCCCTCGCCGCTGTACCGGCTGTGGGGCGGGACAGCGGCGGCGGGGCCCGGTGACAGGGCTGCCAGTCAGCCCTGTCGGCCCGCACATCGGGTCAGGCCGCCCTGGCCACTGCCGAGGACGCCGCTGCCGATGCGGCCGCCTTCCTTGTCCATGCCCGAGAACGCCTCGCTGGGCATCAGACCCAGTCCTCCTCGTTGGATGCGTCGGGTGCGTCGGTGCGTACGGTGTCGAACGCCTCGCCCGCCATGCCGGCGGTGAGGGTGGTGCCGTCGGCCGGGTCGATCAGCAGGAACGAGCCGGTCCGGCGGTTGTCGGAGTAGGCGTCGAGGGCCAGCGGCTCGGCGGTGCGGAGCACCACGTGGCCGAGGTCGTTGACGTTCAGCCCCTCGGCGCCGGAGCGCCGTTCGAGCGTGTCGATGTCGATGCGGTAGGTGATGTCCTTGACCAGCGCCCGGACGGTGCGGGTGGTGTGCTTGAGCAGCACCTTGTCACCGGCGCGCAGCGGGCGCTCGCTGAGGTGGCTGACGGTGGCCTCGATGTCCTTGGTGGGCACCGGGGCCGGGCCGGCCGCGATCAGGTCGCCGCGCGAGATGTCGATGTCGTCGGCGAGCCGGACGGTGACCGACTGGGGGGCCCAGGCGACGTCGGTCTCGGTGCCGAGCGCGTCGATGCCCGCGACGGTGGTGGTGTGGCCCGAGGGCAGCACCGTCACCGCGTCGCCGACCCGCAGCACACCGGAGGCCAACTGCCCGGCGTAGCCGCGGTAGTCGGGGTGCTCCTCGGTCTGCGGGCGGATCACGTACTGGACCGGGAAGCGGACCGGTTCGGCGCTCGGGTCGCTGCCGACGGGCACCGTCTCCAGGTGCTCCAGCAGGGTCGGGCCGCCGTACCAGTCCATGTGGGCGGACGGCTCGACCACGTTGTCCCCGGCGAGCGCGGAGATCGGGACGGCGACCACGTCCTTGACGCCCAGCGAGGCGGCGTAGACGGTGAACTCCTCGGCGATGCGGGCGAAGACGGGCTCCGCGTAGTCGACGAGGTCCATCTTGTTGACGGCCAGCACGACGTGCGGCACCCGCAGCAGCGCCGCGACGGCGGCGTGCCGGCGGGTCTGCTCGACCACGCCGTTGCGGGCGTCGACCAGCACGACCGCGAGTTCGGCGGTGGAGGCTCCGGTCACCATGTTCCGGGTGTACTGCACGTGCCCGGGGGTGTCGGCGAGGATGAACCGCCGCCGGGGGGTGGCGAAGTAGCGGTAGGCGACGTCGATGGTGATGCCCTGCTCGCGCTCGGCGCGCAGGCCGTCGGTGAGCAGCGCGAGGTCGGGCGCGTCCTGGCCGCGGCTCAGGGAGGCGCGCTCGACGGCCTCCAGCTGGTCGGCCAGCACGGACTTGGAGTCGTGCAGCAGTCGGCCGACCAGGGTGGACTTGCCGTCGTCGACCGATCCCGCGGTGGCGAAGCGCAGCAGGGCGGTGGCGGTTGCGGTGGTCATGGTTAGAAGTACCCCTCGCGCTTGCGGTCTTCCATCGCTGCCTCGGAGAGCTTGTCGTCGGCGCGGGTGGCGCCGCGTTCGGTGAGGCGGCTGGCGGCGATCTCGGCGATGACGTCGGCGATGGTGACGGCGTCGGAGTCGACGGCTCCGGTGCAGGACATGTCGCCGACGGTGCGGTAGCGGATCAGGCGCCGCTCGACGGGTTCGTGGTCCTTGGGGCCGCCCCAGTCGCCGGCGGTGAGCCACATGCCGGAACGGGAGAAGACGTCGCGCTCGTGGGCGTAGTAGATCTCGGGGAGTTCGATGTTCTCGCGCTCGATGTACTGCCAGACGTCCAGCTCGGTCCAGTTGGAGAGCGGGAAGACGCGGACGTGCTCGCCGGGCGCGTGGCGGCCGTTGTAGAGCGACCAGAGCTCGGGGCGCTGGCGGCGCGGGTCCCAGGCGCCGAACTCGTCGCGCAGGGAGAAGACGCGCTCCTTGGCGCGGGCCTTCTCCTCGTCGCGGCGGCCGCCGCCGAAGACGGCGTCGAACTTGTGGGACTCGATGGCGTCGAGCAGCGGGACGGTCTGGAGCGGGTTGCGGGTGCCGTCGGGGCGCTCGCGCAGGCGGCCGTCGTCGATGAAGTCCTGGACGTGGGCGACGTGCAGGCGCAGGGAGTGCCGGGCCGCGACGCGGTCGCGGTAGGCGATCACCTCGGGGAAGTTGTGGCCGGTGTCGACGTGCAGCAGCGAGAACGGGATCGCGGCCGGCCGGAACGCCTTCAGCGCCAGGTGCAGCATGACGATGGAGTCCTTGCCGCCCGAGAAGAGGATCACCGGGCGCTCGAACTCCCCCGCGACCTCGCGGAAGATGTGCACCGACTCCGCTTCCAGCGCGTCCAGGTGGGACAGCGCGAAGGGGTTCTTCGAACCGTCGTCGGTGTGGACCGGGCTGTCGGTCGCGGTGGTCATGCGAGGCCCCTCTCGGTCAGGAAGGCGTGCAGCTCGGCGGCGGAGTCGGCCACCTCGCGGCCCTGGGTCTGGAGGCGCAACTCCGGGTTCTCCGGGGCCTCGTACGGGTCGTCGACACCGGTCAGGCCGGAGATCTCGCCGGCCGCCTGCTTCGCGTACAGCCCCTTGACGTCGCGCTCGGCGCAGAGTTCCACCGGGGTGGCGACGTGGATCTCCAGGAACTCGGTGCCGGCCGCGGCGTGCCGCTCGCGGACGGCGGTGCGGGAGTCCGCGTACGGGGCGATGACCGGGGCGAGCACCTTGACGCCGTGGGCGGCGAGCTTCTCGGCCACGAAGCCGATCCGGGTGACGTTGGTGTGGCGGTCCTCGCGGGTGAAACCGAGGCCCTTGGAGAGGAACTCGCGGATCTCGTCGCCGTCCAGGACCTCGACCCGGTGGCCCTCGGCGCGCAGCCGCTCGGCCAGGGCGAAGGCGAGCGTGGTCTTGCCGGCGCTCGGCAGCCCGGTCAGCCACACGGTGGCGCCGCGCTCGCGGGGGGCGGCCGCGCGGGCCGTCCCTGCGGCTCCGTCGGCGGCCGGGCCCGCGGCGGAGCCGCTGATGGACACAGGGGCTGTCGTCACGGTGAAGTCTCCATAGGGGTGTTGACGGTGGATCAGAGGTGGATGCCGCACTCGGTCTTGCCGGATCCCGACCAGCGGCCGGCCCGGGCGTCCTCGCCCTCGGCGGGCTTGCGGGTGCAGGACAGCGGCGCGCAGCCGACGGACGTGTAGCCCTCCCACAGCAGCGGGTTGAGCAGGACGCCGTTGGCGTTGACGTAGGCGTCCACGTCCTCCTGCGTCCAGCGGGCGATCGGGGCGAGCTTGACCTTGCGGCGCTTGGCGTCCCAGGCGACCACGGGGGTGTTCGCCCGGCTGGGCGACTCGTCGCGGCGCAGCCCGGTGGCCCAGGCGTCGTAGCCGCCGAGGCCGCGGTTGAGCGGCTCGACCTTCCGCAGCGCGCAGCACAGGTCGGGGTCGCGGTCGTGCAGGGCGGGCCCGTACCGGGCGTCCTGCTCGGCCACGGTCTGCAGCGGCTTGAGGGTGATGACGTTGACCGGCATCACCGCCGCCACCGCGTCCCGGGTGCCGATGGTCTCCGGGAAGTGGTAGCCGGTGTCGAGGAACACCACGTCCACGCCGGGGAGGACCGAGGAGGCGAGGTGGGCCACGACCGCGTCCTCCATGGAGGAGGTGACGCAGAACCGCTTGCCGAAGGTGTCGGCGGCCCAGGCCAGGATCTCCTGCGGGGTCGCCTCCTCCAGCTCGCGGGCGGCCCGGACGGCGAGCGCCTCGTGGTCAGGCGTCGTGCCGGTCATGCGGCCCACCCCCGTTGGTCGTCGACAGCAGGCCGAGGAACTTCAGCTGGAAGGCCCGGCGGCAGGCGTGGCACTCCCAGGCGCCGTGCCCGGCCTCGGAGGGCCGCAGGTCCTCGTCGCCGCAGTACGGGCAGAAGAACGGTGCCGCTCGCTCACTCATGCGCCCACCTCGCCGGCTCGTCCGCTTCGCTCGTTCACGAGAGCTGCTCCTCGCCGGCCCGGGCCGCCCACTGGGCGAAGCGCTCGCCCTCGGCGCGGTCGGCCTGGTAGCGGGTCAGAACGCGCTCGACGTAGTCGGGCAGGCCGTCCTTGGTGACCTTGAGCCCGCGGACCTTGCGGCCGAAGCCGGCCTCCAGGCCCAGCGCGCCGCCCAGGTGCACCTGGTAGCCCTCGACCTGCTCGCCGTTCTCGTCGGTGACCAGCTGGCCCTTGAGGCCGATGTCGGCGACCTGGATGCGGGCGCAGGCGTTGGGGCAGCCGTTGATGTTGATGGTCAGCGGCTCCTCGAAGTCCGGCAGGCGCTTCTCCAGCTCGTCGATGAGCGTGCGGCCGCGCTCCTTGGTCTCGACGATGGCGAGCTTGCAGTACTCGATGCCGGTGCAGGCCATGGTGCCGCGGCGGAACGGCGACGGGGTGACCCGCAGGTCCAGCGCCTCCAGACCGGCCACCAGCGACTCGACCCGGTCCTCGGCGATGTCGAGGACGATCATCTTCTGCTCGGCGGTGGTGCGCAGCCGGTCGCTGCCGTGCTCGGCGGCGAGGTCGGCGATCCGGCCGAGCAGTCGGCCGTCGACCCGGCCGACGCGCGGCGCGAAGCCGACGTAGTAGCGGCCGTCCTGCTGCCGGTGCACGCCGACGTGGTCGCGCCAGCGGCCGCTGGGCTCGCTCGGCGCCGGGCCGTCGACGAGCCGGTACTTGAGGTACTCGTCCTCCAGGACCTGGCGGAACTTCTCCACGCCCCAGTCGGCGACCAGGAACTTCAGCCGGGCGCGGTTGCGCAGCCGGCGGTAGCCGTAGTCGCGGAAGATGCCGATGACGCCGCCGTAGACGTCCGCGACCTCGTCCAGCGGGACCCAGGCGCCCAGGCGCACGCCGAGCTTGGGGTTGGTGGAGAGCCCGCCGCCGACCCAGAGGTCGAAGCCGGGGCCGTGCTCGGGGTGGACGACGCCGACGAAGGCGACGTCGTTGATCTCGTGCGCGACGTCCAGCAGCGGGGAGCCGGAGACGGCGGACTTGAACTTGCGCGGCAGGTTGGAGAAGTCCGGGTTGCCGATGAAACGGCGCTGGATCTCCTCGATGGCGGAGGTGCCGTCGATGATCTCGTTCTCGGCGATGCCGGCCACCGGGGAGCCGAGGATGACGCGCGGGGTGTCGCCGCAGGCCTCGGTGGTGGAGAGGCCGACGGCCTCCAGCTTCTGCCAGATCGCGGGGACGTCCTCGATCCTGATCCAGTGGTACTGGATGTTCTGCCGGTCGGTCAGGTCGGCGGTGTTGCGGCCGTACTGCTCGGAGACCTCGGCGATCGCCTTCAGCTGGGCGACGGTGAGCCGGCCGCCGTCGATGCGGACGCGGAGCATGAAGTACTCGGCGTCGAGCTCGTGCGGGTCCAGGATCGCGGTCTTGCCGCCGTCGATGCCCTCCTTGCGCTGGGTGTAGAGACCCCACCAGCGCATCCGGCCGCGCAGATCGGCGGGGTCGATCGAGTCGAAGCCGCGCTTCGCGTAGATCGTCTCAATACGTGTCCGTACGTTGAGACCGTCGTCGTCCTTTTTGAACTGTTCGTTGGCGTTCAGCGGCGTGAAGTGGCCCATGCCCCACTGGCCCTCGCCGCGGTGGCGGGTCACCTTGCGAGCCGCCGCGGGGCGGCGCGCGCCGGCGCTGTCGGCCGTGGGCTCGGCGGTCTCGGGAGTGGTGGCCATGGTGAAGTCCTTCGGAGGCAGGTGGCTCTGACGCCGGGTGGGTCGCTGGGCGTGCTCGGCCGTGCGCTGCTGCTGTGACCTGCGGGTTTCTCAGGACCGGGGGAGCAGTGGCCGTGGCCGGGCGGGCGCCTGCGCATCCGCTTCGGCGGGGATGGCGAGAGGTGGCGCCGGGGGCGGTGGGTGGCGGCGGGGTAAGGCTCAGGTCACCGGACAGATGGCGCTGGACACGCGAAGGAGATCGACGTGGAGTCGACCAACTAGGGTGGTTCCGGCGCTAGGCATGGACAAGAGATTCGCACGGAGCACGACTCGCGGTCCACTAACGTCCGTATAATGGACGTAAAGGTTTCGTATGCCGAGATGCCGGAGCGTTCCCGCCGCTCGTCGGATTCCGCCCCCGGCACGGGCCCTCGCGCCGGTACCGCGACACGGAGATCAACGGACCGGTTCCGGCCCGATACCGTTAGCCCTGTGCAACCAGCAGGCGAAACGACGAGACCGAACCCCGAGCGGCCCTCCCGTCGTCGGGGCAAGGGCTCCCGGCGGGGGGTCAGGAAGCAGGCCACCTGGCGCAGTACGGCCTGGGGGCTGGTCAAGGACACCACCAACACCTGTGTCGAGTACCGGGTCACCGGCCTGGCGGCCGAGGCGGCGTTCTTCACCCTGCTCTCGATCCCGCCCCTGCTGCTCTGCCTCGCCGGCACCCTCGGCTACCTGGACGAGTTCCTCGGCGCGGGCACCATCGACAGGCTGAAGCAGGACATCGTCAAGGCGGCCGGGACGGTCCTGTCGGACTCGTCGATCAAGCAGGTCGTGGTCCCCCTGCTGAACGACGTCTTCGACCACACCAGGCCAGACCTGATCTCGATCGGCTTCCTGCTCTCGCTCTGGTCCGGCTCCCGGGCGCTGTACATCTTCATCGACACCATCACCGTGATGTACGGGCTCGACGGCAAGCGCGGCATCGTCAAGACCCGGCTGATGTCGCTCGGCCTCTATCTCGGCGCCCTGGTCATAGGCTCCCTGGTGCTGCCGCTGCTGCTGGCCGGCCCGGGGCTGGTGCTGAACGCCGTCCCCGACATCGCGACACTGGTCAACGCCGCCTACTGGCCGTTCGCCATCCTGCTGCTGATCGTCTTCCTCACCACGCTCTACCACCTCGCCGTGCCGGTCTCCACGCCCTGGCGGGAGGACATCCCCGGTGCGCTGGTGGCCCTGGTCGTCCTGGTGTTCTGCAGCGTGGCCCTGCGCCTCTACCTGGTCAGCTCGGTCGAGGGCCCCTCGGTGTACGGCTCGCTGGCCGCGCCGGTGGCCGTGCTGCTGTGGATCTTCGTGGTCGCGCTCGCGGTGCTCATCGGCGCCGCCATGAACGCCGCCATAGACCGGCGCTGGCCCACCCTGGAGACCGCCGACGCCCGCGCCGAGAACGAGCGCGCCAACGAGGAGGCCGCCGCCGCGGTGGTCCGCGAGGTCGCCGCCCGCCGCGCCGTCGAGCGGGCCCGCCGGGCCCGTGAACTCGGCCTCGCCGAGGGCGCCGAGGAGGAGTACTACGAGGACGAGGGCGACGACGTCGACGTGCCCTCCGAGTACCCCGAGCGCTGGGCCGACGTGCTGGCCGCCGACAACGTCCGCGGCCGGATCACCGCGCGCGGCGGCCCGCACCACCGGCCCACCCCGCCCCCGCCGGACAGCGACCGGCCCACCGCGCCGCCGCCCGACCGCACCCTGCCCAGCTATCCGCCCCGGCCGCCGTGGGAGCAGCGGTAGCGCGGTAGGGCGTCTCCGCCGGGCCGTCGGGCCGTTAGACCGCCGGCACCGCCGCCGTCACCAGGTTCGACGCCGGTGGCGGCTCCAGGGCGGTCCGGCCGGCCGAGTCGCTCAGCTTGACCAGCAGGGCGATCATCAGCCAGTTCGCCACCATCGACGAGCCGCCGGCCGCCAGGAACGGCAGCGCCTTGCCGGTCAGCGGGATCAGCCCGCTGACCCCGCCCACCACCACGAACACCTGGAGCGCCAGCGCCGCGGACAGCCCGGTCGCCAGCAGCTTGCCGAACGGGTCGGAGAGCCCGACCGCCGTCCGCAGCCCGCGCTGCACCAGCAGCCCGTAGACCAGCAGCACCGCCGTCACCCCGGTCAGGCCCAGCTCCTCGCCGATGGTGGTGAAGATGAAGTCGCTGCGCCCGGCGAAGCCGATCAGCCAGGGCCGGCCCTCGCCGAGCCCCGTCCCGGTCAGATGTCCGGTGGCCAGGCTGAACAGCGCCTCGGCGGGCTGGTCGGAGACCAGCGCCTTGTCGTGGACCGGCAGGTAGATGTCCAGCGGGTGCAGCCAGGCCTCCACCCGGCCGTGCACATGCGGCTCCAGGGTGCCGACCACGGCCGCGCCCCCGACGGCCATCAGCAGGCCGAGCACCATCCAGCTGGTGCGCTCGGTCGCCACGTACAGCATCACCACGAAGACACCGAAGAAGATCAGCGAGGTGCCGAGGTCGCGCTCGAAGACCAGCACCAGCAGGCTGGCCACCCAGATCGCCAGCACCGGCCCGGCGTGCCGGCCGCGCGGCAGGGTCAGTCCCCAGACCTTGCGGCCGGCCAGCGCCAGCGCGTCCCGGGAGGCCATCAGATAGCCGGCGAAGAAGACGGTGATGGCGACCTTGACGAACTCGTCCGGCTCGAACGAGAGCCCGGCCACCCGGATCCAGCGCTTGGCCCCGAAGCTGTCGCCCGGGAAGAACGCGGGAGCGGCCAGCAGGACCAGCGCGCCCGCCATGATCAGGTAGACGTAGCGCTGGAAGAACCGGTGGTGCCGGATCGTCACGATCAGCGCGACGGCCGCCACCACCGCGATCACCACCCAGGTCAGCTGGGACGGCGCGGTCGGCAGCTTCTGGTAGTCGCCCTTGGCCGCGTGCACGGCCGCGTACGACTTGTCGAGCCGGTCGAGCAGCAGCAGCCCGAGCCCGTTCAGCAGCACCGCGAGCGGCAGGATCAGCGGGTCCGCGTACGGGGCGAACCGGCGGACCGCCAGATGGGCGGCCAGGACCAGCAGACCCAGGCCGCCGCCGTGCACCAGCAGGCCGGGCGGCAGCTTCCCGGTCATCGCCAGGTCGGCGTCGACGTGTCCGGCGAGACAGACCACCACCGCGAGGGCCAGCAGGCCGAGCTCGATGTTGCGGTGGCGCGCGGCCAGCCGGCGGCCCTCGCCGCGTGCACTGCTTCGCACCCTGTTGTCCCCTTGTCCATCCCCGTGGCCGGAATGCCGCGGTGCATCCTCCCAGACGAAGGCGGTGGCCGGGCGGTTGCGGTTTTCGGGGCCGGCCCCGGTGGGCCGGTCCTGCGGGCCCGGTTCCGGGCCGTAGCCCTGGGTCGTCGGTTGGGAGCCGGGTGGCCGTGGGTGGCCGTGGGCCTGCGCCGGGATTCGCCCGTCCGGGGGACCCTGGCGGTGGTGATCCACTCGGGATCGGCCATCATGGCCGGGCGCCGTCGCCCGCCCGGGTGACGGCCGCGGGTTGACGGCCGTGCGCTGACGGCGGGCGGTGACGGCGGCGCGGTCGCGGTGGAGCGAGGACGGGGTGAACGGACGGATGGACGGCTCGGTACAGGCGATCGGCTACCACGGACCGCCGCCCTGGCAGTGGGCCGACCTGGCGACCTCGTGGACGGCCGAGCCGCTGGTGCTCACCCTCGCGGTGCTGCTCGGCGGCTGGTACCTGTACGCGGTGCGGACCGTCACGCGTGCGGGTGCGGGTGCGGGTGCGGGTGCCGGTACGGGCGCGGTGTCGGGTGAGGGCTGGCAGCCGACCCGGACCGCGGCCTTCCTCGGCGGGCTGCTGCTCTGGGTCTGGGCCACCTGTTCCGGCCTCGGGGTGTACGAGCGGGTGCTGTTCACCGACCGGGCCGTGCAGGTGGTGCTGCTGCTGATGCTGGTCCCGCTGCTGCTGGCGCTGGGGGCACCGGTCTCGCTGCTGGTGCGCTCCTCGCCCCCGGCCCGCCGGGAGCGGATCCTGCGGGCGCTGCGCGGCCGCCCGTCCAAGGTGCTGATGTTCCCGGCCGTGTCGACCGCGCTGCTGATGGCCCCGCCGTGGCTGCTCTACTTCACCCCCTGGTACCAGGAGTCGCTGGCCAGCGGGCTGGGAAACGCCGCCCTGCACCTCGTGCTGGTCGCGCTCGGCCTGGCGTACTTCTGGCCGCGACTGCAGATCGACCCGGTCGGGCACGAGTACCCGCACCTGGTCGGGCTGTTCATCACCTTCGCCGAGGTGATCTTCGACGCGGCGCTCGGCCTGGTGCTGATCTACGGCGGCCATCTGGTCGCCGGGCACTACTACGAGGCGCTCGGCCGGCCGTGGGGGCCGAGCCCGGCACAGGACCAGACCTGGGGCGGCAACGTGCTCTGGGTGCTCGGGGACCTGGTCGGGCTGCCGTTCCTGGTCGCGCTGGTCCGCCGCATGATCGTGCAGGGGCGGGAGGAGAACGCCGCGGTGGACGCGGCGCTGGACGCCCGCTTCGAGGCGGCGGCCGCCGAGGCGAAGGCGGCGGGCGGGCCGGCCGAGGAGGAGCAGGGCATGCGGCCCTGGTGGCTGGACGACCCCGGCCTGCGGCACCGTTTCGGCGGTCCGTCGTAGGGCTTGTCCGGGCGGCCGCGCCGGTGCGGCCGCCGTCGAAAACCGCAGGTCAAAAATCGGTTGGCGGCCTCGGAGGCGTTGGCTACGGTGTGACCAGTCCGATTCGGGGCCGTTGTCGCGGCCCAAGGAGAGAAACAGGAGGTGAGCCTCGTGGCTGTCACTGCCGTCACGGCTGCCCTGGGCAGCGCTCGCATAGACCACCTCCCCCTCCCGGCCGCCGGCTGACGCACCCGAGACGCCCGACTCCTCGTCTCACGCAGCCGCAGCCCGCCGGGATCACGTTCCTCCCGAAGGGCCCACTGCGTTGTTCAACGCTGCCTCCGAATCCGTCACCTTCTCCGACTTCTCCGACTCCTCCGGCACCCCGCTGTCCGGCTACGGCTGGACGTCCGCGCTCGACGAGCTCTTCGCGCCGCTCGCCGAGGCCGGGCTGACCCCTGCCCGGATCGTCCGGGTCGACCGCGGCCAGTGCGACGCCGTGCTGACCGATCCCGGGACGGGTGAGCTGCGCACCGTCCGGGCCGACACCCGGCCGGTCGGCGACGCCGACATGATCAACTGCCCCTGCACCGGCGACTGGGCGGCGGTGGACCTGGCGGCCGCGCCGATGCCCACCGTCGCCGCGCTGCTGCCGCGCTCCACCGCGATCATCCGCAAGGTCGCCGGCAAGCGGTCCGACGGCCAGGTGCTGGCCGCCAACGTGGACACCGTCCTGATCGCCGCCTCGCTCGCCGCCGAACCGGACCTCGGCCGGATCGAGCGCTTCCTCGCCCTGGCCTGGGAGTCCGGCGCCGAGCCGCTGGTCGTGCTCACCAAGGCCGACCTGGTCGACGACGCCGATTTCATCCGCGCCGACGTCGAGGGCATCGCGCCCGGTGTGACGGTGCTGACCGTCAGCGCCGGGACGGGCGAGGGGGTGGACGTGCTGCGCGCCTGCACGCCCGGCACCACCGCGCTGATCGGCCAGTCCGGCGTGGGCAAGTCCACCTTGACCAATGTGCTGGCCGGCGCCGAGGTGATGGCCGTCCAGCAGGCCCGCGCGGCCGACCAGAAGGGCCGTCACACCACGACCACCCGCGAGCTGATCCCGCTGCCCGGCGGCGGGGTACTGATCGACACGCCCGGCCTGCGTGAGGTCGGCCTCTATGGTGGCGAGGGGGTGGCGATGGCCTTCGCCGACATCGCGGAGCTGGCCGAGGAGTGCCGCTTCCACGACTGCGGCCACCACACCGAGCCCGGCTGCGCGGTGCGGGCCGCGCTGGAGGACGGCACCCTGCCGCAGCGCCGGATGGACAGCTATCTCAAGCTCCAGCGCGAGAACGAGTGGATCGCCTCCCGCTCGGACGCCCGGCTGGCCTCCGCCCGGCTGAAGAAGTGGAAGGCCATCACCAAGTCGGTGCGGGCCGCGGGAGGTCCCGTGAAGAGGTGAGGCCGGCCGGGCAGCCGTTCGCGATCGCCCGGCCCCCTGCGGCGGGGTGCCGGGCGGCCAGGCGCCACCAGCAGGGGCGGGTCGGCCCGTCGGCGGCCTGCCCGGCCCCCTGCGGCGCAGGCCCGCCCGGGCCTGCGCCTGCGGCACGGGTCAGCGCAGGTCGGCCACCACGCGGAAGCGCTCCAGCACGACGGGCGTGGTGTCGTCCACGGTGAAGTCCGGGTCGTCCAGGGCGGCCCGCAGTTCGGGGCTGTGCCAGAAGCGCTCGTGGCCGGCCCGCCAGTCGGCGACCGTGGTGTAGCCCTCGCCCTCGTCCACGGCGTGCCGCAGACCGACCCCGGCCAGCGCGACGACCCGGACGTCGGTGAGCTCGATCACGGCCACCGGCCGCCCGTCCGAATCGATCACCGCCCCGTGCGCGCCCGCCTGCCGCAGCGGCTCGCCCTCGTGCTCGTACTCGGCGAGCAGCCCGGTGGTGCTGGTCTTGGCGCCGCTCAGGATCGCCGCGACCAACCGGTCGCGCAGCGGCCCGGGGAAGGCGAACTTCTCCACGTCCAGGGAGGCCACCCTGGGGTCGTCCGGACCGGTGTACGGCTGCGCGTTCATGGGGGCTCCTGTCGGGCGTCGGCCATCGGGCACTGGGCACTGGGGCCGGGCACCGTTCGGGCCGGGCGGGGCCTGGCCGGCCCGGGCCGGGGGTTGAAGGGCCCCGTCAGGGTAGTCGCGGGCCGGCCCGAACGGCTCGTGGTTTTCCGCCCCGCCCGTACCCTGCCCGCGGCCCGTCCGCGGCCCGTCCGCGGCCCGTCCGCAGCCGGTCCGCAGCCGGTCCGGGTCCGCGACGCCCATGTCCGATTCCCGCCAGTCGAGGGGCCTCCGGTGCCGCAGACTGGAGAGCGTGATCGACGACGACATCCGGTACCGAGCCGTGGACAGCCGGGACGCCCGCTTCGACGGCGTCTTCTTCACGGCCGTCACCTCGACCGGCATCTACTGCCGACCGAGCTGCCCCGCCGTGACCCCCAAACGCGCCAACTGCACCTTCTACCCCAGCGCCGCCGCCGCCCAGGGCGCCGGCTTCCGCGCCTGCCGCCGCTGCCGCCCCGACTCGGTGCCCGGCTCGCCGGAGTGGAACCACCGGGCCGACCTGGTCGGCCGCGCGATGCGGCTGATCGGCGACGGCATCGTGGACCGGGAAGGCGTCGCCGGCCTCGCCCAGCGCCTCGGCTACAGCTCCCGCCAGCTCCAGCGCCAGCTCAGCGCCGAACTCGGCGCCGGGCCGATCGCCCTGGCCCGCGCCCGCCGGGCCCAGACCGCCCGGCTGCTGCTCCAGACCACCGAGCTGCCCGTCACCGAGATCGCCTTCGCGGCCGGCTTCGCCTCGGTGCGGCAGTTCAACGACACCGTCCGCGAGGTCTACGACCGCACGCCCAGCGGGCTGCGCGCCGAGGTGACCGCCGGGCGGCGCACCGCGACCCCGGCCGGCGGCCTGACCCTGCGCCTCGCCTACCGCGGGGCGATCGACAGCGACCACCTGATCGACTTCCTCGCCCTGCGTGCCGTCCCCGGCGTGGAGGAGGTCGTCCCCGGCGCCCGGCCCGGCGTCCGCACCTATCGCCGCACTCTCGCGCTCCCGTACGGCCACGGCATCGCCGAGGTGGACGGCCTCGCGGCCGAGCACCCGCGCACCCGCGGCTGGCTGGACTGCCGGCTCTTCCTCGCCGACCTCCGTGACCTGCCGACCGCCGTGCAGCGCCTGCGGATCCTGTTCGACCTGGACGCCGACCCGGACGCGGTGGACGAGCAG
The DNA here is from genome assembly GCF_040685575.1 of Kitasatospora sp. NPDC088351. Lineage (NCBI taxonomy): Bacteria > Bacillati > Actinomycetota > Actinomycetes > Kitasatosporales > Streptomycetaceae > Kitasatospora > Kitasatospora sp. NPDC088351. The sequence continues at coordinate 3,836 of NZ_JBFBIL010000028.1, read as the reverse complement.
CTTGGCACCGACCCGGTGCTCGGCGCGCTGGTCCGGGCCCGCCCCGGCCTGCGCTCGCCCGGCCATGTGGACCCGCACGAGCTGGCCGTCCGCGCCGTGCTCGGCCAGCAGATCACCGTCGGCGCGGCCCGCACCCTGGCCGGCCGGCTCGCCGGGAAGTACGGCACCGAGCTGCCCGAACCCGACGGCGGACTGCGGCTGCTCTTCCCGACCGCCGGCGCCCTGGCGGTGGCCGACCCCGAGGACTTCGCGATGCCCGCCGCCCGCCGCCGGGCGCTCACCGGCCTCTGCGCGGCCCTCGCCGAGGGCGCCGTCCGGCTCGACGGCGGCGTGGACCGCGCGGAGGCGGCGGCCCAGCTGCTCGCCCTGCCCGGCATCGGCCCGTGGACCGTCGGCTATCTGCGGATGCGGGCCCTCGCCGACCCCGACGTCTTCCTGCCGAGTGACGTCGGCATCCGCCACGGCCTCACCCGGCTCGGCGCCCCCGGCGACCCGAAGTCCGCCGCCCGCGCCGCCGAGGCCTGGGCACCCTGGCGCTCGTACGCCGTGCACCGGCTCTGGGCGGGCGCCGCGAGCGACATCAGCACTGGAACGGAGAACACCCGCGCATGAGCACCACCGTCTTCACCACCATGGACAGCCCGTTCGGGCCCCTGCTGCTGAGCGGGGTCCGGCCGGAGGACGGCGGACCGGCCGCGCTGGCCACCGTCACCGCCCCCGGGCAGAAGTACGCGCTCGCCGAACCCGCCGACGACTGGGTCCACGACCCGGACGCCCTCGCCCGGGCCGTCGAACAGCTCACCGCCTACTTCGCCGGCGAGCGCACCACCTTCGACCTGCCGCTCGCCCCCGTCGGCACCGAGTTCCGCCGCCGGATCTGGGACGCCCTCGACGACATCCCCTACGGCGAGACGGTCACCTACGGCCAGCTCGCCGAGGCGGCGGGCCTCTCACCCCGGGCCGTGCGCGCCGTCGGCGGCGCGGTCGGCGCCAACCCGCTGCTCGTCGTCCGCCCCTGCCACCGCGTCATCGGCGCCAACGGCACCCTCACCGGCTTCGCCGCCGGGGTGGAGAACAAGCGCTGGCTGCTCCAGCTGGAGAGCGGCGCGCCGGGCAACGGTCAGCCCGGCAACGGTGAGCCGGAGCACGGGGTGCTGTTCTGACGGTACGACCGGGCCGCCGACGTGCCGCCTCGTCTCCGGGGTGTTGACCCGGTGCGGCAGCCGCAGGATCGCCGTCCGTCCAGGGCTCGATCCGTAGCCGCGGTGCGGCGCCGGGCGACAGCGGATTATTCGGGCGGGGCGCCGGCGCCGGGCTCGGCGAGGGCGCGAGCGAGGTGTTCGAGCGCCGGGAGTGCCTGCATGACGGCCTCCCGGTCGGCGGGGGAGAGGGTGCCGAGGGCGGTGGCGATGCGGCGTTCGTGGGCGCGCTGCCAGTCGTCCAGCTGTCGCTGACCGGCCTCGGTGAGGGCGATCCGGGCGGTGCGGCGGTCGCCGGGATCGGCCTGGCGGTCCACGAACCCGGCCTCCAGCAGCTTGCCGACCAGGCCGCTGACGGTGTTCGGGGCGAGCCGCTGGCGGGCGGCCAGTTCGCCGACCCGCAGGGGTGCGGCGGCGAGCGTCTGGAGGAGTTCGACCTGCGCCATCGGCAGGGACTCCCACGGGTAGTCGGTCCGGATGCTGCTGCGCAGTGCGCGGCGCAGCCGGGTGACCACGTCGGTGAGCCGCCGGGCGCGCTCGTTCGCCGGGCCGCCGCCGGGGTCCGTGGGGTCTGCCGGGTCTGTGGGGCCGCCGGGGTCCGCCGGGTCCAGGACGTCCGGACAGGTCCCGCCCTCGGTCCGGGGTCCGGCGGCGGGATCGGGAACGGGCGGTGACGACGGCATGGCGGACAGCGTAGCGCCTGGTGGCGGCCTTCCCGGCGTTCTGATCGCATACCGAACAGCTCGTAGAAAGAACATATCTGTATCCGATATATTTCGCTGTATGAACGCCACCGCCCTTGCGAGCCGGCTGCTCACCGAGCGGCCCCGGCCGCGTGGTGTCGCCGGCTGGCGGCACGCCCACTGGCTGGCCGTCGCCACCGTCTGCCTGGGCGCGTTCCTGGGACAGCTGACCGCCAGCGTCACCGCGCTGGTCTTTCCGGAGCTCGGACGGCACTTCGGAGCCGGCTTCGCCGCCGTCGAGTGGGTCGCGCTGGCCTATCTGCTGGTGCTGGTGGCCCTGTTGGCGCCGATCGGCTGGCTCTCCGACCTGGTCGGCCGCAAGACCGTGTACCTCGGCGGCTTCGGTGTCTTCGCCCTGGCCTCGCTCGGTGCCGGGTTCGCCGGCGGTCTCTGGATCCTGGTGGCCTGCCGGGCCGTCCAGGCGGTCGGCGGCGCGATGATGCAGGCCAACAGCGTCGCCCTGGTGGCACGCGGTGTCCCCGAGCGGGCGATGCGGCGTGCGCTGGGCATCCAGGCCGCCGCCCAGGGGCTCGGCCTGGCGCTCGGCCCGAGCCTCGGCGGGCTGCTGGTGGAGCACGCCTCCTGGCGGTGGGTGTTCTGGATCAACGTGCCGATCGGCCTGCTCGGCATCCTGGCCGGCTGGTACCTGCTGCCGCGCACCCACCCCGACCGCGCCGCTCCGGTCGGTACCGCGCGGATCGGCACCGCTTGGCCCGGCGGCGCCGCGGGCGTGACCTCGGGCGTGACCTCGGGCGGCCCGTTCGACCTGCCCGGGCTGCTGCTGCTCACCGGCGCGTCCACCGCGCTGCTGCTCGCCCTCTCCGCCGCCTCCGGCCTGCCGCTGCCCGGCTGGGCGGTGGCCGTGCTGCTGCTCGCCGCCGTGCTGCTCGCCCTCGGGCTGGTCCGGCAGGAGCGGCGGGCCGCCCGGCCGATCCTCGCACCCGGGCTGGTCAACACCCCGGGTGTGCGGTCCGGCCTGCTGGTCGCGCTGATCGGGTACCTGCTGCTGTTCTGTCCGCTGGTGCTGGGCCCGGTACTGCTCACCGGGTCGGGTGTGCCGGTGGGCCGGGCGGGCCTGGTGATCACCCTGCTGCCGGCCGCGTTCGTGGTGGCCGCGACCGTCGGCGGCGGTCTGCTGCCCCGGGGCTGGTCGGACGTCACCCGCTGCCGCTTCGGCGCGTCCGCCGCGGGTGCCGGGCTGCTGCTGTTCGCGCTGGTTCCGGCCACCGGCACGGCGGCGGCCGCGCCGCTGCTGGTCACCGGGTACGGGCTGGGCCTGCTGCTGCCCGCCAACAACGCCCTGGTGATGCGGGCGATACCGGCGGGGTGCTCGGCGGTCGGCGGCGGCATGGTCAACATGGCGCGCAGCCTGGGTACGGCGCTCGGCACCGCCCTGCCCGTGCTCGGTGTCCACCTGGCGGGCACGGCGTCCGGCGGTCGGACGGTGCTGATCGGGCTCGCCGTCGTCGCGGCCCTCGCGGTCGCCCTGACCCGCCCGGCCCGGCGCCCCGCCCCGGCCGGTCGCCCGGTCGCCCGCTCCCGGTCGGACACCTTGTAGCCCTCCGCCCCATCGGCGCCACGCGCGGAACCGCAGGATCCACCGGCTGCCCGTTCCGCCGCCGCACGCTGCCCGGACGCACCTGGCCGTGGGGTTCAGGGGCCAACGCCGTCGTCCACCACAACGGGATGACGCGTTCCACCGATCTGGGCGGCCTGCCACTCGAACCGCGCCACCAGCCCCCGCACTGCCTGGTCACCGTCCGCCGGGCCTGACCCGCGCGCTGCGGCGAACGGCCGGGGTGCGGCGGACGGGGAGACAAGTTCAGAGAAGCCTGTGTCAGGTGCCCCATGCTCCGCCTGGACCCGGCCCAGGAACCGCGGCTGCTGGAGATCG
>NZ_JBFBIL010000027.1:9639-98823 GCF_040685575.1 Kitasatospora sp. NPDC088351 | reverse complement strand
GGTTACATTCCGAACCCGGAAGCTAAGCCTCACAGCGCCGATGGTACTGCAGGGGGGACCCTGTGGGAGAGTAGGACGCCGCCGAACAATCATTCGAGAGAAGCCCCCGCCGGGTGAACCGGGCGGGGGCTTCTCTGTTGTAAGGTCAATGTGCAAAAGTCGTCACACGGTACAGGAGGCTCCCGGGTGGAGGTCCAGGAGACGCGGGTCCAGACCGATCGCGTCCTCACCATCCCCAACCTGCTGAGCATGGGCCGCCTGGTCGGTGTTCCGCTCTTTCTCTGGCTGATCCTCTGGCCGGTGTTCGACGGGCCGAACAACGACGGCTGGGCGCTGCTGATTCTGATGCTGAGTGGCATCAGCGACTACCTGGACGGCAAGCTCGCCCGTAGGTGGGGGCAGATCAGCCGGGTCGGCCAGCTGCTCGACCCGCTGGCGGACCGGCTCTATGTCCTCTCCACTCTGGTCGGCCTGACCTGGCGTGAGATCCTGCCGTGGTGGGTCACGGGCATCCTGCTCGCGCGTGAACTGTTTATCCTGGCGCTTCTGCCCATTCTGAACCGGCATGGTTATGGGCCGCTTCAGGTGAGTTTTCTGGGGAAGGCCGCGACATTCAATCTGATGTACGCGTTTCCGCTTCTCCTGCTCGGCGTCGGCGACAGCTGGATCTCGCGGCTGGCCGAGGCCGTGAGCTGGGCCTTCATCTGGTGGGGGACCACGTTGTACTGGTGGGCCGGTATTCTTTACGCCGTTCAGGCGCGGCGGATCATCCGGGCCGGCGCCGCGTCCACAGGCTGAGACGTGATCTGAGAGAAGTGCCACGGCGACACGGTGCGTCGGACGATATCTTCCGGGTAGAAGAACCTCTGGAACGGTTTGATGGACCTGCAGGTCCACCACCCCGAAGGAGGACGCACCCGTAATGAAAGCCGTTGTAATGGCAGGGGGCGAAGGCACCCGGCTCCGCCCGATGACCTCCAGCATGCCGAAGCCGCTGCTTCCCGTGGCCAACAGGCCGATCATGGAGCATGTGCTTCGGCTGCTGAAGCGGCACGGCCTCTCCGACACCGTCGTCACCGTGCAGTTCCTGGCCTCACTGGTCAAGAACTACTTCGGTGACGGCGAAGAGCTTGGAATGCATCTGACATATGCCAACGAGGAGACGCCGCTCGGCACTGCGGGGAGTGTCAAGAACGCCGAGGACGCGCTGAAGGACGACTCCTTTCTGGTGATCTCCGGTGACGCGTTGACCGACTTCAACCTCACGGAATTGATCGAGTTTCACCGCAGCAAGAACGCACTGGTCACGGTCTGTCTGACCCGGGTGCCGAATCCACTGGAGTTCGGTATCACGATCACCGACGACGAGGGGCGGGTCGAGCGGTTCCTGGAGAAGCCGACCTGGGGTCAGGTCTTCTCCGACACGGTGAACACCGGTATCTATGTCATGGAGCCCGAGGTCTTCGACTACGTCGCCGCGGGGGAGTCCGTCGACTGGTCGAGTGATGTGTTCCCGCAGTTGCTCAAGGAGGGCAAGCCGGTCTACGGCTATGTCGCCGAGGGCTACTGGGAGGACGTGGGTACCCACGAGAGCTACGGCAAGGCCCAGGCGGACGTCCTGGAGGGCAAGGTCGACGTCGAGCTCGACGGGTTCGAGATCTCGCCGGGTGTCTGGGTCGCCGAAGGCGCGGAGGTGGACCCGGAGGCGGTCCTGCGCGGGCCGCTCTACATCGGTGACTACGCCAAGGTCGAAGCCGGGGTGGAGATCCGCGAGCACACGGTGCTGGGCAGCAACGTGGTCGTCAAGCGCGGCGCCTTCCTGCACCGGGCGGTCATCCACGACAACGTCTACATCGGACCGCAGAGCAACCTGCGCGGCTGTGTGGTCGGCAAGAACACCGATGTGATGCGGGCCGCCCGGATCGAGGACGGCGCGGTGATCGGGGACGAGTGCCTGGTCGGCGAGGAGTCGATCATCACGGCCAATGTCCGGGTGTACCCGTTCAAGACCATCGAGGCCGGTGCGGTCGTCAACACCTCGGTGATCTGGGAATCCCGCGGCCAGGAGCACCTGTTCGGGGTGCGCGGTGTCTCGGGCATCCTGAACGTCGAGATCACGCCCGAGCTGGCCGTCCGGCTGGCCGGCGCGTACGCGACGACCCTGAAGAAGGGGGCCACCGTCACCATTGCGCGTGACCACTCGCGTGGTGCGCGTGCACTCAAACGGGCGATGATCTCGGCGTTGCAGACGAGCGCGATCGACGTCCGTGACCTTGAGAACGTGCCGATGCCAGTAGCCCGGCAGCACACCGCGCGCGGGAGTGCGGGCGGGATCTTCCTGCGGACCACGCCGGGGGTGCCGGACTCGCTCGACATCCTCTTCTTCGACGAACGCGGGGCCGACCTCTCCCAGGCCGGGCAGCGCAAGCTCGACCGGGTGTACGCACGCCAGGAGTACCGGCGCGCGTTCCCCGGGGAGATCGGTGATCTGACCTTCCCGTCCAGCGTCTTCGACTCCTACGCGGGCAATCTGCTGCGGACAGTGGACACCACGGGCGTTCGCGAGGCCGGACTGAAGGTGGTCGTGGACACCGCGCACGGCAGCGCCGCACTCGTTCTGCCGAGCATCCTCGGCCGGCTCGGGGTGGAGGCGCTCACCGTCTCCAGCGGGCTGGACGAGTCCAGGCCCACCGAGGACGCGGAGGAGCGCAGGGCCGGGCTGGCCAGGCTGGGCGAGCTGGTGGCGTCGTCCCGGGCGGCTTTCGGCGTGCGCTTCGACCCGGTGGGCGAGCGGGTGGCGTTCGTGGACGAGCTGGGCCGGGTGATCGACGACGACCGGGCCCTGCTCGTGCTGCTCGACCTGGTCGCGGCCGAGCGCCGCAGTGGCCAGGTGGCGCTCCCGGTGACCACCACCAGGATCGCCGAGCAGGTGGCCGCGTACCACGGCACCCAGGTCTGCTGGACGACGACTTCGCCGGACGACCTCGCCAAGGCGGCCGCGGCCGACGGCACGGTGTTCGGCGGGGACGGGCGCGGCGGCTTCGTCGTGCCGGAGTTCAGCGGCGTACTGGACGGTGCGGCGGCGTTCGTCCGCCTGGTCGGCCTGGTGGCCCGGACCCAGCTCACGCTGAGCCAGATCGACGCGCGGATCCCGCAGGCGCACATCCGGCGCCGGGACATCGCCACGCCGTGGGCGGCGAAGGGCATGGTCATGCGCTCGGTCGTGGAGGCGGCCGGTAGCCGACGGCTCGACACCACCGACGGTGTGCGGGTGGTCGAGGCCGACGGGCGCTGGACGCTGGTGCTGCCGGACCCGGCCGAGGCGATCACCCACCTCTGGGCGGAGGGCCCGGACGACGCGGCGACCGAGGCGCTGCTGGACGAGTGGGCCGCAGTGGTCGACGGGGCCGGGCGGTGACGGCCGGGTCCTGAGAACCGCGGTCAGGACAGCGGGGCGGTACGGGATGTCCCGTACCGCCCCGCTGTCCGTTTTCGCACTCTTGGTCATGATCCGTCGCTTATGGCGTGTGTGCAGGTCAGGGGGTGTGCGCGGGGTCCTCCGCCGACATGGGACGATGGTCCGCATGCCAGCGACGCCGACACCGGGTGCCCGTAACGGACGGTACAACCGTCCGGACGCCTCGATGTCCCTGCTGACCAATGTGATGGACCACAGTCTGGACGAGGGCTACGCCGAGGCGGCCGCGGCGCAGGGCGGTGACCGCGACAGCCGGATACCGGGCACGGCCCGGGGCCTGCTCACGCTGGGTGCCGGGCTGGCCCTGGTCGGGGCTGTGGTGACGGTGGGCGCGGTCAACGCGCACAAGGCCGAGCCGACGCTGGCCAAGGAACGCGACGCGCTGATCCAGCGGATCAACGACAGCAACGGCTCGGTGGACCACCTCCAGCAGCAGGTCCAGGACCTGCGGCGGAAGGCCGACAGCGCGCAGCAGCAGGCGCTGGCCTCGGGGGACACGGATCCGGCCGACCTGGCGGGCACCGTCGGGCTCGGGGAGGTCGCCGGGCCGGGCGTGAAACTGGTGCTGGAGGACGCGAGCGGCACCGGCGCGGGCGGGAACGTCGATCCGCGCGCCGGGCAGGGCTTCTCCAACAGCGGCCGCCTCCGGGACCGAGATCTTCAACTGGTGGTGAACGGCCTCTGGGAGTCCGGTGCGGAGGCGGTGTCGATCAACGGGCAGCGGCTCACCGCGCTCTCGGCGATCCGGGCGGCCGGCGAGGCGGTGCTGGTCGACAACCGGCCGCTGGTCCCGCCGTACAACGTGCAGGCGCTCGGGGACGGTCCGAAGCTGGTCACCGCCTTCGAGGGCAATATGGCGGGCCAGTACCTGCGGCTGCTCCAGGAGAAGTACGGCATCAAGTCGACGATCTCGGCGCAGAAGAAGCTGACCCTGCCGGCGGCGGTCGGCGTCACACTGCGGACCGCCCAGCCGGCCACGCCCGAGCCGGCGCCGACGGCGAGCCCGTCGGCCGCCCCCGGCTCCTCGGCCTCCGCCGGTGTGTCACCGTCCGCCAGTGGCTCGGAGAGCCCCTCCGCCGGGGCCTCGTCGAAGGCCACGCCCAGCGGGCAGCCCTCGGGCAGGCGCACGCCGACCACCTCCGCCAGGACCACGACAGCCCACACGCCCACGGCGGCCACAAGCGGGCCGCCCTCCTCCGCAGGGACAGGAGCAGCTAGACCGTGATTGCCGTACTGGGTCTCGTGATCGGGGTGGTCGTCGGGCTCTTCGTCCAGCCCGAGGTGCCCGACGCCGTCGTGCCGTATCTTCCGATCGCGGTGGTGGCGGCGCTGGACGCCGTCTTCGGTGGCGTCCGGGCCATGCTGGACGGGATCTTCAACGACAAGGTCTTCATCGTCTCGTTCCTGTCGAACGTGGTGGTCGCGGCGCTGATCGTCTTCCTCGGGGACCAGCTGGGCGTCGGCTCGCAGCTGTCCACCGGCGTGGTCGTCGTCCTCGGTATCCGCATCTTCTCGAACGCCGCTGCGATCAGGCGCCATGTCTTCCGTGCCTGAGCCGGACCGCGGGACGGCGGACGGGAACGTGGACGAAAGGGCAGGAAACGGCGTGCGCGAGGGCAGTGGCGAGGGGCCTGAGAAGGCGGCGGGCAAGGCGCCGGAGCGGATTCCGGAAGGGCCCGTCGCGGGGTCTGGGTCGTCCGACCAGGGGAACGGCGGCCAGGCCGAGCAGGAGGCCGAGGGGCGGCCGGCGAAGCCTGAGGCCAAGGCTGAGGTCGAGGCGGCGGCCGAGCCCGCCGCGCCTGCGCCGCAGCCGGTGGCGGTGCCCGGGCCGGAACCGGCCGCCGGGACGGCGCCCGAGGCGGAGCGGGTACGAGCGGCGGAGGAGCCGGCCGAACCCGGGGCGGAACCGGACGCCGACGACCGCGGTGCGGGCCGGCGGCGCCTGAAGGCGGCGCTCTGGCCGCCGCGCCTGTCGCGCGGCCAGCTGGTCGTGGCGGTGCTGCTGTTCTCGCTCGGTCTGGCGCTGGCGATCCAGGTGCGTTCGACGAACGACCACCACAGCCAGCTGCGTGGCGCACGCCAGGAGGATCTTGTTCGTATCCTCGACGAACTGGACAGCCGCCAGCAGCGTCTCCAGCAGGAGAAGGCGGAGCTCGAGCAGTCCCTGGCCAAGTTGGAGAACAGTTCCAACCAGGCCAAGGAGGCCCAGGAACAGACCAGGAAGAAGGTGACGGAGCTCGGCGTGCTCGCCGGGACCGTCAAAGCCACTGGTCCGGGCATCGTACTGACGGTCGATGATCCCCAAGGGCAGGTGAAGGCAGATATGCTGCTGGACACCCTGCAGGAACTCCGAGCGGCGGGGGCGGAGGCGATTCAGATCAACGATGTGCGTGTGGTGGTCAACACCTACTTCACCGACGTGTCCGGCGGCGGCGTGCAGATCGACGGCAAGAAGGTCTCGCAGCCCTATCGGTTCACCGTCGTGGGGAACCCGCAGGACCTCACACCCGCGCTGAACATCCCGGGGGGTGTGGTCCGTACCCTGGAGAGCCATCAGGCGCGGGCGACCATCTCCCAGCAGCAGAAGGTGGTCGTCGACGCTCTCGTCGATCTGAAGACACCGCAGTACGCCAAGCCGGCTCCGAAGTGACGGGGCACCTGTCGAACGGTCCGTCACCCGCGGGCGGCCCCCGGTGCGGGAGGCCGCCGTCGCGTGGGCGAGACTGGTCCACACCAGCACACGCCGGAACACCACCCGTCGGAGTACCACTCCAGCCGGCCCGATCCATGACCGGGCCCGCAGCCTGTCCGAGGTTCTCACCCTGCCCCGCGGGCGGGTCTGTCACACGCAAGGGGATTCGCCCGTGAGTTTCTTCTCGAAGTTGTTCGGTCGCAACAAGGGCCGTGACGCGGCCGCCGTCGAGGCGCCCACCGCGCGTCACCGCCGCGCCGACGAAGAGCCCGCCGTGCCGGGCATGCGCTCCGCCCCAGAGGGGGCGGACTACGCCGAGCGGCCGTTGTTCCGGGACGGTGCCGGCGCCCAGTACGCGGGAAATTCCGCGGGCTACGGCGCGTCGGTTGACCCCTCCGGCGCCCCGCGCATAGGTTTCCCGTCAGGACCCTCAACCTCTGGTGGAGGGTTTGCCCCGGACCCGTATGCCGGGCACAACCCGTCGGGTGTGCCGCGCCAGGAGGCTGTGAACATGGCTGGCCCCATTCCGTGCCCCAGGTGTGGCAACCAGAACCCGGCTGCGGCCCGCTTCTGTTCCAACTGCGGTATGGCGCTGCGCGGTGGCGCGCTGCCCGAGGGGGCGGCGGAGACCACGTCGACCATCTCGATCTCCGGCCTGGAGTCGTACGACCCCAACACCACCACCGGCACCGGCGCCACGCCGGCCCTGTCGGCGGAGGTGCTGTCGGCGATCGACGCGCTTCCGCCGGGCTCGGCCCTGCTGATCGTCCAGCGCGGCCCGAACTCGGGCAGCCGGTTCCTGCTGGACTCGGACATCACCACGGCCGGACGTCACCCGCAGGGTGACATCTTCCTCGACGACGTCACGGTCTCGCGGCGGCACGTGGAGTTCCGCCGCACCCCGGCCGGCTTCAGCGTCGCCGACGTGGGCAGCCTCAACGGCACCTACGTCAACCGGGAGCGGATCGACGAGGTGTCGCTGAACAACGGCGACGAGGTGCAGATCGGGAAGTACCGGCTGGTGTTCTTCGCCGGCCATAACCGGGGGTACTGACCCCAACGTTGGCAGGAGCCCGAGTGAGCGCGAACACCCCTTCATCTCTCGGGGCGGCCAACCCCGCGTCGTCCGGTTCGCAAGCGGACCAGACCGTGCGCGGGGTGGTCGCGGCCCCCAGGCGCCCGATCCACTCGGACCGGGTGGCCGGGGGTGGCCGACGGCGCGCCGGCGACGAGCTGCTGAGCATCGGAGCGGTGCTGGCCTTCCTGCGGGACGACTTCCCCGAGGTCACCATTTCCAAGATCAGGTTCCTGGAGGCGGAGGGCCTGGTCGAGCCGCAGCGCACACCCTCGGGGTATCGCAAGTTCAGTCCGGCCGACGTCGAGCGGCTGGCGTACGTGCTGCGGATGCAGCGCGACCACTATCTGCCGCTGCGGGTGATCCGCGAGCACCTGGACGCGATCGAGCGCGGCGAGAACCCGCCCGCGCTGCCCCCTGCCGACGCCAGGCCCGGGCCGATGGAGGAGGCGGACCGCGAGCTGGTGGCGGCCGCCGAGGCCTCGACCGGGGTCCGGCTCGGCCGGGCCGAGCTGCTGGCCGCCGCCGAGGCGGGCGAGGGCGAACTGGCCGAGTGGGAGTCGTACGGGCTGGTCGCACCCGGTCCGGACGGCGGCTACGACGGCGAGGCGCTGCAGGTGGCCCGGCTGGTCGCGGAGCTGGGCCGGTACGGCCTGGAACCGCGCCACCTGCGGGCCATGAAGGCCGCCGCGGACCGCGAGATCGCGCTGGTCGAGCAGGTCGTGGCGCCGCTGCGGCGGCACCGGAACCCACAGACCAGGGCCCACGCCGAGGCCACCGCCAGGGAGCTGGCCACGCTCTCCGTGCGGCTCCACGCGGCCATGGTCCAGGCCGGCCTGCGAATCCGCTCGTAGCCTGCCCCACCGCGCTGACCAGCGCCGTCGACTCTGCGCTTTCATATCCGGGTCGAGGGCCATAGGGTTGCCTGTGTGAATGAGCTCGACGTCGTGGGTGTCCGGGTGGAGATGCCTTCCAACCAGCCGATCGTGCTGCTGCGGGAGGTCGGGGGCGATCGGTACCTGCCGATCTGGATCGGCCCCGGCGAGGCGACCGCGATCGCCTTCGCCCAGCAGGGCATGACGCCTGTGCGCCCGCTGACGCACGACCTCTTCAAGGACGTCCTGGAGGCGCTCGGCCAGCAGCTCACCGAGGTGCGGATCACCGATCTGCGGGAGGGCGTGTTCTACGCCGAACTGGTCTTCGCCGGCGGGGTGGAGGTGAGCGCCCGGCCGTCCGACGCGATAGCGCTGGCGCTGCGGACCGGCACGCCGATCTACGGGAGCGAGGAGGTGCTCGCGGAGGCGGGCATCGCGATCCCGGACGAGCAGGAGGACGAGGTCGAGAAGTTCCGCGAGTTCCTCGATCAGGTGTCGCCCGAGGACTTCGGCGGCAGCGGTCCGCAGTAATGCGGAGACCTGGCGGGGCGGGCGTTCGGTCATTTTGCCAAAAGGCGACTACTTACCCACACTAGGGGCACGAAAAACCACTCTCCCGAGTGACGCGGTTTATCCCGCTCGGCGTGGCGATCGTTGACGGGCCATAGGGGACTGCCTACCGTCAGGAGTGGTTGTCAGGGTGTCTCTCGCCCGCAGCCTGGGTTGCCCGCAGGACGAGTGGACGGAGGTAGGCATGATCAGCACCGGCGATGAAGCGGCCGTGGGAGGCCTGTGCGCCGTGCACATGTCGCGCACCGCTCGCAGCGTGGCTGACCTGCACCGGCCGGAGCTGCCCCGGGTGGGCCGGTTCCCCGCCGTACAGCCGGGCCAGCCGGCCATCGAGCGCCTCGCGCCGACCTCCGAGCTGATCGGCTACCGGGGCCCGACGGCCTGTGCCGCGGCCGGGATCACCTACCGCCAGCTGGACTACTGGGCCCGGACGGGGCTGCTGGAGCCGAGCGTCCGGTCGGTGTATCCGGCGAGCAGCCAGCGGCTGTACAGCTTCCGCGACATCCTGCTGCTGAAGATCGTGAAGAGGCTGCTGGACGCGGGTGTCTCGCTGCAGAACATCCGGGTGGCGGTCGCCCATCTGCAGTCCCCGGAGGTCACCGGGCTGGCCGGGCTGACGCTGATGTGCGACGGCGCGACGGTGTACGAGTGCACCACGCCGCAGCAGGTGGTCGATCTGCTCAAGGGCGGTCAGGGTGTCTTCGGCATCGCGGTCGGTGCGGTCTGGCAGGAGCTGGAGCGGTCCCTCGGGCGGCTGCACGCCGAGCGTACGGACACCGGTGAGACCGTGATCGGACAGGACCCGGCGGACGAGCTGGCGCAGCGCCGCAACCGCGCGGGCTGACGCGGGAGCTGACGAGGCCGCGGGCCCGGACGGGGAACCGTCCGGGCCCGCGGCCTCGTCGTGCCTGGTGAACCGATCAAGGGAGGGCATGTGCGGTCCGGCTCCGGCATACCTGGTCTGCTGAGGCGGCGGGCGTTGCGGCTCGGCGTCCGGCTGCGGCGGCGGCGCACCCAGCGCAGGATCTTCCAACTCGCCACCATCTGCTGTTCGTTGGCCCTGGCGCCGAGCGCCTGGCTGTGGATGTCGGCGGGGGACCGGGTGGGCACGGTGGAGAGCGCGCCCACGGCACCGGTGGCGGTGGTCTTCGGCGCGGGGCTCTTCGACGGCAAGCCGTCGCCGTATCTGGCCCACCGACTGGACGCGGCGGTCGACCTGTACCGGCTGCAGAAGGTCCAGGCGATCCTGGTCACCGGTGACAACGGGCGGGACAGCTACGACGAGACCGACGCGATGCGGCAGTACCTGGTCGAGCACGGGGTGCCCCAGGTGCGGGTGGTGGGCGACTACGCGGGCTTCGAGACCTGGGACTCCTGCACCCGGGCGCACCGGATCTTCGGGGTTGACCGGGCGGTGCTGGTCAGCCAGGACTTCCACGTCCGGCGGGCGCTGGCGCTCTGCGAGGCGGCGGGCATCGACTCCTACGCGGTCGGGGTACCGGAGCTGCACGACGCCACCTGGCTGTACGGCGGGCTGCGGGAGATCCCGGGAGCGGGAAAAGCGGCGCTGAACGCCTGGCTGCGGCCGGATCCGGTGTTCCTCGGCCCTGCGGAACAGGGCATTCCGCAGGCACTGGCCGACGCGGGGTCGGTCGCGGGGCAGCGCTGACCCCGGGCGGCGTCGATCCAGCGTGGCATCGGTCCAGGTTGGCAGGCTCCCCGGCGGCTGGTGACGGCCGACGGGTGACGGGCGGCGGCCGGGTTCGTACGGACTGTCGGACCCGTGCGGCATGATCGGCGAGTGCGGTCACTGCCGAGCATCATCCACCTCGACATGGACGCCTTCTTCGCGGCGGTGGAGCAGGCGGCCAAGCCGAGCCTGCGTGGAAAGCCGGTGATCGTCGGTGGGCTGGGCGGGCGTGGCGTCGTCTCCACCGCTTCGTACGAGGCGCGGAAGTTCGGGGTGCATTCGGCGATGCCGATGGCCCAGGCGCGCCGGCTCTGCCCCAACGCGGCGTTCCTGTCCGGGCGGTTCGAGGCCTACCGGCAGGTGAGCGAGATAGTGATGGGCCTGCTGCGCGAGCTGTCGCCGCTGGTGCAGCCGCTCAGCCTGGACGAGGCGTTCGTCGACCTGGAGGCCGGCCCGTACGGACCGGCGCTGGCGGCGGCGGACCACGCGACGGGGGAGCGGCTGGTGCTCGCGCTGGCGGAGGACCTGCGCGCGGACATCCACCGGCGCACCGGGCTGACCGCCTCGGTCGGGGCGGCCGGGTCCAAACTGATGGCGAAGATCGCCTCCGAGCAGGCCAAGCCGGACGGGCTGGTGCTGATCGAGCCCGGCCAGGAGCGCGCGGTGCTCGGGCCGATGCCGGTGCGGGCCCTGCCCGGTGTCGGGCCGGCCACCGAGCAGGTGCTGCGCCGGGCCGGTCTGAACACCGTGGCCGATCTCGCGGAGGCGGGGGAGACCGAGCTGGTGCAGTTGCTCGGCAGGGCCCACGGCGCCGGTGTGTTCCAGATGTCGACAGGGCTGGACGACCGGCCGGTGGTGGCCGACCAGGACGCCAAGTCCGTCTCGGTGGAGGACACCTTCGAGGTGGACCTGGCCGACCGGGAGCGGGTGCTGCGCGAGGTGGAGGTGCTGGCGGCGCGGTGCGTGCGCCGGTTGCGGGCGGCCGGGCGTTCGGGCCGGACGGTGGTGCTGAAGGTCCGCCGGTTCGACTTCTCCACGCTGACCCGCTCGGAGACGCTGCGCGGCCCGACGGACGACGAGACGGTGATCACCGAGACGGCCCGCCGACTGGCCGGCCAGGTGGACATCACCGGCGGGGTGCGGCTGCTCGGTGTCGGGGTCTCGCAGCTGGCCGACTACACCCAGGAGGACCTGTTCGCGCAGGCCGTCCGGGAGGAGTCTGCGGAGCGGGAGGCGGACGAGGACGAGACGACCGGTGCGGAGCCCGAGCCGGTGGCGGCCGGGGTGCGGCACTGGATGCCCGGGCAGGACGTCCGCCATGCCGGGTTCGGGCCGGGCTGGGTCCAGGGCAGTGGCGTCGGCCGGGTGACCGTCCGGTTCGAGACGCCGTGGAGCGGGCGGGGCCGGGTGCGGACCTTCGCGGTGGACGATCCGGCTTTGGAGCCGGCCCGGCCGCTGCCGCTGCGCGGGGACGAGGGGGCTCCCGACGACGGGGAGGCGGGTCGGGCGGAAGGCTCGGCAGGGGAGGGCTGAACATACAAAGCGGCCCCACCCGGCGGGGGATCCGGGTGGGGCCGCGTGCCGTGCCGGGCCTCGGACGGTCGCGATGCCCTCGTCGACCGTTCGGGGTCCGGTCCCCCGCGCCCTGTCCCTGAGCGCGGGGGTGGACGCCTCGTCAGGCGTCGGTCTTCACCAGCTCGGGGCTGGAGTCGTGGTTCGCCGCGGAGCCCTGGGCCACGATGGTGGCGGGCTTGACGCTGCGGATCAGGAAGGGGACGGCGCCGGCGACCACGCAGACCGCGGCGGCGGTCCAGAACGCGTGCTTGTAGGCGTCCAGGGTGGGGAGCGAGACCGGGATCGGCAGCTTCATGGTGTCGCCGGTCAGGATGGCGGCCATCACGGCGGTGCCGATCGCGCCACCGACGGTGCGCAGCACGGCGTTCATGCCGTTGGCGATGCCGCTCTGCTCGACCGGGACGGCGCCGTTGATGTAGGCGGGCATCGCCGAGAAGGCGAGGCCGATGCCCAGACCGAAGATCGCCGAGGCGGTGTAGATGTCGGCCTCGTGGCTGTGCCGCAGGGCCAGGTAGGCCATCGCGACGGCGCCGAGGACGCCACCGAGGACCAGCGGGAGGCGGGGGCCGCGGCGGGCGATCAGCAGGGCGCCGAGCGGGGCGGCGACCATCGAGCCGAGCGCGGAGGGCAGCAGCATGATGCCGGCGTGCAGCACGGTGGCGGTGAAGCCGTAGTGGGCGAGCTTCTCAGGGGTCTGGGCGAAGTTGCTGATCACCATGAACGAGCCGTACATGCCGAAGCCGATCAGCAGGCCGGCCAGGTTGGTGAAGGCGACGGCCGGGCGGGACATCATCGTCATGTCGACCAGCGGGTGCTTGACCTTGACCTCGATGACGCCCCAGATCAGGGCGACCACGGCGGCGACGGCGAACAGGCCGAGCGTCTTGGTGGAGGTCCAGCCCCAGTGGTTGCCCTGGCTGACCGCGACCAGCAGGGCGGAGAGCCAGCCGGCCAGGGTGATCGCACCGAGCGGGTCGGCGCCGCCGTCCTTGTCGGTGACCGGGTCGGCGGGCACCCGGAAGGCGACCAGGGCGACCGCGAGCAGACCGAAGACCAGGCCCATCCAGAAGATCGACTTGTAGCTCCAGTGCTCCAGCAGCAGGCCGGTGGCGACCAGGCCGAGGCCGCTGCCGACGCCCATCGACGCGCTGATCGCCGCGACGCCGCCGGTGACCTTCTGCTTGGGCAGTTCGTCACGGACGATGCTGATGGCCAGCGGCAGCACGCCACCGCCGGCGCCCTGGAGGACGCGGGCGACGACCAGCCAGGTGAAGGAGTGGGTGGTGACCGCGAGTGCGGACCCCGCCACCAGGCCGGCCAGCGAGATCAGCAGCATCGGCTTGCGGCCGCGCAGGTCGCCGAAGCGCCCCAGCAGGGGGGTCAGCACGGCGGCGGAGAGCAGGTTGGCGGTCATCAGCCAGGTGATGCTGGAGCCCGAGACGCCGAGCTCCTTGGCCAGCGAGGGCAGGATCGGAACGACCGCGGTCTGCACCACGCTGAACGACAGCATCGCCAGGATGAGGGCCGGCAGGACCCGGGCGCTGCTTGGCTTCGTGGTGGTGGGCTGTGGTGCCTCACTCACGGTTGCTTCCTCCTGTACATGGTGAATGAACTGAAGTAACCATGCAGGGGGATACTTCAGTGTGTCAAATATCGATTGGTGAAGCTTTGGCAAAGTCGAGGACCCCGGGCCGCGGCGGCCCGGGGTCCTGCTGATGTCCGGTTCAGATGAGCGGCCGGACCGGAGCCTCGCGGGCCGGTTCGTCCACCGCACGGGCGGCTGTGGCCGGGTGCGGAGTGTGGGCCGCCGGGGGTGCGGGCGTGTGGACGGACGCCGTCGCGGGGGGCGGGGCGGGCGCGGTGGCGTCGTGCACCTCGATGTGCTCGCGCCGCAGCTCGTCGCGGATCACCTCCTCGGTGGTGTACCGCTCGACCACCAGGCGGACCCGCTCGACGGGCGCCAGGTACTTGCGGACCACCGGGCGCTCCTCGCGCAGCGTGACCTCCTCGACGGACTCGGCGATCTCCTTGTTGGTGATGAGCGCGCGCTCGGCCTCGCTGACAGGCGTCCGCTCCACCCGGACCCGCTCGCGGACCACGGGGACGCGGTGCTCCACCGCCTCGGTGATGACGTACTTGCGCAGCTTCGCGGTGCCCAGGACGTGCCACTCGGTGGTGACCTCCAGCCGTTCCTCGCGGCAGGTGAGCTCCACCGGGCTGCCGGGCGCGGGCGGGGCCGGCCGTGCGGCGTCGACTGGGGCGCCGTCGACGGCCGGGGCGCCGTTGACGGCCGGAGTGTCGGGCTCCGTGGTCTGCGGCCGGGGCGCGGCGGCGGGCGCGGTGGCGGTGCCGGCTCCCGAGGCGGTCTCCCGGGCGGGTCCGGACGGCTTGCCGAGGTCGACCGCCGGGGTGGTGGCGTGCTTGGCGGGCGCGGTGTCGGCGGAGTGGAAGGCGAGCGGCCCGGCGGGGGGCGCGGCGTCTGCGGAGTGGAAGGAGAGGTGCTTGGCCGGAGCCGCGGCGGTGGACGCGACGCCTGCGGCCGCGCCCGCCCCCGCCGCGTCGGCGGCCTTCTCCGCCGGGGGGACGGCGCCGAAGTCCAGGTCGGCCGGCTGGTCGGCGTCGGGCCCGGAGCGGTCGTCCGCCGGGGTGTCGAGTCCGTAGTAGCGGTAGAGCTGGAGTTCCTGGGCCGGTGAGAGGTGCTGGCCCACGCCGAAGTCCGGCGACTCCTTCACCAGGGACTTGTCGTACGGCACCCGCAGCTCGTCGCCGGAGAACTCGCTGGTGGTCAGCGGGACGAAGGCGTCCCGGCCGAAGATGCCGGTCCGGACGGCGGCCCACTCCGGCTGGCCGGTGGCGTCGTCGAGGTACACCTCGTCGACCGTGCCGATCTTGTCTCCGTTGCGGTCCACCGCCTTGTGGCCGATGAGGTCCCGGGGATCGATATCGGTTTGCACTCTTTCCTCCCGTGCAGCTGTTCCTGCGGAACGCCGTAGGCCGGCGGTTTGAGCACCCGTTCCCTCCGCCACTTCACACCAAAAGCCATGAACCAGACATACGCGAGCCGGGTGCAGCCGTCCGGGCCGGGTGCTCCGCTGTACGGGTCACGGGTGAAGTGGCCGAGTGACCTGACGTACCCGTGATCGGAGGGCTTCCCGCTGGTACCCTGGGCGCGACCGCCGAGCCCGCTCGGGAGAGTCCCCGACCGCGAAAACCGCTGGTCGAGGCGCCGAAGGAGCAACTCCTCCCCGGAATCTCTCAGGCATCCGTACCGTGTGGGATAGGTCACTCTGGAAAGCAGGGCAGGACCGCCGGCGAGGGAGCCGGCGGCCACCACCCTCACCGACGGTGCAAGCCGACGGTGCGCCCACAGCGCACCGTGCGGGTGAAGCTCTCAGGTCCCGATGACAGAGGGGGAGGCCTGTCGGGTTCGTCCGCCCGGGCCGAGCCGCTGTCCGCAGCGATCGGAGCCGTCCGGCGTGCGGACCCCCGCCGGTCCGTGACCAGGAGGCCTCGACCACCATGAACGCCCAGCCGAACGCCGGACGCTCCACCAGCGCCGCGACCCTCACCGAGCTTGAGCAGGCCAGCCCCTTCGAGACCCGCCACATCGGCCCCGACGCCGCCGCGCAGGAGAAGATGCTGGCCCAGGTCGGCTACGGCTCGCTGGACGAGCTCGCCGCCACCGCCGTGCCCGAGGCGATCCGCTCCATCACCGGTCTGGACCTGCCCGCGGGTCGCAGCGAGGCCCAGGTGCTCGCGGAGCTGCGCGAGCTGGCCGGCCGCAACCGGGTGCTCCAGCCGATGATCGGCCTGGGCTACTACGGGACCTTCACCCCGCCGGTGATCCTCCGCAACGTCCTGGAGAACCCGGCCTGGTACACCGCCTACACGCCGTACCAGCCGGAGATCTCGCAGGGCCGCCTGGAGGCGCTGATCAACTTCCAGACCCTGGTCTCCGACCTGACCGGCCTGCCCACCTCCGGCTCCTCGCTGCTCGACGAGGGCACCGCGGCCGCCGAGGCGATGGCGCTGGCCCGCCGCGTCACCAAGGTCAAGGGCGGTGTCTTCCTGGTCGACGCCGAGACCCTGCCGCAGACCCTCGCGGTGGTCAACACCCGCGCCGTGCCGACCGGGGTCGAGGTCGTCGTCGCCGACCTCTCCGCGGGCATCCCGGCCGAGATCGTCGAGCGCGGTGTCTTCGGCGTGCTGCTCCAGTACCCGGGTGCCACCGGTGTGGTCCGCGACCTCACCCCCGTCATCGAGCAGGCCCACGGCCTCGGCGCGATCGTCGCCGTCGCCGCCGACCTGCTGGCGCTCACCCTGCTGAAGTCCCCGGGCTCGCTCGGCGCCGACATCGCCTGCGGCACCTCGCAGCGCTTCGGGGTGCCGATGGGCTTCGGCGGCCCGCACGCCGGCTACCTCTCGGTGCGCGCCGAGTACGCCCGTTCGCTGCCCGGCCGCCTGGTCGGCGTCTCCGTCGACGCCGACGGCAACCGCGCCTACCGCCTGGCGCTGCAGACCCGTGAGCAGCACATCCGCCGCGAGAAGGCGACCAGCAACATCTGCACCGCCCAGGTGCTGCTCGCCGTGATGGCCTCGATGTACGCCGTCTACCACGGCCCGGACGGCCTGGCGGACATCGCCCGGCGCACCCACCGCTACGCCGCCGCCCTCGCCGAGGGCCTGCGGGCCGGCGGCGTGGAACTGCTGCACGGCGAGTTCTTCGACACCGTCACCGCCGTCGTCCCCGGCCGCGCCGCCGCGATCGCCGAGGCCGCCCGCGAGCACGGCATCAACGTCTACCAGGACGGCGAGGACCGGATCTCGGTCTCCACCGACGAGACCACCACCCGCGAGCACCTGGCGGGCGTCTGGGCCGCGTTCGGCGTCGAGGGCGTCGAGGTCGCGGAGGGCGCCGACGCGCTGCCCGCCGCGCTGCTGCGCGAGGACGAGTACCTGACCCACCCGGTCTTCCACAGCCACCGCTCGGAGACCGCGCTGCTGCGGTACCTGCGCCGTCTGTCGGACCGGGACTACGCGCTGGACCGCGGCATGATCCCGCTGGGCTCCTGCACCATGAAGCTCAACGCGACCACCGAGATGGAGCCGGTGACCTGGCCCGAGTTCGGCCAGCTGCACCCCTTCGCGCCGATCGACCAGGCGCAGGGCTTCCTCACCCTGATCCGTCAGCTGGAGCAGCAGCTGGTCGAGGTGACCGGCTACGACGCCGTCTCCATCCAGCCGAACGCCGGCTCCCAGGGCGAGCTGGCCGGCCTGCTGGCCGTCCGCGCCTACCACCACGCCAACGGCGACACCCAGCGTGACGTCTGCCTGATCCCGTCCTCCGCGCACGGCACCAACGCGGCCTCCGCCGTGATGGCCGGCATGCGCGTGGTCGTGGTCAAGACCCTGGTCGACGGCGACGTGGACGTCGAGGACCTCAAGGTCAAGATCGAGAAGCACCGCGACAGCCTCGCCGTGCTGATGGTCACCTACCCGTCCACCCACGGCGTGTACGAGACCCAGATCACCGACATCTGCGCGGCCGTGCACGAGGCCGGGGGCCAGGTGTACGTGGACGGTGCCAACCTGAACGCCCTGGTCGGCCTCGCCAAGCCGGGCAAGTTCGGCGCGGACGTCTCGCACCTGAACCTGCACAAGACCTTCTGCATCCCGCACGGCGGCGGCGGCCCCGGCGTCGGCCCGGTCGCGGTGCGCGGGCACCTCGCGCCGTACCTGCCCAACCACCCGCTCCAGGCGGAGGCCGGCCCGGCCACCGGCGTCGGCCCGATCTCGGCCGCGCCCTGGGGCTCGGCCGCCATCCTGCCGATCTCCTGGGCGTACGTCCGGCTGATGGGCGGCGAGGGGCTCAAGCACGCCACCCAGGTCGCGGTGCTGAACGCCAACTACATCGCCAAGCGGCTGGCCCCGCACTTCCCGGTGCTCTACACCGGCCCCGGCGGCCTGGTCGCGCACGAGTGCATCATCGACCTGCGCCCGCTCACCAAGGAGACCGGCGTCTCGGTGGACGACATCGCCAAGCGCCTGATCGACTACGGGTTCCACGCGCCGACGATGTCGTTCCCGGTGGCCGGCACCCTGATGATCGAGCCGACCGAGTCCGAGGACCTGCACGAGATCGACCGGTTCTGCGACGCGATGATCGAGATCCGGGCCGAGATCGAGAAGGTCGGCTCGGGCGCGTGGGCGGCCGAGGACAACCCGCTGCGCAACGCCCCGCACACCGCAGCCGCCCTGGCCGGCGACTGGGCGCACGGCTACTCGCGGCAGGAGGCGGTCTTCCCGGCCGGCGTCAACCCGGCGGACAAGTACTGGCCGCCGGTCAGCCGGATCGACGGCGCGTACGGCGACCGCAACCTGGTCTGCTCCTGCCCGCCGCTGGACGAGTACGGCTCCTGACGTAGCCCGGACGGCACAGGCAGGGCCCCGGCGGAACGTTCCGCCGGGGCCCTGCCCCGTCCTGTGTCGCCCCGGCCGTCTACGCGGCGTGGGCGACGGCGCGGCGCGGGGCGATCACCCGGCCGTCGGGCAGCAGTTCGCCGGTGTCCTCGAAGAGCAGGACGCCGTTGCAGAGCAGGCTCCAGCCCTGCTCCGGGTGGCAGGCCACCGGTACGGCCGCCTCGCGGTCCTCGGATTCGGCCGACGGGCACTCAGGACGGTGCTGGCACATTCGCGTACCCTCGCTTCGCTCTGCGATCCACCCCGTGGTGCGGCCGACGGATGACCATCGGGAGCCGCCGCGGTAGCCGGATCCTGTCCGGCGCCGGGCCAGGTGTGGGCCGGCGCTCAAGTGGGTAGGACAGGGGGTCCTTCCACGCTGGTTCCCAGTGTCGGCATCCGGGGACGATCGCGCAGCGATTTCGTGACACGCGCCACAACCCCCGGGCAGAGATCACCCGTTCAGGTGGCGTAGCGGGTGTATCACCCCCGGACGGGCCATCGTCCGGCTGGCCCGGGAAGGCCATGCCCGATGGCCCGCCCGGGTGGGCGGGCAGGGCGGTGGGGTGCCGTGGGGGGCCTCAGGGCGAGCCGAGCAGCAGCGACCCGGCGAGCGGTGTCCGTGCCAGGGCCGCCAGCAGGTCGCCGGCCGGATAGGCGCGGTGCGCGGTGACCCCGAGC
Source organism: Kitasatospora sp. NPDC088351 (assembly GCF_040685575.1). Lineage (NCBI taxonomy): Bacteria > Bacillati > Actinomycetota > Actinomycetes > Kitasatosporales > Streptomycetaceae > Kitasatospora > Kitasatospora sp. NPDC088351. The sequence continues at coordinate 79,728 of NZ_JBFBIL010000027.1, read as the reverse complement.
GGGGCCGGTGCCAGCGGGATCAGCAGGTCCGAGGCCGGGCCGGCGTCCGGGCTGTGCAGCCACAGCGCCGTCGCGTACTGGCCGGGAAAGGTCAGCAGTCTGGGCTGCTGCCGGGCCCGGGAGGACTGGGCGAGCTGCCAGGCCTGGCGCAGGGCCCGGACGGTGGAGTCCAGGTAGGGCCCGGCGGTGAAGTGGGAGAAGGCGTGGCCCTCCACGCCCTGTACGACCTCCGCCGCGGCGGCGACCTCGGGTCCGTCCTTGATCAGGAAGCGCCAGCCCGTTCGCCGGGCGGCGCGGAGTTCGGGGCGTGGCCCGTCCAGGACGTAGACCGCGAGCGGGTGTGCGGGGAGCAGTGGGCCGGCCGGGTGGAGCAGCGCTGCGGCGGCGGGTTGGCGCAGCGCGGTCTCCGAGTCGAGCGCGGCGAGGACCGCGCGCAGGGCACTGGGCGGGGGCTGGGGGGTCTGCAGAGTCATGGCGAGGTCGCCTCTCCGTGCGAGATCGGCGTGCGAGTGCGGCATACCGGCGTGGCGCGGTGTGTCATCGGTGACGGGACCTGGCCGTGTCCGGTTGTGCATGATCGCGGTGCCGGCGCGGCTGCTGCAGTCGACGAGGGCTTCGGAGCAGTAGCAGACCGGCCGGAGCGCAGTGCAGTGCGAATTCTACTCGAACAGGTGCGCAGGGTGACCTGTTTATCACAGGCGGTGTCGCCGGGCAAGTCGGCAGATGCGCTGAAAGTCCATCAGTTTCCTTGCATTGCAAGCCATTCGAAGCTCTCGGGTATCGATCTTCCAGGCGGGCATGATGCTTGCACGGTCGGTCGGCCGGGTGGGCTCAGGAGGAGGGGACCATGGGCGAGAAGGTCGTGGCGACGCGGGCGGACCTGTCGGACCGACAGCAGTACCGCCGCAAGCTGCAGTCCTGTCTCGACGCGCTGGGGCGGATGCTGCGCGAGGAGCGCTTCGACCGCCCGCGAGCGGTGGTGGGCCTGGAGATCGAGCTCAACCTGGCCGACGAGCAGGGTCTTCCGGTGATGCGCAACGCGCAGGTGCTGAGCTCCATCGGCTCCAGTGACTTCCAGACCGAGCTGGGCCAGTTCAACATCGAGGTCAACATCACCCCGCACCGGCTCTGCGGGCACGTCTTCGAGGAACTGCGGGAGGAGATCGACACCGGGCTGCGCTACGCCGACCGGCGGGCCGCCGAGGCCGGGGCCCGGATCGTGATGGTGGGCATCCTCCCGACCCTGGAGCACGACCACACCGGGCTGGACGCGATGTCCCACAACCAGCGCTACAGCCTGCTCAGCGACCAGATCGTGGCGGCCCGGGGCGAGGACATCACCCTGGACATCGAGGGCGTCGAGCGTCTCCAGCTGGAGTCGATCACCATGGTGGCCGAGGCCGCCGCGACCTCCCTGCAGCTGCATCTGCAGGTCACCCCCGAGCGGTTCTCCTCGGTCTGGAACGCCGCCCAGGCGTTCTGCGGCCCGCAGCTCGCGCTCGGCGCCAACTCGCCGTTCCTGTTCGGACGGGAGCTGTGGCGGGAGACCAGGCCGGTGCTCTTCCAGCAGGCCTGCGACACCCGTACGGCGGAGCTCAAGGCACAGGGCGTGCGCCCGATCACCTGGTTCGGCGAGCGCTGGGTGGACTCCGCCTACGACCTGTTCGAGGAGAACCTCCGCTACTTCCCGGCGCTGCTGCCGATCTGCGACGACGAGGACCCGGCCAAGGTGCTCTCCTCCGGCGGGATCCCGAGGCTGGCCGAGATGCGCCTGCACAACGGCACCATCTACCGCTGGAACCGCCCGGTGTACGACGTCAGCGACGGCGTGCCGCACCTGCGGGTGGAGAACCGGGCGCTGCCGGCCGGCCCGACGGTGGCCGACACCCTGGCCAACGCGGCCTTCTACTACGGGCTGGTCCGGGTGCTGGCCGAACAGCCGAAGCCGATCTGGACCAGGCTGCCGTTCGACCGGGCGGACGAGAACTTCCAGCAGGCCGCCCGGTACGGCATCGACGCCGTCTTCCAGTGGCCGCAGCGCGGCCGGGCCGGGCGGGCCGGCGGGCTGGCCACCGTCTCCGCCGTGGACCTGGTGCTCAACGAACTGCTGCCGATGGCGTACCAGGGACTGGACGAGTGGGGCGTGGAGCCCGCCGACCGGGACCGCTACCTCGGCATCATCGAGCAGCGCTGCCTGCGCCGCGTCAACGGAGCCTCCTGGCAGAGCGCGACCTTCCACCGGCTGCGCGAGCAGTTCGGGATGGACCGGTCGGCCGCGCTCGCCGCGATGACCCGGCGGTACATCGAGCACATGCGCGGCGGCGAGCCGGTGCACACCTGGCCGGTGGGCTAGGAGCAGCCCTGTGGCAGGATGACCGCTCCGGCGGTCGGCCGACGGCCGGAGCGACGCCCGCCCGCTGGAGCCCCCCGTGACCACCGTCCCGACCGCACCGGAGACCGCGACGCCCACGCGCCGGCTGCTCGGCGTGGAGCTGCTGACCGTCCTCGGGCTCTCGCTCGGGGCCAGCGGCATCGCCGCGCTGATCAGCTTCACGGGTTCGCTCACCGAGCCGCTCAAGCTCGGCCAGCAGGTCGCCACCCTGAACGGCTCGCGCGCCCCCGGCCGGCCCTGGCTGGACCTCACCTGGCAGCTGTACTACATCGGACGCGGCCTGATGCCGGTCGTACTGGTCGGCTATCTGCTGGTGCGCGAGGGCGCCGCGCTGCGGGTGCTCGGCTTCGACCTCGGGCAGAAGCTGAAGGACCTCGGCCGGGGCGCCGCCGTCGCCGCCGCGATCGGCGGCTCGGGGCTCGCGCTCTACCTGGCCTCCCAGGCAGCCGGCTACAACCTGACGGTGGCACCCTCCGGGCTGCCCGACGTCTGGTGGCGGATCCCGCTGCTGCTCGCCTCCGCCTGGCAGAACGCGATCCTGGAGGAGGTGGTCGTCCTCGGCTACCTGCTGCGCCGGCTCGGGCAGCTGGGCTGGTCCTGGCCGGCCGCGCTGGTGGCGAGTTCGGTGCTGCGGGGCTCGTACCACCTGTACCAGGGGGTCGGCGGGCTGATCGGCAACATGGTGATGGGCGCGGTGTTCTGCCTGCTGTACCGGCGGTGGGGGCGGGTGATGCCGCTGGTGGTGGCGCACGCGCTGATCGACACGGTGGCCTTCGTCGGGTACGCGCTGCTGGCCGGGCACGTCAGTTGGCTGCCGACCGGCTGACCGGGAACGGGACGGCCGGGGTGCGCGGCGGGCGGGCGAGCAGCCGGTCCACGTGCCGGCGTTCGAGGCCCTGGCCGGGGTCGATCGGCAGCAGGACGCGGTCGCGCCGCCAGAGCGCCCGGCGGACCAGGCAGCCGGGGATGACGTCGTCGACCCAGGCGAACGGACGGCCCGCGGCGTACCGCAGCAGGGGTGCCCACTTGTGGGCGGAGAACAGGTCCATCAGCGGCACCCGCGGGTCGCCGGGCTGCGGGACGTAGCCGGCGAAGCGGACCACCGGGAGGCGGGGCAGGCCGATCGCGGGGGCGATGTGGATGTTGGCTTTCTCCTCCCACGTGGTCGCCCAGACGAGTTCGTAGGTGCCGGCCAGTTCGCGCAGCCACTCGCCGTGCCGGGCCGAGAGCAGCACGCTGTAGCCGAGCAGGGTGTGCGTGTCGAAATCGTTCTCCGGGCCGGGACAGACCGGGTTGAGCACACCGTCGACGTCCAGGAAGAGCAGTGGTTTCGGCATTGGGCGCCCCAGGTTCGACTCCGTCGTTTCCTGGTCGGACGCGGGACGCCCCGCCGGTGGTTGCCACCGGCGGGGCGTACGGGTCAGGTGGGGCGCTCAGCGGACGGCGGTGGCCTCCGTACCGGTCGGCACGGCGGCTTCGGCGGGCCGGGCGGCGCGCCGGGAGAGTTGGCGGACCTGCGGCTCCAGCAGGACGACGGCGCTGAGCAGCAGACAGAGCACCGCACAGGCCCAGAGGGCGCCGGAGAGGCCGAGCGCGTCGGCGGCCGGGCCGGCCAGGGCCGTTCCGACCGGTGCCAGGGAGAGCGAGCCGAGCTGGTCGTAGGCGGAGACCCGGGAGAACATCTCGGCCGGGATCTCCTGCTGCAGGGCGATCATCCAGTTGACGCCGAACACGGTGACCCCGGCGCCGGACAGGAACATCACGGCAACCAGGACCGGCAGCGGCGCGGCCACGGCCAGGGCCAGGGCGGGCAGGCCGAAGAGGAAGACGCCGTAGTTGCCGACGAGCAGGATCCGGCGCGGCTGCCAGCGGACCATCACCAGGCCGGTCACGACCAGGCCGATCCCGTGCGCGGCCAGCGCCAGACCCCAGTCGCCGGCGCCGCCGAGCTGCTCCTTGGCGACGATCGGCCCGTAGACCGCGTCCACCGCGGTGATGCACGCCATCAGGACGGCGAACTGGAGGACGATCACCCAGAGCCAGCGCCGGGAGGCGAACTCCTGCCAGCCCTCGCGCAGATCGCGCAGCATGCCGGGCCCGGCGCCGGCGGTGGGCGCGGCCTCCGCCTCCAGGAGGAAGCGCAGGCAGGCGGCGACCAGGAAGCAGCCGGCGTCCAGCGCGAGCACCCAGCCGGGGCCGACGGCGGCGGTCAGGGCGCCGCCGAGCGCCATACCGCCGATCTGGGCCGAGTTGAGGGCCATCCGGAAGACCGAGAACGCCCGCCCGGCGTGCTCCGTCGACACGCTCTGCATGATCATGCCCTCGGAGGCCGGGGCGTAGAAGGCGTGGCCCGCGCCGCCGGCGGCGGAGAGCAGCATCAACTGCCAGAGCTGGACGTGGCCGGAGAGGACGAGGGCGGCCAGAACGGCCTGGGAGAGGGCGTTGAACAGATTGGCCGCGACCATGACGTGGTGGCGCGGCAGCCGGTCGGCGAGGGCGCCGCCGACCATCAGCAGCAGGACGACCGGCACCAGACGGGCCGCGGTGACATACCCGACCTCGGCGGTGGAGCCACCGCTGTCCATGACGGCGAAGGCGGTGGCGATCGGGGCGCCGGCGTTGCCGAGGCCGCTGATCACGGTGGCGGCGGTCTGGATGCGGTAGTTGCGGCCGGCCCAGGGGAAACGGGGGCGGCGTGCGGGTTGGCTGGGCACCTGGAGACTATGCCGGGCGAACTGTCAGCTGTCCAGCGGGTTTTCGAGCCTTACCGGCGGTGGTGGGGCGGGTACGGGGCGGGGCGCGGGGCAGGCCCTATCCGAGGTGGCCGTGGAGGAAGCTGAGGGTGCGCCGCCAGGCCGTCCGGGCCTGGAGCGGGTCGTAGCCGCCGAGCGGGTTCTCGTCGTTCATGAAGGCGTGCCCGGCCGGGTAGAAGTGGATCTCGGGGCGGACGTCGGTCGCCTCGCCGATGCGGATCGCCGCCTCGTCCACGGCCGCCATCGGGATCGAGCGGTCCCGCTCGCCGAAGTGGCCGAGGACGTGCGCGGTCAGGCCCCGGTAGTCGAAGTCCTGGTCCGGCGGGAGCCCGTAGAACGGGACCACGGCGGCCACCCGGTCGCCCGCCGCGGCGCCGAGCAGCAGGGCGAAGCCGCCGCCCATGCAGAAGCCGACCACCCCGACGGCGTCCCCGACCACGCCGTCGAGCCCGAGCAGGAAGTCGACCGCGCCGCCGAGGTCCGCCACGGCCCGCTCGACCGGCAGCTCGCGCCTCAGCCGGGCGGCCTCCGCGCTGTCGTGGGTGGTGGCACCGCCGAACAGGTCGGGCGCGAGGACGGTGAAGCCCTCGGCGGCGAAGCGGTCCGCCATGGTCGCGATGTGCGAGGTGAGCCCCCACCACTCCTGCACCACCACCAGGCCGGGGCCGACGCCCTGCGGCGGACGGGCCAGATAGCCGTGGGCCCGACGCCCGTTGCTCGGGAAGGTGACGTTCTGCCGGGAGCCGCCCTGATCAGGCATGGCTTCCTCTCGGTGGGACGGGCCGCGCGGCGCGGCGACGACTGCGGGGGCCTGTACGTCAGCCCATCTCCTCCAGGGCGCGGCCCTTGGTCTCCTTGATGCAGAAGGCCACGAAGGGGATCGAGAGCAGCGCGAAGGCGGCGTAGACGACGTACGTCGCCGACAGGTTCCAGTCGGCGAGGTCGGGGAAGGTGACGGTGATCGCCCAGTTGGCGATCCACTGGGCCGAGGCGGCGACCGACAGGGCGAGCGCCCGGATCCGGTTGGGGAACATCTCGCCGAGCAGGACCCAGACCACCACGCCCCAGGAGAACGCGAAGCAGAACACGAAGACGTGCGCGGCGACCAGCGCGACCGTGGCGTGGGTGTTGTCCAGCGTGGCGGTGTCGCCGGTGCCGTGCCGGTAGGAGAACGCCCAGGCGGCGGTGGACAGCGCGATCGCCATGCCCGTCGAACCGGCCAGCGCCAGCGGCTTGCGGCCGATCCGGTCCACCAGCGCCATCGCGACCACCGTTCCGATGACGTTGATGATCGAGGTGGAGAGGCTGATCAGCAGTGAGTTGGCCTCGTTGATGCCGACGGACTGCCAGAGGAAGGACGAGTAGTAGAAGATCACGTTGATGCCGACGAACTGCTGGAACACCGAGGCGCCGATGCCGACCCAGACGATCGGCAGCAGCCCGAACCGGCCGCCCAGCAGGTCCTTCGGCCGGGGCTTGTGGGTGGACTCCAGCACCGCCCGGATCTCGGCGACCCGGGCGTCCAGGTCCACCCCCGCGCCCTCCACCTCCAGCAGCACCTTGCGCGCCTGCTCCTCGCGGTGGTCGGCGATCAGATAGCGCGGAGACTCCGGGATGGCCAGCGCCATCAGGCCGTACACCAGCGCCGGGACGGTCTCCACACCGAGCATCCACTGCCAGGCCTGGATACCGCCGAGGTGGCCGGTGGACTCGCCGCCGGCGGCCTGGTTGAGCGCCCAGTTGGCGAGCTGGGAGACGGTGATGCCGAGCACGATCGCCATCTGCTGGAAGGACGCGAGCCGGCCGCGGTAGGCGGTCGGGGCGACCTCGGCGATATAGGTGGGCGCGATGACGGAGGCGATGCCGATCGCGATGCCACCGACCACCCGCCAGGCCGCGAGCACCTGGATGCTCGGCGGGAACATCGAGCCGGCACCGCTGATCGCGAAGAGGGTCGCGGCGAGCAGCATGGTGCGGACCCGGCCGAGGTGATCGGCGAGCCGGCCCGCGATGACCGCGCCGGCCGCCGAGCCGAGCAGCGCGATGGCCACCACGAAGGCGGTCTCGCTGTTGCCCACCCCGAAGTGCCGCTGGATGCCCGTCACCGCGCCGTTGATCACCGCACTGTCGTAGCCGAACAGGAAGCCGCCCATCGCGGCGGCGGCGGAGATGAACACGACGTGCCCGAGGTGCGCCTCGCCGGACGCCTGATGACTGTCGAGTGTGGACATGCGCGCTCCCCGAGTGGACGGGCCCGCCGGCATCCGGATGGGCGGGATTCGTCTCACATCCGACCAGTAGTCGGTGGATCCCGCCCGAGATCGAGCCGATCGGGTGACGTGGTGTCAGCGCTGCTACCCGCTCCGCCGGGCGTTACGCCGGAGCAGTTGGACCCGGGCCGCGGTGTCCAGGCCGCGGCCGCGTTCGGCCAGGCGGTCGGCGATGGCGTGCTGCTCGGCCGCGGGCTTCTTGTCGTCGTACTTGAACTTGGCGCGTACCTCGCGGACCGTCAGCCGCAGCCCGCGCAGGCCCGGGAGGAGCCGGCCGAACGGGCTGTCGCCGGGGGTGACCCGGATCTGCGGGGTCTCGGGCTGGAAGTGGGCCAGCTGGCGGTTGAGGATCTCCGCCTTGCCGGCCGCGTCCTCGACCAGCTCGGCGGTGCAGGAGAACTGGACGGAGGCGTAGTAACTGGTCGGCGTGCCGGGCTCGCCGCGCCAGTGGCCCGGGGCGAAGACGTAGTCGTCGGTCACCGAGAGGGTCACCTGGGGGTCGGCCCGGACGGCGGCGAGCAGCGGGTTGGGCGCGGCGAGGTGGAGCAGGACCTCGCCGCGCTCGGCGTCCAGCAGGAAGTGGGTGGGGACCAGGACGGGGCCCTGGCCGGGCGGGCCGTTGGCGGCGAGCAGGCCGAAGTCGCGGCCCTCGGCGAGCCAGGCGCGCCACTCGGCCTCGTCGCCCCGGTCCCAGGACCTGATCAGCATCGTCGGGCCCCCGTCAGCGGGAGAGGTCGCGCAGGTGCGCGGGGAGCGGAACGGTGGTGGACGCGGCCGGTTCGGGGGTGCCGTGCACCGTGGCGACCGGCACCACGCCGGCCCAGTGCGGCAGACCGAGGTCGGCCTCGTCGTCGTCGGCGCCGTCGGCGCGGGTCTTGGCGGAGACCTCGTCCAGGTCGAGGCGGATCACCGCGGTGGCGGCGAGCTCCCTGGCGTTGGCCGGGCGGACCTCGGCGGAGCGGCCGGGGACGGCGTGGTCGACCAGCGCGTCCAGCGCGGTCGTCAGCTCCTCCGGGTCGGTGACCTGGTGGGCGGTGCCGTGGGCGACCACCGAGCGGAAGTTGACCGAGTGGTTGAACGCGGACTTGGTCAGCACCAGGCCGTCGACCAGGGTGACGGTGACGCAGACCGGCAGGCCCTGGTCGCCCGCGGCGCCGCGCAGCGGACGGCTGCCGGTGGAGCCGTGGACGTAGAGGCGGTCGCCGACGCGGGCGTAGATGGTCGGCAGGACGACCGGGGCGCCGTCGGCGATGAAACCCAGGTGGCAGATGTAAGCGCTGTCGAGGATGGCGTGGATCGCGTCCTGCTCCCAGGTGGCGCGGTCCTTGTAGCGGGTCGGGGTGGTGCGCGGGGTGCGGGAGTAAACCGGGGTGCCGCCAGACATGACAACCTCTATGTACTAGTGCATAATCTGTTTTGTGCTAGGAGACTATCCGATCAAGGGGCGGCGCGCCAGCGAAATCGCGGCCGACGTCGAGCGGGGCGTGAGCAGCGGACGGCTCGCGCCCGGAACCCCACTGCCCCCGCTGCGCGACCTGGCCGGCGAGCTCGGCGTCAACCCCAACACGGTCGCCGCCGCCTACCGGCTGCTCCGCGACCGCGGGGTGATCGAGACGGCCGGCCGCAAGGGCAGCCGCATCCTCCCCAGGCCCGCGCTCACCCCGCGCGACCAGATCCGCGTGCCCGTGCCCCCGCACGCCCGCGACCTGTCCGGCGGCAACCCCGACCCGGCGCAGCTGCCCGACCTCACCCCGGCCCTCGCGGCCGCCGCCGAGGCCGCCCGCCGCGAGCCGGTGCAGTACGGGCACCCGGCCGCCGACCCCGGGCTGCTCGCCCTCGCCGGCGCCGCCTTCGCGGCCGACGGCCTCCCCGACGGGCCGATCGCCGTCGCCTCCGGCTCGCTCGACACCATCGAGCGCATCCTCGCCACCCGGCTGCGCCCCGGCGACGCCGTCGCCGTCGAGGATCCGGGCTGGGGGAGCCTGCTGGACCTGCTGCCCGCGCTCGGTCTCAAGCCCGCGCCCGTCCGGCTGGACGACGACGGCCCGCTGCCCGACGCGCTCGCCGGGGCGCTGGCGGACGGCGCCCGCGCGGTGATCGTCACCAGCCGCGCGCAGAACCCGACCGGGGCCGCGCTCACCGCCACCAGGGCCGGAGAGCTGCGCGAGGTGCTGGCCGGGTACCCCGGGGTGCTGCTGATCGAGGACGACCACGGGCACGGCATCGTCGACCAGCCGTACCACCCGCTGGTCGGCTCCGGCCCGGAACGCTGGGCGGTGGTGCGCTCGGCGGCCAAGGCGTACGGGCCGGACCTGCGGCTCTCGGTCGCGGTCGGGGACGAGGACACCATCGGGCGGGTCTCGGGCCGGCAGCGGCTCGGGGCCGGCTGGGTCAGCCATCTGCTGCAGCGCACCGTCGCGGAACTGTGGCGGACCGACGCGGCGCCGGCCGGGCGGGTGGCCGCCGCCTATCGGGAGCGCCGGGACGCGCTGCTGGGGGAGTTGGCCGCGCGTGGCATCGAGGCGCACGGCGCCAGCGGGCTGAACGTCTGGGTGCCCGTGCCGGACGAGACGTCCGCGCTGGTCGCCCTGGTGCAGCGCGGCTGGGTGGCGGCGCCCGGCGCGCGCTACCGGATGCAGTCCCCGCCGGGGATGAGGCTCACCATCGCGGAGCTGGACCCGGCCGACGCGCGGCGGCTGGCCGAGGACCTGGCGGCCGTGCTGGGGACGGGCGGTGTCGGCTCGCGGCTGATCTGAGCCGGAGCCGGAGTCGGGGTCGGAGCCGGGGCGGCCGTTGTGCGGCGGCCGCCCCGGCTCCGGTCAGCCCTTGGCGAGCAGCGCCTCGGCGTGCGCTCTTACCTGATCCTTCGTCAGATAGGCGTCGGTGTACTCGAAGTCCTGCAGCCGGGCGGGCTGGCGGGCCAGGAAGCCGGTGCGGACGAAGTCGTCTCCGGCGGTGGCGTTCAGCAGCCAGTTGGCGCCGACCCGGAACTTGGCGACATTGGTGCGCATCGCCATCAGGTGGTAGCCGCGCGCCACCAGCTGGGCCGGCACCCCGTGCAGCTCCACGCCCAGCGGCTTGGAGACCGCGTCCTTGCCGCCGAGGTCCACCACCAGGCCCAAGTCCTTGTGGTAGTAGGGCTCCAGGGGTCGGTTGTGGAGCGCGGCGAGCACGTTGTCCGCGACCGCCCGGCCCTGGCGGGCGGAGTGCTGGGCGGTCGGCGGGCAGACCGCGCCGTCGCCCTTGGAGAGGTCCGGCACCGCGGCCGCGTCGCCGAGCGCGAACACGCCCTGGAACTGCGGCACCCGCATCTCCGCCGTCACCGCGATCCGGCCGCGCACCGTCTCGGCGTCCAGCGTGCCGATCAGCGGGCTGGCCGCGACGCCCGCCGTCCAGATCAGCGTGCGGCAGGGCAGCACCCGGCCGTCGGTGAACTTCACCGATTCGGCGCCGACTTCGGCCACCGAGACGCCCAGCGAGACCTCGATGCCGCGCTCGCGCAGCACCTCCAGGGCGGCGAGGCCCAGCGCGTCGCCCAGCTCCGGCATCAACTTGGGCGCGATGTCGATCAGATGCCACTTGATCTGCCGGGCGTCCAGCCGTGGGTAGCGTTTGGTGGCCGCGGTGGTCAGCCGCTGCAGGCAGGCGGCGGTCTCGGTGCCCGCGTAGCCGCCGCCGACCACCACGAACTGGAGCCGGGACTCGCGCTCCTTCTGGTCCAGGGTGGCCGAGGCGAGGTCGAGTTGGGCGATCACGTGGTCGCGGACGTAGGCCGCCTCGGCGAGCGTCTTCATCCCGCGCGCGTAGTCCGTCAGGCCCGGGATGTCGAAGGTGCGGGTCACGCTGCCGGGGGCGAGCACCAGGTAGTCGTACTTCTGCGCCACCACCTCGTCGGTGATCTTGCGGACCACACAGACCTTGGAACGCGGGTCGATCCCGATCGCGCCGCCGGGAACGATGTGGGTGCGGCGCAGTGTGCGGCGCAGCGAGACCGCGACCGACTGCGGAGTCAGCACCCCGGCGGCCACGTGCGGCAGCAGCGGGAGGTAGAGCTGATAACTGAACGGCGTGACCAGCGAGATCTCCGCCTCCGAGGGCGTGAGCTTGTGTTCGAGGCGGCGAGCGCACTCCAGTCCGGCGAAGCCGCCGCCCACGATCAGGATCCGAGGTCGTTCCATCGTTCATCCCTTACAGCGCAGGTCGTCCAGTGCAGGGTCCGGGGCCTCAGACGCGCCCTATTGCCCGCCACACTCGCACGGAGCAGCGTGGGCTGCCACCGGGGAGGCGCGGATGGCGCAGACGCGCCGGAGTTACCCGCCTCGCGCATATGCCCGATAGGCTGTCGGGCGTGCTCACCGAGGTGACGGCGATCCGTTATGTGACGCCACTGCGAGAAGGCGGCTCGATGCCGGGCCTGGTCGAGGCGGACGACCGACGGCTGTACGCCCTGAAATGGGTCGGCGCGGCGCAGGGCCGCAAGGCGCTGGTGGCGGAGGTGCTGGCGGGTGAACTCGGCCGCCGGCTGGGCCTTCCGGTGCCGGAGCTGGTCACCGTCGATCTGGATCCGGTGCTCGCCCGCAGTGAGCCGGACCCGCTGATCCAGGACCAGATGCGGGCCAGCGGCGGAGTCAACCTGGGCATGGCCTTTGTCAGCGGCGCGCTCAACTTCGATCCGCTCTGCTTCGACGTGGACGCCGGACTGGCCGGGCAGGTGCTCTGGTTCGACGCGCTGATCGGCAATGTGGACCGCTCCTGGCGCAACCCCAACCTGCTGGTCGCCACCGGCGGGCTGCGGCTGATCGACCACGGTGCGAGCCTCATCTTCCATCACCACTGGGCGGGCGCGGCCTCCTGGATCCGCCGCCCGTACGACGCCTCCGACCACGCGCTGCTGCGGGCCGAGCCCGATCTGTCGGCGGCCGACAAGGCGCTCGCCCCGATCGCCGAGGCGGCGATCGAGGATGCGGTGGCGCAGATCCCCGACGTCTGGCTGGCGGACGAACCCGGCTTCGACTCGCCCGAGGCGGTGCGCGCCGCGTACCGCGCCCAGCTCACCGAGCGACTGGCCGGTCCGCGCGACTGGCTGCCGGAGGTGTCCGCATGACCGAGCCCCTGCCGCCGGCCCTGCCGGCCGTCGCCGAGCTGCACGACTACGAGTACGCGGTGATCCGGGCGGTGCCCCGGGTCGAGCGCGGGGAGTGCGTCAACGTCGGGGTGCTGCTGTACTGCCGGCAGAGCGGGCACCTGGCCGCCCGGACCCACCTCGACCAGGGCCGGCTGCTGGCGCTCGACCCGGTGGCGGACGTCGCCGGGGTGCGCCGCGCGCTGCACGGGATCGAGGCGGTCTGCGTGGGCGGCCCGCCGGCCGGTCCGGCGGCGGCCGACAGCCCCGGGCAGCGGTTCCGCTGGCTGACGGCGCCGCGCAGCGCGATCGTCCAGCCGGGGCCGGTGCACACCGGGCTGACCGCCGATCCGGAGGCGGAACTGCGGCGGCTCTTCGACCAGTTGGTGCTCTGACCGCCGTTCCGGCCGCTGCCCCGCGGGCGGGGAGGCGGGTGCCGCGGGGCGGAGGAAGAGCGGGTGAGCGGTTGGCCGGCGGACCTTTGCTGTGGTCAAAGCTTGAGTTACTGAAGCACTCGGTCGTACGCTGACCCCATGGGTTCGACAGCGACGACGACCGTACCGACCAACCCCGAGTTGATGGAGGTGTTGGCCGCCGTGGGCGCCGCGTACTTCCAGGACTTCGCGGCGGCGGCGGCCCGGCATGGCCTCTCCTCCTCGCAGGCCAAGGCACTGGGGGCGGTGCAGGAGCCGGTGCCGATGCGGGCGCTGGCCGGGCGGCTCGGCTGCGACGCCTCGAACGTGACCGGGATCGTCGACCGGCTGGAGTCGCTGGGCCTGGCCCACCGTGAGGCCGCGGCCGGTGACCGGCGGGTCAAGATCGTCGTCATCACCGAGCAGGGCCGGGCGATCCTGGGCCTGATCCGCGGCGAGATGGCCCGTACCCACCAGGCCTTCGAGGCGATGAGCGACGAGCAGCGGGTGGCCCTGCACTCGATCTGCTCCCAGGTGCTGCCGGTGCTGAGCGGCCGGGCGGTCAGCCCGCAGTAGCCAGCAGCCGGGCGGTGGAGCACCGGGCCAGCTCCTCGGCGTGCCCGGGCAGGGCGCCGTCGGCGCGCAGGTGGCGGCGGACGGTACTGCGGCACACCCTGGCGATGCGTACCCGCGGCCCGGCGCGGCTGACCCGGCCGCTGGTCTACCGGCCGCTGCGCGACGCCCTGATCGAGGACAGCCTGGACCGGGCCGAGCGCGCCGGCGCGGGAACGGTGGCCCGGCCGGCGCGCTGGAGCGGGTGGGTCAGAGTGCTGCGGCGAGGACTGCGGGCAGCGGCGCGTGGTGGAGCAGGGTGAGCCGGCGGGTGGCCCGGGTGAGGGCGACGTAGAGGTCCTGGCCGCCCTTCGGGGACTGGGCGAGGATGGCGGCCGGGTCGACGACCACCACCGTGTCGAACTCGAGTCCCTTGCAGCCCGCGACCGTCAGCCACCCCGAGCGGGCGGCCAGGGCGTCCGGCGCGATCACGCCGAGGGTGCCGACCGGGGCGGGCAGCCGGGCCAGGGCGGTGGTGTAGTCGGCGTCCGGGACGTGGACGGCGCTCGGCGGCTCGGCGTCGTCGCGGACGGACTCGGGCGGCCGCTGGTCGGGGGCGACGCTGCGCAGGACGGCCGCGGCCGGCCTCATGATGGCGGCGGGCGTGCGGTAGTTGACGGTCAGCCGCTGCTCGCGCCAGCGGCCGGCCAGATGCGGGTCCAGCATCTCGGCCCAGGACCGGGCGCCGGCCGCCGAACCGGTCTGGGCGAGGTCGCCGACGACGGTCAGCGAGCTGGTCGGCACCCGGCGCAGTACGGCCCGCCAGGCCATCGCGGACAGCTCCTGCGCTTCGTCGACCACCACGTGTCCGTACGCCCAGGTGCGGTCGGCGGCCGCCCGTTCGGCGGTGGAGCGGTACGGGCCGTCGTCGTGGAACCGATCGGCCAGCAGGGCCGGGTCCAGGGTGGCGTTGCCGGTCTGCCCGGTGATGGTCAACACGCCCTGGGCGTAGGCGAGTTCATCGGCCCGGCCGCGCTCCGCCGCGCGGGCCCGGGCGCGGGCGGGGGCGTCGTCCTCGCCGAGCAGCTCGGCGGCCTCGTCCAGCAGCGGGACGTCCTCGACCGTCCACGGGCCGCCTGGCGGGCGGAGCAGCGCGGCGCGTTCGGCGGGGGAGCGGCCGGGGGTGGCGGCGGTCAGCAGGGCCCGGTCGGTGAGCAGCCGTTCGACCAGGCCCTCGGGGGTCAGCTTCGGCCAGAGCGCGCCCAGCGCGGCCCGGACGTCCGGCCGCTCCCACAGCTCGCGCGGGGCGTAGCGGGCCTCCTCCTCGTCGTACTGGCGGCCGAGGACGAGCGCCTGGGCGACGGCGAGGGCGTCCAGCAGGGTGCGCAGGAAGAACCCGCGGGCCCGGTTGTGCGGCAGCCGCAGGCCGCGGGCGGCCGCGCGGGCTTCGGCGCAGACCCGGTGCGACAGACGCAGCCCGTCGCCGAGGTCGAGTCCGTCGGCGGGCGCCGACTGGTGGGCCCGGACGGCGCGTTGGAGGACGTCGGCCATCCAGGGGCCGCCCTTGGCGACGGCGGTGGCGGGGGTGTCGGAGGCCGTGGCGTCGACACCGGGGAAGAGCCCGCCGACGGTGCAGAGCACCACCTCGGTCTCGCCGAGCGCGGGCAGGACCTGGTCGATGTAGCGCAGGAAGGCCGGGCTGGGGCCGACGACCAGCACGCCGCGCCGCTCCAGCACCGCGCGGTGCGTGTACAGCAGGTAGGCGGCGCGGTGCAGGGCGGCGACGGTCTTGCCGGTGCCGGGGCCGCCCTGGACGACCAGGGCGCCGGAGAGCGGGGCGCGGATCACCCGGTCCTGCTCGGTCTGGATGGTGGCCACCGCGGTGCCCATCCGGCCGGTGCGCTCGCGGCCCAGCGCGGCCAGCAGGGCGGCCTCGCCGACCAGGGTGCGCCGGCCCTCCTCGCCGAGGCCGGCCAGGTCTAGGGCCTCGTCGTCCAGGCCGGTGACGGTGCGGTCGCGGGTGTGCAGATGGCGGCGGCGCACCACGGTGCCGGGGTCGGCCGGGGTGGCGGTGTAGAAGGGGCGGGCGGCGGGGGCGCGCCAGTCCAGCAGCAGCGGCTCGTACTCCTCGTCGGTCAGTCCGGTGCGGCCGATGTGGTGAACGGTGCCGTCGCGTGCGTCGAGCCGGCCGAAGCAGAGGCCGCGTTCGACGGCGTCCAGCCGGGCGCACCGGCGGGCGGCCTCGGTGGCACGGACCTCGCGCTCCAGCCTGGCCTGGTGGGTACCGCCGGCGCCGGCCTGGGCGAGGACGCCGTCCAGGGTGCGGCGGGTCTCCTCCCGGACGGTGTCCAGCCGGGCGTACAGCCGGGTGAGGCAGGCCTGTTCGGTGCGCAGGGCCTCGGCGAGCGCCTCGGCCGCCGACGGCTCCGGGGGTACGGCAGGGTTCGCCGCCGGTTCCGGATGTGCTGGTGCTCCCGGGCGGGCTGTCGGTTCCGCTGGAAATTCGTCCATCGATGTGGTATCCTTGCGGTGAGGAGTTTGTAGTGCCTCTAATTTTCCGTGCTCAAGTGACCCAGCCTACCCGATGCGCGGCCGTTCCGGCTGACCTCGGCTGTTAGGCTTGCGAAGCGTGAGCGCGAAGCCCCAGATCCCCAATGTCCTGGCCTCCCGGTACGCCTCGGCGACCCTGGCCCAGCTGTGGTCCCCCGAGCACAAGGTGGTCCTCGAGCGCCACCTGTGGCTCGCCGTCCTGAAGGCCCAGCAGGACCTCGGTGTCGAGGTGCCCGCCACCGCCGTCGCCGACTACGAGCGCGTGGTCGACCAGGTCGACCTCGGCTCCATCGCCGCCCGTGAGCGGATCACCCGCCACGACGTGAAGGCCCGGATCGAGGAGTTCAGCGAGCTCGCCGGTCACGAGCAGATCCACAAGGGGATGACCTCCCGGGATCTGACCGAGAACGTCGAGCAGCTGCAGATCCGCCAGTCGCTGGAGCACGTGCGGGACCGCACGGTGGCCGTCCTGGTCCGCCTCGGCCGTCTCTCCGCCCAGCACGCCGAGCTGGTCATGGCCGGCCGTTCGCACAACGTGGCCGCGCAGGCCACCACCCTGGGCAAGCGCTTCGCGACCGTCGCCGACGAGCTGCTGGTCGCCTTCAGCCGCCTGGAGGAGCTGATCGCCCGCTACCCGCTGCGCGGGATCAAGGGCCCGGTCGGCACCGCCCAGGACATGCTGGACCTGCTCGGCGGCGACACCGACAAGCTCGCCGAGCTGGAGCGCCGGGTGGCCGGCCACCTCGGCTTCCAGAACGTGCTGACCAGCGTCGGCCAGGTCTACCCGCGCTCGCTGGACTTCGAGGTGCTCACCGCCCTCGTCCAGCTCTCCGCCGCGCCCTCCAGCCTGGCCAAGACCATCCGTCTGATGGCCGGCCACGAGCTGGTCACCGAGGGCTTCAAGGAGGGCCAGGTCGGCTCCTCCGCGATGCCGCACAAGATGAACACCCGCTCCTGCGAGCGCGTCAACGGCCTGGCCGTCATCCTGCGCGGCTACGCCTCGATGACCGCCGAGCTGGGCGGCGACCAGTGGAACGAGGGCGACGTCTCCTGCTCGGTGGTCCGCCGGGTCGCGCTGCCGGACGCCTTCTTCGCCTTCGACGGCCTGCTGGAGACCTTCCTGACCGTCCTCGACGAGTTCGGCGCCTTCCCGGCCGTGATCGAGGCCGAGCTGGACCGCTACCTGCCGTTCCTGGCCACCACCAAGGTGCTGATGGGCGCGGTGCGGGCGGGCGTCGGCCGGGAGACCGGGCACGAGGTCATCAAGGAGCACGCCGTCGCCTCCGCGCTGGCGATGCGGGCCGGCGCCCGGGAGAACGAGCTGCTGGACCGGCTGGCCGCCGACGAGCGGATCCCGCTGGACCGGGCCGCCCTGGACGCGCTGCTCGCCGACCGGCTCTCCTTCACCGGTGCGGCCGGCGCCCAGGTCGCCGAGGTGGTCCGCCGGGTCGAGGCCGTCGCGGCCGCGTACCCGGAGGCCGCCAAGTACGCGCCGGGCGACATCCTCTGACGCCCCGTCTGCACTGACGCCGCGCCTGCGCCGGTGTGCCGTCAGTTCGCCGAGGGCCCTGCCGCCGTTCCGGTGGCGGGGCCCTCGGCCGTTCCGGCGTCGACGTGGCCCGGGTCGAGCGGCGGGGCGTTGGTGCCGCAGGACCACTGGCAGTCCGGCTCGGCCACCGGGCGGTGGTCCTCGGGGGCCAGCACATTGCCCCGGACGGTGGTGACGGCCACCAGCGCGCCGGCGACCAGCAGCCCGGCGCAGATCAGCATCGCGGTGTGGAAGGCCGAGTCCACCGAGGCGGGCACCCGGTAGGCCTCGCCGCTGAGACCGGCCAGGGCGGGCAGGGCGGCGACCGCGAGCAGGCCGGCGGCCCGGGCGGCGGCGTTGTTGACACCGCTGGCGATGCCCGCGTGCCGGACCTCCACCGCCGCCAGCACCGTGGCGGTCAGCGGCGCGACCAGCAGCACCATCCCGCAGCCCAGCACGGTGACGGCGGGCAGCACGTCCGCCCAGTACGAGGCGCCGGGGCCGATCCGCAGCATCAGCAGCACACCGCCCGCGCAGAGCAGCGGACCCACGGTGAGCGGCAGCCGCGGGCCGATCCGCTTGCCGAGCCGCCCGGCGCGTGCCGACAGGGCCAGCATCAGGACGGTGACCGGGATCAGGGACAGCCCGGAGACCAGCGGGGAGAACCCGGAGACCGTCTGCAACTGCACCACCAGGAGGAAGAACACTCCGCTGAAGGCCGCGTACACGCAGAGGGTGACCAGGTTCACCGCGGTGAACAGCCGGGAGGAGAAGAGGCCGAGCGGCAGCATCGGCTCCGGGCTGCGGCGCTCCACCGAGACGAAGGCCGCCCCCAGCAGCAGGCCGGCCACGCCGGTCACCCAGACGGACGCGGACACCCCTCCACCGGCCGCCGTCAGCGCGTAGGTGATCGCGCCCAGGGTCAGGGCGGCGAGCAGTGCGCCGAGGACGTCGAACCGGCCGGTCGCACTCTCGTCCCGGCTCTCCGGCACGTGCCGGGCCGCCACCGCGACCACCAGGACGGCGAGCGGGACGTTCAGCAGGAAGATCCACCGCCAGCCGGGGCCGTCCACCAGCCAGCCGCCGAGGAACGGCCCGACCGCGGCCGACACCCCGCCGAGGCCGGACCAGAGGCCGACCGCCGCCGAGCGGTCGTCCGGGTGGAAGACGGCCTGGAGCATCGCCAGTGAGCCGGGGGTGAGCAGGGCGCCGCCGATGCCCTGCACGGCGCGGGCGATGACCAGCACGCCGATGGTGGGCGCGGCGGCGCAGGCCGCCGAGGCGACGGCGAACCAGACCACGCCGATCAGGAACACCCGGCGGCGGCCGTAGCGGTCGCCGAGCGCGCCGCCGAGCAGGATCAGCCCGGCCAGGGTCAGCAGATAGGCGTTGAGCGTCCATTGCAGGGCGGCGAGGGGGGCGCCCAGATCGGCGCCGATCCGGGGCAGGGCGACGTTCACCACGGTGCCGTCGAGCATCGCCATGCTGGAGCCGAGCACCGTCGCCAGTAGTACCCAGCGACCCTGCGCGGTGCCCAGGCGCAGGGTGCCGGCCTCGGAGGTGGCCACCGCCCGATCGTGCGCCCCGCGGGCCGACGTGACAAGGGTCACCGGGGGGTGTGTCGGCGAATGGCATTCCGTAGGTGATCGCGTGCGTACTGACGCGAATATCGGCGGAGTGTCGCCGGGCGGTCGCTCCAGGTCAATGGATTGTGTGCGTACCGTGCAGCCGATCATTCGGAGTGTCACGACGCCTCGGGGCTTTGTGGTGACTTCACGTGATCGACATTGCTTAGCCCGTACGGATGGGTTTTAGTTCAGCGACCGCCCGGCCACGGCCCGGGCGGCCACCGGGTGGAACGCCTAGTCCTGCCGCTGCCCGGTGGTGCGAACTGAACTCTGTACGGCAGGAGCGGGGGACCCAAAGGTAAGTCGCCGGACCGGAATTCACGGTCCGGCTTGGGGTGAAGCCGCATTGCGGCCGGGCAACTCCAGCCCGAACCCGACAGCTCACCTCGTAGGCGTCGGAGAGGAAATCTTCCATGCCCGCACAGGCTCGTCGTATCGCCCTGCCCCGCGCCGCCCGCATCGGTATCGCCACCGCCGTCACCGGCGCCGCTTTCGCCCTTCCGCTGGTGACCGCGATCAGCGCCCAGGCCCACACCGCGCCGGCCGCGAAGCCCCGGCAGAGCAACTCCTCGACCGCCGACGCCGCCCCGGCCGCCGCCCCGCAGCAGGCCGCCCCGGCCGCCGCGCCGGTCGAGCAGAGCTACCAGGTCGTCGGCGGGGACACCCTGTCGAAGATCGCCGACGCCAAGCAGGTCGAGGGTGGCTGGCAGGCGCTGTACGAGCAGAACCGCTCGGTCGTCGGTGCCAACCCGAACCTGATCTTCCCGGGCCAGAAGCTCGCGCTCGGCGCCAAGGCCGCCGCTCCGGCCGAGGCCGCCAAGCTGGCCGCCCCGGTTGCTCCGGCCGCTCCGGCCGCCGCGCCGAAGCCGGTTCAGACCGCCAAGCCGGTCAAGCCCGCCCCGCAGACCCCGGTCCAGACCAAGATCGAGGTCGCCAAGCCCGCCACCCCGGCCCCGGTTACCGTGGCCGGCGTCGCCAGCTACGTCTCCCCGGTCGCCAGCCCGAAGCTCGGCACCGCCTACGGCGTGGCCGGCTCGA
Organism: Kitasatospora sp. NPDC088351; assembly: GCF_040685575.1. Lineage (NCBI taxonomy): Bacteria > Bacillati > Actinomycetota > Actinomycetes > Kitasatosporales > Streptomycetaceae > Kitasatospora > Kitasatospora sp. NPDC088351. The sequence goes on along the minus strand of NZ_JBFBIL010000027.1, from coordinate 59,482 downwards.
TGTGGTCCTCCGGCCACCACACCGGCGCCGACTTCGTCGTCTCCACCGGCACCCCGCTGCGCGCCGTCGCGGGCGGCACCGTGGTGAAGGCCGGCAACGGCGGCGCCTACGGCAACGAGGTCGAGATCAAGCTCGCCGACGGCAAGTACGCCCAGTACGCGCACCTGTCCTCGATCGGCGTCAGGATCGGCCAGACCGTCACCGCCGGCCAGCAGATCGGCCTTTCGGGCGCGACCGGCAACGTGACCGGCCCGCACCTGCACTTCGAGATCCGCACCGGTGCGGGGTACGGCACGGACGTCAACCCGATCGCCTACCTGCGGGCGCACGGCGTCGCCATCTGATCGGGCATCAGAACCACCGCTGGGTGCGGGGCGTACGGCCACTCGGGATGGTCATGTCGGGTGACCGCTCGACCGGGTGATCGCCGCACCGACAGTGGCACCCTGGGCGCGGGACACGCCCAGTCGGCCGGCCCGGCTCGCGAGAAATCCTCTCGCGAGCCGGGCTGGCCGTTTTCGTTTTACGTGACGCCAAGGGAAGTTGACGTCTGGTCAGCCCAGTTGACCGGTGGCCTGGTTCAGATCCGGTGGGCGGGCAGCGCGCGGTGTGCGGCGGTCAGCAGCTGGTGTACCCGGTGGCCGAACTCGTCCGCGTCCCGGGCGGGTTCGGGGAAGACCAGACGGACGTCGCGATGGCCGTGCGGGTGGTCCAGGCGCAGCACCAGGCCGTACCGGTCGAGGGCCAGCGGGCGGATCCCGGGCCGCTCGGTGAGTAGGTCCGGGTCGAGCAGGCGGGTGAGCACGGCGAGCGCGTCCGGGTGGTCGTCGGCGAGGTGGGTGAGCAGGCCGGCCTCGTAGCGGGCGAGCGGGTCGGGCCCGGCGAGGGCGAGGTCGGCGCCGGTCAGCGCGGTGGTGCCGTACGGGGTGGAGAGGACGGCGTGTGCGACGTCCAGGCGCAGGTGGACGCCGAGCCCGTCGTCGGCGAGGTGGGCCAGGTGGAGCCGGCCGGCCAGGGAGAGCCGGCCGCGGACGCGGTCGCGGACGGCGACCGGGGCGATGTCGGTGAGGTCCAGGACGACGGCGAGCCCGTCCTGCGCGCGGGTGGCGGCGAGGGTGAGCGGCGCGTCGAGGGGGGCGTGGAGGCGCAGCCGGGAGCCCTGTACCGCGATCGGGGTGTCCAGCTCATGGTGCTCGCCGCAGGCGCGGATCACCACGGAGGAGGTGGCGGTGAGCAGACTGCAGACCCGTTCGGCGGCGGTGGGTTCGGGCGCCTCCGGCGCCTCGGGTGCCGTGGTGTCCACGGGGCTCATGGCTGACCTCCAGTAAGTTAGGTGAGCCTAACCTAATCGTGCCGAGGGGTACTGGCAAGCGTGGCGTATGTTCACCTAGGCAATATCCGGCGCTTGCAAGTATCTGGATGGTAGACGTATTGTCGGCGCTGGTAGTTGCACATGCAATCGTCTTGGAAAGCAGACTCTCATGCCCCTCGCGCTCCTGGCGCTGGCGATCAGCGCCTTCGGCATCGGCACCACCGAGTTCGTGATCATGGGCCTGCTGCCCGAGGTCGCCGGCGACTTCTCGGTGTCCATCCCCACCGCGGGCCTGCTCATCTCCGGCTACGCGCTCGGCGTCGTGGTGGGCGGACCGCTGCTCACCGTCCTCGGCACCCGGATCCCCCGCAAGGGGATGCTGCTGATGCTGATGGGCCTGTTCATCGCCGGAAACCTGGTCTCCGCCGTGGCGCCCGCCTTCGGCCTGCTGATGGTCGGCCGGATCCTCGCGGCCTTCGCGCACGGCGCGTTCTTCGGGATCGGCTCGGTGGTCGCGGCCGATCTGGTCGCCCCGCAGAAGCGGGCCGGCGCCATCGCCCTGATGTTCACCGGGCTCACCGCCGCCAACGTCCTCGGCGTGCCGATGGGCACCCTGCTCGGCCAGCACTTCGGCTGGCGGTCCACCTTCTACGTGGTCGCGGCGCTCGGCGTGATCGGGTTCGCCGGCATCGCCGCGCTGGTGCCCGTCCAGCGGCGCGCCGAGGGGGCCCGGCTCGGCCCGGAGCTGGCGGTCTTCCGCCGGCCGCAGATCTGGCTCGCGCTGACCATGACGGTGTTCGGCTGGGGTGGCATCTTCGCGATGTTCACCTACATCACGCCGATGATGACCGAGATGGCGGGCTTCGCCGACACCAGCGTCACCTGGCTGCTCTTCCTGTTCGGCATCGGGCTGTTCGTCGGCAACCTGCTCGGCGGCTGGTTCGCCGACCGCGCGCTGATGCGCAGCCTGTACGTGATCCTGGCGGTGCTGGCGGTGCTGCTGTTCGCCTTCACCTTCGCCTCGCACAGCAAGGCCGGCGCGATCATCACCATCCCGCTGATCGGCCTGTTCGGCTTCGCCACCGTCGCGCCGCTGCAGAAGCGGGTGATGGACCAGGCCGCCGGTGCGCCCACGCTGGCCTCGGCCGCCAACATCGCCGCGTTCAACCTGGGCAACGCGCTCTCCGCCTGGCTCGGCGGGCTGGTCATCTCCGCCGGGCTCGGCTACGACGCGCCGAACTGGGTCGGCGGGCTGCTCACCGTCGCCGCGCTGGGCGTCGCCCTGCTCTCCGGCACCCTGGAGCGGCGCGAGGCCAAGGGCGCCGCCCGGGTGGTGGCGCGCGGCGCGGCCGCCGAGCAGGCCGTCACCGCCGGCCGGTGACGGCGGACGAAAGCGCCGGGGCCCGGACGGCCGACTGGTCGTCCGGGCTCCGGCGCGTACCGCCTCGGGCGGCTCAGCCGATCACGGCCTGCGCGTCGATCTCGACCAGCATCGGCTCCTGCGGCAGCTCGACGAAGATCGTGGTGCGGCAGGGCTTCACCCCGCCGGCCTTGACGTTCTCGTCGATGAACTCGGCGTAGACCTCGTTCATCAGCGGGAAGTCGGCGCGCTTGGTCAGGTAGACGCGGAACATCACCACGTCCTCGATGGTGGCGCCGCCGGCCTCGACGATGGCCTTGACGTTCTCCAGCGTCCGCCGGGTCTGCGCCTTGACGTCGCCGTGGTACAGGTACTCGCCGGTGGCCGGGTCCTGCGGGCCCTGGCCGGAGACCTGCAGGATCGGGCCCTTGCGGACGCCCTGGGAGAACATCCAGGCCGGGGCGGGGGCGCCGTCGGTGCGGATCTCGGTCTTGCCGTTGACGGGCTGCTGGTCGCTCATGCGGTGCTTCCTCGGTTGGTGATGGTGGGTCAGGCGGTCGGGGCGGCCGGCCCGGCGTGCGGCGGCTGGCCGCAGTCGGCGGAGACGGCGCGGGTGGTGGCGAGCAGCTGCGGCAGCAGTTCGAGCACCTGCTCGTAGGGGAGCACGACGTCCGGGACGGAGATCGACGCGGCGGCGACCACCCGGCCGCTGGCGTCCCGGATCGGCGCGGCCACGCAGTTGATGAAGGCCTCGTGCTCGGCGTGGTCCTGCGCCCAGCCCTGGGCGGAGACCTTCTCCAGCTCGGCGAGCAGGGCCTCGGGGGTGGCCAGGGTGTGCGCGGTGTGCGGGATGAAGTCGATCCCGGCCACCACCCGGCGGCGCTCGGGCACCGGCAGGTCGGCGAGCAGCACTTTGGAGACGGCGGCGCTGTGCAGGGCGGCGCGCAGACCGATCCGGGAGTACATCCGCACCGGGTGGCGGGAGTCGTACTTGTCGATGTAGACCACCTCGCCGCCCTCGTACGCGGCCAGGTGGACGGTCTGACCGGTGGCCGCGTTCAGCCCGGCCAGGTGCGGCGCGGCGATCCGGCGGATCCCGCGCTGTTCCAGGGCGAGGCCGGAGAGGGCGAAGAGTCCGGCGCCCAGGTGGTAGCGGTAGGCCGGGTCCCGGTAGACGAAACGTTCCTCTTCGAGGCTCTGGAGCAGCCGCAGCACCGTGGTCTTGTGCACGCCGAGCACCTCGGCCAGCTGGTCGAGGGAGCGCTCGCCCTCACCGAGCTCGGCGAGGATGCGCAGGGCGCGGGTGACGGTCTGGCTCATCGTGCTCCAAGGGCCGGGGACGCGGCCGGTCGAGGGTCGGGGGCACCGCCCCCGGCCACGGGCAGTACCGGGGACACGATGCCATCCGCCGAGACCCGGGTCGCGGCCCAGTCCCCCGGGGAGGCGGTCAGCAGGGCGGTGACCACCGGCTCGGGCGGCAGCTCGGCCTGGTCGCCGTGGGCGGTGAGCGCGCAGGCCGCGCTGAGGTGGCCGAGCCGCAGCCGGCTGCGCTGGTCCAGGCCGCGCACGGTGGCGGCCAGATAGCCGGCCGCGAAGGCGTCGCCCGCTCCGGTGGCCTCGACCACCTCGACGGCGAGGGCCGGCTCGGTGACGGCGGTGCCGTCCCGGTGCAGGGCCGTGACCATTCGGGCGGCGTCCTTGACCACCACGGTGGCGGGGGAGGGGAAGAGGCGGCGCAGCGCGTCCGGGTCGCCGGTGCCGAAGGCGGCCTCCGCCTCGTCGGAGCCGAGCAGCAGCACGTCGGCCGCGTCCAGCAGGGGCGGTAGGACGGCCGGGTCGCGCTCGCGCCACAGGGCCGGGCGCCAGTTCAGGTCGAAGCTGACCAGACGGCCCGGGCGGCGGTCGGCCAGCAGGGCGCGGAGCAGCTCCAGACAGTCGTCGGAGAGGGCGGCGGTGATGCCGGACAGGTGCAGCAGCCGGGCGCCGGCCAGCAGCCGGGCGGCGGCCGGATCGTCCAGCACGGCGGGGGAGAGCGCGGACGCCGCGGAGCCGCGGCGGTGGTAGTGCAGCCGGCTGCGGCCGGGCCCGAGGTCGTGGCGGCGGCCGGTGCTGCCGCCCACCTCCTTGAGGTAGAGGCCGGTCGGGCGGTGCGGGTCGACGGCGACCGCGGACACGTCCACCCCGCGTGCGGCGACCTCGCCGGTCAGGCGGCGGCCGAAGCCGTCGTCGCCGACCCGGCTGATCCAGGCGCTCGGCACACCGAGCGCCGCCAGGGCGCCCGCCACGTTGGACTCCGCGCCGCCGACCGAGAGGTGGAAGTTCTCCACCGACTCCAGCGGGCCCGGCCGGTCGGGCAGCAGGACGGCCATCGACTCGCCCACGCACACCGCCTCCACCGCCGGGGTGCGGCGCGGCGGGGTGCCCGAGCTCACGGCCTGGTCCTGTCGTGGCATCTGCTGGGCTCCTCGTGTCCTGCGGCTGACCGTTCCGTTGACCTTCGTCCGGCGCCGATGCTAGAACCGTGATGCCAGCATGTGCAACCCTCGTTGCGTATGTTGCAACATCGGCGATGGAGGAAGACCGTGGAACAGACCTTCGCAAGCAGCGGCACCGGGCCGGGCATCGACGCCGGCAAGGTGGCGGCCCTTGCCGACGAGGTGCTCGACTGGCGGTTCAAGGCCCTGCCGCCCGAGGCCTGGGGGCTGAGCGTCCGCGACTACCTCGCCACCCGGCCCGCCCTCGCCGGCCTCGGCACCCCGCTGCTCACCCTGGACGCCGCCGCGGTCGACCACAACGTGCGGACCATGGCCGAGTGGTGCGCCAAGGCGGGGGTGGCCCTCGTCCCGCACGGCAAGACGACCATGGCGCCCGCGCTCTGGCAGGCGCAGCTCGCCGCAGGCAGTCACGGCATCACCCTCGCCAACCTGCCGCAGGTGCGGGTGGCCCGGGCCTTCGGCGTCCAGCGGATCCTGCTCGCCAACACGCTGCTCGACCCCGCCGGACTGGGCTGGCTCGCGGCCGAGCTCACCGCCGACCCGTCGTTCGCCTTCGTCTCCTGGGTGGACTCCGCCGAGAGCGTCCGGCTGATGGACGAGGCCCTGCGCGCGGCCGGCGCCGAACGGCAGGTCGAGGTGCTGGTCGAACTCGGCGGCCCCGGCGGGCGCACCGGAGCGCGCGGCGTCGAGGAGGCCGTCGAGATCGCCGCCGCGGTACTGCGCGCGCCCACCCTGCGGCTGGCCGGCGTCGGCGGCTACGAGGGGGCGCTGGCCCACGACGCGAGCGAGGAGGGGCTGGCCACCGTCCGCGGCTATCTGCGGGCCCTCGCCGATCTGCACGGGCGGCTCTCCACCGCCTGCTCCAGCGGCGCCGAGCCGATCGTGTCGGCCGGCGGGAGCGCCTACTTCGACCTCGTGGTCGAGGAGCTGGCCGGGCTGCCGGACGCCCTCGTGGTGCTGCGCTCGGGCGCGTACGTGGCGCACGACGACGGCTTCTACCGGGGCATCTCGCCGCTCGGGCGGGGCGCCGGCCAGGCGCCGTTCCGCAGCGCCCTGCACGGCTGGGCGCGGGTGGTCTCCCGCCCCGAGCCGCAACTGGCCCTGCTCGACGCCGGCAAGCGCGACCTGCCGTTCGACGAGGGCCTGCCGGAGCCGCAACTCGTCCGGGGCGGGCCCGGGCTGGCCGGGACGGCCGCCCGGATCACCGCGCTCAACGACCAGCACGCCTTCCTGCGCGACGCGGGCGACCTCGCCCCCGTCGGTGCCGTCCTGCGGCTCGGGGTCTCGCATCCGTGCACCGCCTTCGACAAGTGGACGATGATCCCGGTGCTGGACGACGCGGACAGCCCCGAGCCGAAGGTCACCGGCCTGGTGCGGACGTATTTCTGATGAGGCCTCAGGCGGAAGGGCAGGCCCTCGTCTTCAAGGGTGCCACGGTCGTGGACGGTACCGGCGCCGAGCGGTACCGCGCGGACGTCCGGATCAGCCACGGACTGATCACCGAGATCGGCCACGGCCTCGGCGCCGTCCGGGAGGTGGACGCCGACGGGCTCGTCCTGGCACCCGGCTTCATCGACATGCACGCCCACTCCGACCTGGCCCTGCTGCTCGAACCCGAGCACCCCGCCAAGGTCACCCAGGGCGTCACCTGCGAAGTGCTCGGCCAGGACGGCCTGTCCTACGCGCCGGTGGACGACGGCACGCTCGCCGCGCTGCGCCGCCAGATCGCCGGCTGGAACGGCGACCCCGAGGGCTTCGACTGGGACTGGCGCACCGTCGGCGGCTACCTGGACCGGCTGGACCGCACCGGCGTCGCCGTCAACGCCTGCTACCTGGTGCCGCACGGCTCACTGCGGATGCTCGCCATGGGCTGGGAGAACCGGGCACCGAGCGCGGCCGAACTCGACCTGATGCGCCAACTCCTGGCCCAGGGGCTGCGCGAGGGCGCGGTCGGCCTCTCCAGCGGCCTCACCTACACCCCGGGGATGTACGCGGACACCGCCGAACTGGTCGAGCTGTGCACCGTCGTCGCGGCGCACGGCGGCTTCCACGCGCCGCACCAGCGCTCCTACGGGGCCGGGGCGCTGGAGGGCTACGCCGAGATGGTGGAGATCGCCCGCCGCTCCGGCTGCCCGCTGCACCTGACCCACGCCACCATGAACTTCGGCGTCAACCAGGGGCGGGCCGGTGAACTGCTGGACCTCGTCGACCGGGCGCTGGACGACGGCGTGGACCTCACCCTGGACAGCTACCCCTACCTGCCGGGCTCCACCACCCTGGCCGCCCTGCTGCCCGGTTGGGCCACCGAGGGCGGCCCGCAGGCCACCCTGGCCCGGCTCGGCGAGGCGGACGCCCGCGAGCGGATCCGGTACGAGGTGGAGGAGAAGGGCAGCGACGGCTGCCACGGGGTGGTCACCGACTGGGAGACCATCCAGATCTCCGGCGTCCGCGCCCCCGGCCTGGCCGCGGTGGTCGGGCGGACGGTCGCCGAACTCGCCGCCGAACAGGGCCGGTCCGGTACCGAGGTCTTCCTCGACCTGCTGTGCCGGGACGAGTTGGCGACCACCATCCTCCAGCACGTCGGCCACGAGGAGAACGTCCGGACGATCATGCGCCACCGCGCGCACACCGTCGGCAGCGACGGCCTGCTGGTCGGCGCCCGGCCGCACCCGCGCGCCTGGGGCACCTTCCCCCGGTACCTCACCCGCTACAGCCGGGAGCTGGGCGTCCTCACGCTGGAGGAGACGATCGCCCGGATGACCGGCCGCCCCGCCGCCCGGCTCCGGCTGGACCGGCGCGGCCTGATCGCCCCGGGCCACCACGCCGACCTGGTCCTCTTCGACCCCGAACACGTCCAGGACGCCGCCACCTTCGACCAGCCCCGCCGGCCCGCCACGGGCATCGAGTACGTCTTCGTCAACGGCACCGCCGTCATCCAGCAGGGCCGCACCACGGGCGCCCGCCCGGGCCGCGCCCTGCGCCGAACCGACCGAGGGACCCGAGCCGCATGAGCCCCGCACAGCCCCTTCCCGCACAGCCCCTTTCCGCGCGGTCCGCTCCGGCGCAGTCCGTGCTCGCCACCGCCCGGGCCGCGCTGGCCGCCGAGCCGGTGATCGCCGTCGTCCGCGCCCCCCGGATACCGGACGCCGCCGCACTCTGCGCCGCGCTCGCCGAGGGCGGCATCACCTGGGCCGAATTCACCTACACCACACCGGATGTGACGGACCATCTGCGCCGGGCCTCGGCCGAGGGCTGGCGGGTCGGGGTCGGTACCGTGCTCACCGCCGAGCAGGCCGAGCGCGGCGTCGAGGCCGGCGCGTCCTTCCTGGTCACCCCCGGCTGCCGGCCCGAGGTGGCGCAGGCCGCACATACCGCCGGGGTGCCGGTCGTGCTCGGCGCGCTCACCCCTACCGAGGTCGCCCAGGCCGTCGACCTCGGGGCCGCCGCCGTCAAGATCTTCCCGGCCAGGGCCTTCGGCCCCGGCTACTTCAAGGACCTGCACGGCCCCTACCCGGACGTGCCGCTGGTCGCCTCCGGCGGCGTCAACGCGGGCAACGCGGCGGACTTCCTCGCGCACGGCGCGCTCGCGGTCTGCGCCGGCACCGACGTCGTGCCGCCGGCCGTCGTCGCGGCCGGGGACTGGGCCGAGATCACCCGCCGGGCCAAGGCGTTCACGGAGGCGTGTGCGACACGAGCCGCCTGACGCGGACTGTCGGGACGGCCGGGATCGGACGACAATCGTTAGCCCGGCCCCCGGCACCCGGCAGGAGGATCCACCCCCATGACCTCGACCCGACCCGGCCCCGACTGGCTGGCCGACGCCGTCCTCTACCAGATCTACCCGCAGACCTTCGCCGACTCCGACGGCGACGGCATCGGCGACTTCGCGGGCATCACCGGGCACCTCGACCACCTCGCCTGGCTCGGCGTCGACACCGTCTGGCTCAACCCCTGCTTCGCCTCGCCGTTCCGTGACGCCGGGTACGACATCAGCGACTACCTCGCCCCGGCGCCCCGCTACGGCACCACGGACGACCTGGTCGCGCTGGTCGAGGCCGCCCGCCGCAAGGGCATCCGCGTCCTGCTCGACCTGGTCGCCGGCCACACTTCGGACCGGCACCCGTGGTTCCTGGCCGCCGCCGAGGACCCGGGTGACCACCGCTACATCTGGTCCGACCGCCCGGTGGACGGCTTCGTCGCCTCGCCCGGCCGTCGGCCCGGTTGGTACCGGCCGAACTTCTTCGACTGTCAGCCCGCGCTCAACTTCGGTTACGCGCACAGCCGTTCCGACCAGCCCTGGCGCCAGCCGGTGGACGCCGACGGGCCGCGCGCCAACCGCGCCGCCCTGCGGGAGATCATGGCGCACTGGCTCGGCCTCGGCCTGGCCGGCTTCCGGGTGGACATGGCCTCCTCCCTGGTCAAGGACGACCCCGGCTTCGTCGAGACCGCCAAGCTCTGGACCGAACTGCGCGACTGGCTCGACCGCGCCCACCCGGGGGCCGCGCTGTTCGCCGAGTGGGGCGACCCGGCCGTCGCCGTCGCGGCCGGGTTCCACGCCGACTTCTTCCTCCAGTTCGGCGGCCCCGACCGGGGTCTGCCGCTGCGCTCGCTGTGGAACAACGGCGCCGGCACCGCCGAGGAGCGCTGGACACAGGGCCCCTGCTACTTCGAGGCCGAGGGCCGTGGCACCCCGCAGACCTTCCTGGACGCCTGGCGCTCCGCCGCCGAACTCACCGAGGGCACGGGCCATATCGCCCTGCCCACCGCCAACCACGACTTCTCCCGGCTCGCCACCGGCCCGCGCACCGCCGAGCAACTCGCCCCCGCCTTCGCCTTCCAGCTCACCTGGCCCACCCTGCCCGCCGTCTACTACGGCGACGAGATCGGCATGCGGTACCTGCCCGGGCTCCCGGACGTCGAGGGCAGTGTGCTCGGGCCCCACTACAACCGGGCCGGCTCGCGCACCCCGATGCAGTGGGAACCGGGCCCGAACGCGGGCTTCTCCACGGCGCCGCCCGAGCGGCTCTACCTGCCCGTCGACCCCGACCCGCACCGCCCCGACGTCGCCACCCAGCGGGCCGATCCGACCTCCCTGCTGCACACCGTCCGCCGGCTGATCTCGCTGCGCCGCGCCCACCCCGGCCTCGGCGCCGGCGGCACGGTCGAGGTGCGGCATGCCGGCTACCCGCTGGTGTACACCCGGGCCGGGCGGTACCTGGTGGCCGTCAATCCGAGGCGCGAGCCGGGGGCGGTGCGGTTCGGGCCGGGCGCGCTCCGGCCGCTGGACGTCCAAGGGGTGCGGATGGTGGACGGGGAGCTGCGGGCCGAGGGCTTCTCCTACGGGGTGTTCGAGCTGGTCTGACCGGGGGCCCCGCGGGCGGCACGCTGATGGCCGGCGCGGCCCTGTACGAGGGGCGCGGGCCGCGGCAGTGTGCTCGCCCGGGCGGGGGCCGCCGGTCAGGGGCGGGCCGCTACCCGGCCCGGGGCTCAGGCGGGCGGGTGAAGCAGCAGTCGCCGCAGACCCCGGCGCCCGGGCCGACGCGGTAGTACAGGCAGCAACTGTTCCGGCGGAACGCGGTGCCGCGCGGTCCGAGGGCGCGCAGCACACCGGTGCCGGCCAGCGGCGGGCGGTCCAGCAACTCCGCGACGAGGGCACGGCCGTGGCCGGGTGCCCCGTGGGCGTCCAGCATCCGCAGCGCGCCCGCCAGCGCGGACGCGGCGTTGCCCCAGAGCAGCCGGCCGGCGATCGGCGCCACCGTCCGGACGGCCGCTCCCAGTGGCGTCAACTGGCCCTGGACGACGGACTGGTGGAGCCGCTCGGTGAGCGGTTCACGTCCGGACGGCGCGGGTGCGTACGGCGTCCAGAGATCGATCGGCCCCTGGTCGGGCACCCGGACACGGGCGCGGTCCGGGTCCAGGTCGGGCACCACGCCCAGCAGGAGGGCCGAGCCGAGGCCGACCGACCAGAACCGGGCGGCCAGCCCGAGGTGCAGGATCGACGCCGCCACCCGGGGCTCGGCGGTGCCCAGTCGCTGTGCCACCACGCGCACCCGCCCCGCCAGCAACGAGTCCGGTCCGCCGGCGTACAGCTCGCGCAGCGGCCGGAAGCCCGGGGGCGGGCCCTCCCCGGGGGCGGTGGCGACGTCCAGGGCGAAGTACGGTCCGACGGCGGCCAGTTGCCGGTAGTCCAGCACGGGGGTCACCGGCCGGCGCCCGTCGGGCCGGTGAACACGGCGGGCGGCGCGGAGCGGGTGACGTGTCCGGGCGGGCCGACGGTGACCAGGTGGGCGGCCCGGTCCTGGGCGGCGGGGACGGCGGGAGTCGCGCGGTCGTCGATCATCGGGCCGTCCTCCGGGGATGGTCCGGGGCGTCAGCCCCGCACGGTGAAGTTGCCACTGCTGGTGCGGATGAACGCTACCGCGCCCCGGCAGTCCGGGACGGGCCGACCGAACGCTCCCCGGAGCCGGCCGAGCCGGTCGGCGCGGCCGTTGTCCTGGACGGTGATCGAGACCTTGGAGCCCACGAGCCGGCGACCGGGGAACCACGGTGCCTCGCCCCGGGTGATCACGCCCGTGGCGACGGCGTCCCGGCTGCGGCCGGATCCGCTCCGGTGTCCTGCGGTCCGTCAGTTCTGCCGCACGGGAGCGGGATCGCTCCGCCCGGGTAAGATTCCGCCCTCCCCCGGGAGGACCGTGCCGCCGTACCGCCGGGACCGGCCCCGTAGGCTCGGGCGCATGCGTACCGACCCTCCGCCCCCGGCCTTCGTCGCCCCGGTTCGCCGGTTGCTGGCCGCCGGCGCCGTCCTGGTGCTGCTGGCCCCGGTGGTGCCGGCCCGCCCGGGTGACCGCGCGGCGGCCCTGCTCGTCGCCGCCATGGCCGCGCTCACGGTGCTGGTGGCGACGGTCCGGTGGCCGGCCCGGAGGGTGACGCTCGGGGCGGCCGCCGTCGTCGTGGCCGCCGCCTCGCTGGCACTCGACGCGGGCTACTCGGGCCTCTACCGGCTCCCCGCGTTCTGGCTGCCCTTCGAGTGGCTCGCCCTTCTGGTGCTGCTCGGCCGGGCGATACGCCGGGTGCCGGGCCGATGGGTGGGCGCGGTGGCGGTCCTGGTCGGCCTGGCGACGCTCCTGGTGCCGCTGCGCTTCACCCTGCGGACCCCGCACGGTGGATGGCAGGACTCGCTGGTTGCCCTCCTGCTCTCGCTCCTCCCGGCCGTCGGCGTCGCCGGGGCGGGCCTCTACCTGCGCGTGCTGGACACCCGCCGGGAGCGCGCGGTGGCTCGCGCCCGCCGCGAGCAGCGGCTCGAAGTGGCCCGGGGACTGCACGACTTCGTCGCCCACGAGATCACCGGCATCGTCCTGGAGGCACAGGCCGGCCAGCTGCCCGGCCAGGACCGGGAGGAGACGGCCGCACTGCTGCGCCGCCTGGAGGAGGCCGGACTGCGGGCGCTGGACTCGATGGACGAGATGGTGGGCGCCCTGCGCGACCCGCAGTCCGACGCGGCGGCGGCCGGCCGGACGTCCGGTGCCACCCGGATCCGCGGGCTGGCCGATCTTCCGGAGCTGGTCGGCCGCTTCACCACGACCGGCCCCGCCGGTGCCGAGGTCCGCGCCACCGTCGAGCTGGCGCCGGATGCCACCGGAGTGCTCTCCGCCGAGGCCGAGGCCACCGTGTACGCCGTCGTCCTGGAGTCGCTGACCAATGTGCGGCGGCACGCGCCGGGCGCCACCGAGGTGGCCGTCCGGGTGACGGCCGGTCCCGGCCGGGCGGTCGAGGTGTCGGTGACGAACGACGGCGGGGCGGCGCGCGGCCCGAAGGGCCTGCTGCGCCGTCGCGTGGGCGGCGGCACCGGGCTGGCGGGCCTGGCCGAACGCGCCGCGGCGCACGGCGGCACCCTGGAGGCGGGCCCGTACCGGCCGTCCGGCTGGCGGACCGTCTGTGTGCTGCCGGTGCGGTAGGCGGCCCGGCCCGGGCGGGGCGCGCGGTCGGCCGGGTGCCGGGTATCTGCCGAACGGCAGATGGCAGCGGCGGGCGCAGCGGCGAGGCTCGTAGTCGTCACCGACCCGCTCCTGCCGGAGGATCCACCTCATGACCAGTACCCCGTCCGTCCGCCGGGCGTTTCCCCGAATGTCTGCCCGGGCGTCTTCCGGGCGGGCGCCCGCCACCGTTCTGGCCCTGGTCCTGGCCGCCTTCGTCTCGTCGGCCGCCGTCACCGGCTGCGCGACGGCGAAGGACGCCACCCCTGAGGAGAAGGTCTTCAGCTACGGCGGAACCACCCTCGACGTGCGTGCCCACGGCCTCCCCACCGACCTGGTCGCGACGGACCGTCAGGATGTCAGGGTGATCCGCTGGTTCGAAGCGCGGGTCATCGGTTCCAAGGAAGCCAGTTGGAGCCTGGACGGTGATGCCCTCGACCTCAGGGCCGGCTGCAACGGCATCGCCAACTGCGATGTGAGGTTCCGGGTGGAGGTGCCGCGCGGTCTGACCGTTCTGCGTGACGGCCGGGCGACCGACCTCGGGGGCAACGCCTCCTGACACCGGCCGTCCTTGCCTCCGGTGTCCGGGTGGGGTGGTGGTGCGCCCGGGGGCGTGGTGCCGACGCGGCCCGGTGTGGCCGGGGCCGTCGGCGTGCGAGACTGCTCGGCGTGACGAGCCCGAACCCGCAGCCCATCCGCACGTTGATCGCGGACGACCAGGAGGCGGTCCGCCGGAGCGTGCGGCGGATTCTGGACGCCCAGCCCGACATCGAGGTGGTCGGTGAGGCCGCCGACGGCGCCGCCGCGCTCGAACTCGCCGGGCAGCTGCGCCCCGACGTCGCTCTGGTCGACATCCGGATGCCCCGGATGGACGGCCTGGAACTGACCCGCAGGCTGGCCGGACCGGGTGCCGTCACCCCGGTCAGGGTGGTCGTGCTGACCACCTTCGACCTCGACGAGTACGTCTATCCGGCCCTGCGGTACGGCGCGTCGGGTTTTCTGCTGAAGCGTTCCGGCCCGGCGTTGCTGGCCGAGGCGGTCCGGGCGGCGGCGGGCGGCGAGAGTCTGATCAGCCCGTCCGTCACCGTCCGCCTGCTGGAACACGTCACCGCGCCCCGGCGTGCCGAGCGGCGGCCCGGACCGGTGGTGCCGCTCACCGAGCGGGAGGTGGAGATCGCCGGACAGGTGGCGGCGGGCCGGACCAACGCGGACATCGCCGCCGAGCTGTTCATCTCACCGGGCACGGTCAAGACGCATGTCGCCAGCATCCAGCGCAAGCTCGACGTGCCGAACCGGGTCGGCATCGCCGTGCACGCCTGGGAGATGGGGTACCCGGTGCCGGCCGCCGGGGGCCGCGCACCCTGAACCGTCCCGGAGGCCCCGGGACGCCCCGGGGGTGTCCGGCGTCGGCCTGCGGTGTTCCGGGCACCGGTGAACCTGCGAGGCCGGGGTGGCCTCCGGACTACGTCCTCCGGCCTGTTAGTTCGATCGTCGACCGAGGTACCAGCGGCAGACCTTGATCCGTCTCGATCTGTCGCCACTGCCTCCTGCGGTCAAACTCCCACTGTTACCTCGCAGGTTCACTACCATCATGCGCCTCTTACGGCCCAGGCACCAGGGGTTTCCGGGTCCGGAACCGGGCAATTCGGGAATATTCCGGACCGGTGGCGCGAGGCGTGGCCCCGGGGCGGTCATCACCGCAGCGCGTCCTTGCGCAGGAACCGCTTCAGCCGCTGCCAGGGCCAGGTGTTGATCACGTCCTCGGCGGTCAGCCAGGCCCGTTGGGCGGTGCCGATCCCGTACACCGGGTAGGCCAGTTGCGGGGTGGAGTGGGCGTCGCTGTCGATCGAGAACCGCACCCCGTGCCGTTTCGCCCGCAGCACGTCCTCGTCCCGCAGGTCGAGCCGCTGCGGCGAACTGTTGATCTCGATCGCGGTGCCGGTCCGGGCGGCCGCCTCGAAGACGGCGTCCAGATCGACGTCGATCGGCCCGCGCCGGCCGATCCGCCGCGTGGTGAGATGGCCGATGACGTGCACGTAGGGGTTCTCGCAGGCGCGGATCAGGCGGCGGGTCTGGGCGGCCCGGTCGGCGCCGAAGTGCGAGTGCACCGAGGCCACGCACACATCGAACCCGGCCAGGAACTCGGCGGGCCAGTCCACACCCCCGTCGGGGCCGATGTTCAGCTCCGTGCCGTGCAGCAGGCGCATTCGCCGGTGCCGGCCGGCCAGTTCGCGCAGCCGCTCGCGCTGGGCGAGCATCTTCTCGTCCGTCATCCGCTGCATGACCAGGTCCGGCGCATGGTCGGTGACCGCGTAGTAGGCGTAGCCGCGGGCGGCCGCCGTGTCGATCATCTCCTCCAGGGTGGCCAGGCCGTCGGTGAGATCGGTGTGGGTGTGCAGGTCGCCGCGGAGGTCGCGTTGGGTGACCAGGTCCGGCAGGTCGCCGCGCAGGGCCGCCTCGATCTCGCCGCGGTCCTCGCGCAGCGGCGGTGCGATCCAGGGCAGACCGAGCGCCGCGTACACCTCCTCCTCGGTCGCCGAGACCACCTTCTTCCCGCTCTCGGCGCCGAACAGCCCGTACTCGGAGAGCTTCAGCCCGGCCCGGACGGCCATGGTGCGCAGCTTGATGTTGTGCGCCTTGGAGCCGGTGAAGTACACCAGCGCCGCGCCCCAGTCCTCCTCCGGCACCACCCGGAGGTCGACCTGGAGGCCCTTGGCGGTGCGCACCGAGGTCTTGGTCGGGCCCTGCGCGATCACCTCGGCCACGTACGGGAGTCCGGCGAGCGCGGCCATCAGCGGTGCGGAGTCCTCGGCGGTGGCGAGCACGTCGATGTCGCCGACGGTCTCGCGCATCCGGCGCAGCGAACCCGCGTAGGCGCAGCGGGTGCAGCCCGGCACGGCCGCGATCGCCGCGACGATCTGCTCGGCCTGCTCGGTGGCCGCGTCGAGCAGCGTCCGCCCGCCGGACTGCCGCAGCAGTTCGATGCCGTGCAGAATCTTCTCGCCGCTGCGCGCGCCGAACCCGGGCACCTCGCGCAGCCGTTCGGCGCGGATCGCCTCGGCGAGCTGGTCGACGGAGGCGATGTCGAGGTCGCGGTAGAGGGCGAGCGCGCGTTTGGGACCGACGCTGGGGACGGCCATCACCTCGCGGACGCCGGCCGGGATCATGGCCCGCAGCTTCTCCAGGGACTCCATCCGGCCGGTCGCGAGGTACTCGGCGATCTTTTCGGCGGTGGACTTGCCGACGCCGGGGATCTGCTGGAGCCCCTTGGTGTCCAGCCCGGCGACGTCCTCCGGGAATCCGCCGACCGCGCGGGCGGCCTTCTCGTAGGCGCGGGCCCGGAAGGCGTCCCCGCCGGTGATCGAGATCAGGTCGGCGTACTCCCGGAGCAGCTCCTGGACCTGGTCGTTGAGCCGGGGCACAGGGCCAGTTTAGGGCGGGCGGGGTGATCGGGCCGGGTGGGCCGATCGGTCGGGGAGGTCGGGGGCGCGGGGGTGTTCCGGTGCGCCGGGGCTCTGGTGTTGTCGGGTGCGCTCCGCCGGAGGGTGGGCGCGCCCCGCCGCTCGGGGGGTACGGGTCCAGCCGTTCGGCGGGGTGCGGTGGTTGGTTCGCGCCCTGGAGCCGGATTGTCACCCGTCCGGTGCGGGCGCAGGCTTGGCGGAAGGGCCGGTGAGGCGGCCTGTTCCGGCCCGCCGCGCACCTGACGGTGGCCGCCGGTGAGGCGCGAGGGGTACAGCGATGGCACGCGGGAAGCTCTGGGCCTATGTCGCGTCGGGTGCCCGGGCGCTCGGCGGGTTCGGCGCGTTCGGGGGCTTCGGTGGCGGGTTCGGCGTGGGCGGGGACGGCGTCGGCGAACCCGACGAAGGCCCGGGCCGGTCCCACCCGGGCTCGATGGCCGGGCCGCGGGTGCTGTCCCGGCCCGAACTGGACCGGGTGCACTGGACGGACCGCCCGGAGGGCTGCCCCGCGCAGGCGCACCACGTCCAGGTGGCCGAGCTGGTGCAGCGGGTGCTGCGCGGCGGCGGTCGGGCGGCCCAGGTCGCCAACCGGGTGCCGGTCGGTCTGCCGGTCGTGGTCGCGGACGCCCGTCGACTGGAGTCGGCGCTGGCCGGGCTGGTCGATCACGCGATCCGGCGCAGCCCGCTCGGTGGCAGGGTGCTGGTCAGGGCGGACGCGGTGACCGGACCGGGTGGGCCGGGGCGGTCGGGGCAGGTGGGGTCCTCGACGCGCTCGGGGTATGCGGGGCAGTCGGGGTACTCGGGGCAGGAGAAGGCGCGGGTGGAGATCCGGGTGGTGGACCGCGGTGCCTGCGAACTCCCCGGGGCGCGCCCGTGGTTGATCGAGGGCGGGCGCCCCGGCGGCCCGGTCGGCCTGGCGGTGCAGGGCCTGGTGAGCGCGGCCGGCGCCCGTCTGGAGGCCGAACAGACGCCCGGCGGCGGTCTCACCCTGGTGCTGACCCTCCCGGTGGCCCGCGACTGACCCGTGTGGGCGGGCCGCCCTGTTCGGGTGGCCCTGCTCGGGCCGGCGGCGCGAGGCCGCGGTCCAGTCGCCCGGGGACGGTTCCGTCCCCGGGCTTCGTGCTTTCCTCCTGCCGTTCACCCGGAGCCCGGGCCTGGCGTCGGCCTGTCGTCCGCAGTGCGCGACGGAACCGCCAATACTTCTTCGCAAATAACCCTTTGCGAAGAAGTGTTTGCGGTTCTACGCTGCTGCCATGACCGAAGAACGCCGGTGGCCGCACAGTTCGGACCCGCAGACCGATGTCGTCCTCGATGCCAAGGGCCTGCGGGCCCTGGCCCATCCCGTGCGGGTCCAGCTGATCGGGCTGCTGCGCAGGCACGGCCCGTCCACCGCGACCAGGCTCGCCGAGCGGATGGGGCTGACCTCGGGCGCGACCAGCTATCACCTGCGCCAGCTCGCCGCCGCGGGCTTCGTCGCGGAGGACACCGAGCGCGGCAACGCCCGCGAGCGGTGGTGGAGGTCCGTCCACCAACTCACCTGGTGGACGGACATGGAGCTGGCCGACGAGGAGCCGGAGGCCGCCCTCGGTTACCTGCGGTCGATCGCTGCCGTACACACGCTGACCGCGCAGCGGGCCCTGAACGCGTACGAGACCATGCCTCGCGACTGGCGGCACGCGCTCGATCTCAGCGACTGGGGGCTGCGGCTCACCCCCGAGGAGGCCCACGGGCTGGCGGAGGAGCTGGCGGCCGTCGTCGGGCGCTACCGCAGGGCGGACACCGAGGGGGCCGCTCCGGACGGCACCGAGCGGGTGGCGGTGGTCGTCCAGCTGCTGCCCGATCCCGAGGGCGAGGGCGGGGACGAGGGCGCTTCGGCCGGATCGGGGGAGCGGTCATGACGGCCGTGGACTCGCCGGCTGCCGCACCGCCGCGCAGCGTCCGGCCGCTGGCCGGGGTGCTCGCGGCGACGGCCGTCTCGCTGACCGGCACCCGGGTCTCGGCCATCGCCCTGCCCTGGTTCGTCCTGGCCACCACCGGCAGCGCCACCATGACGGGCCTGGTCGCCTTCGTCGAGATGACGCCGTATGTGCTGGTCAAGGCGTTCACCGGGCCGCTGATCGACCGGCTGGGCCCGCGCGTCGTCTCCTGGACGACGGACGCGGTGAGCGCCGTCGCCGCAGGCCTCGTCCCGCTGCTGCACGGTCTGGGCGTGCTGCCGTTCTGGCTGCTGCTGATCATGGTCGCGGTGGTCGGCGCGGCGCGCGGGCCGGGGGACTTGGCCAAGGAGGTGATGGTCCCCGAGGCGGCCGACCGGGCCCGGGTGCCGCTGGAGCGGGCCACCGGGCTCTCGGGAGTCACCGAACGGCTGGCCTCCACGGTCGGCCCGGCGGTGGGCGGCGGTCTGGTCGCGCTGCTGGGGCCGATGGCCGGTCTGGCGGTCAACGCGGCCGCCTTCGCGCTGGGTTCGCTGGTCATCGCGCTCGCCCTGCCCCGGGGCATGGGGCGGGCGGTGGCCGCCGCGCAGCCGGCGGCGGAGGGCACCAAGGCGCAGGACGAGCGGGAAGCGCTGGGCGAGCCGGGCGAGCAGGCCGGCTACTGGCGGATGTTCCGGGAGGGCTTCACCTTTCTCCGCGGCGAGCCGTTGCTGCTCACCGTCATCGTGATGCTGGCGGTGACCAACCTGCTGGACGCCGGCTTCATGACGGTACTGGTGCCGGTCTGGGCCCGGGAGTCCGGCGGCGGCCCGGCCGCCATCGGCCTGACCGGCAGCGCCTGGGGGATCGCGGCCGTCACCGGAAGCCTGATAGCGGCGGCCGTCGCCCACCGGCTCCCACGCCGGGCGGTGTTCTTCGCGGGCTTCCTGCTCTGCGGGGCGCCGAGGTTCCTGGTTCTCGCGCTGGACGCGCCGATGTGGGCCGTGCTCGCGGTGTTCGCGGTGGGTGGCTTCGGCTCGGGATTCCTCAACCCGATCCTCGGTGCGGTCCTGTTCGAGCGCGTGCCGCGGCGCCTGCTCGGCCGCGTCCGCGCCCTCGGTGACTCCCTGGCCTGGGCCGGGATCCCGCTCGGCGGCCTGCTCGCCGGTTCGGCGGTGGCCTTCGCCGGGCTGATACCCGTGCTGTTCGTGAGCGGAGGCCTGTACTTCGCCACCACCATGCTGGCCGGCCTCCGCCCGGAGTGGCGGGAGATGGACCGTCTCCGCGGCCAGGGGCAGGCGGCGGACGTCCCCGATTCGGCGTCGCCCGAGCGGTCGGCGGTGTCGGCGTAGGGGTGTCAGGAGGTGATCCGGGCCCTGGGGAGGGGCGGGGCCGACCTGCCGACGGGTGGGTCAGAAGCGGGCCGGGCGGCCGGCCCAGTGGAGCAGGACGACACCGACCAGTGCCGCCAGCGCGCACCAGGTCGACACGAAGGCCAGCCGCCACAGTACCGAGCAGAGGACGGCCCCCGCGCCGGTGAGCACGCCGAGGCGGCGCAGCACACTCCGGCCGGGACCAGCACCGGCAGCATGGGCAGCGCGATCGCCGCCCGTGCGGTCCGGGCCCACCCGGCCGGTCCGGCAGGAAGTTCACCGTCCGCGCCGAGCCAGACCGCGGCCTCGACCAGCTGATGCACGCCCAGCACGAGCGGGAGCGCCGCCAGCGGCAGCCGTTCCGGCCGTCCGGCGCGGAGCGCCTCGCCAGGCAGAGCACACCGATGCCCGAGACCGCTCCGCCGGCGACCAGATCCGCCTGCGCGCTCCAGCACATCCGCCGGCCCGCCGGCTACCGGGCAGGTCTGGTGTCGTCGGCGCTCCCGGCCCGGGTCTTCCCGGCCCTGGCGTTCTCGGTTCCGGCGTTCTCGGTTCCGGTGCCGCTGCCGGCCGTCGGCGACTCGGCACCGGCCCGTTCGGCACCGGCCCGCTCGAGGTCGGGCGGCCCGCCGACGTCCTTGGGCGGGTCGCCGACGCTTCCGGGCATCGCCGGGTGGCGTCCGATGACGATCACCCCGACCACGATGGCCAGCAGCCCGGCCGACTCCCAGGCCAGCGCGCCGGGGGTGATCCGCAGGCGGTCGCCGAGAAAACCGACCGCGCAGGCGATCCCGGCGAGCGGCTGGGCCGCCGTCAGCGCGGGCAGTGACATCCGCAGCGGTGCGGCCTCGAAGGCGCTCTGCACCAGCAGCAGTCCGACCACGCCCGCCGCCACCACGGCATACGGCTGCCAGCTGCGCAGGACGGCGTCCAGCCCGTCGTGGTCGAGGCGCTGCGTCGTCGTCCGGGTGAGCGCGTCCTGGAGCCCGTAGAGCAGACCGGCGGCCAGGGCGAGCAGGGTGGCCTCCTCGAACAGCGGCAGCCGACGGGCGAGCGAGACCAGCAGCAGGGTCAGCCCGACCACCGTCCCGACCACCAGCCAGTGCCGCAGCTCCCCGGCCGGCGGACCGCCGCCGGTGGGGCGGCCGGCCAGGATGAAGGCCGTCACCCCGAGGCCGAGCAACAGCACCCCGGCCCAGCCCGAGCGGCCGAGGCTCTGACGGGTCAGCACCCGGGAGAGCGCCATGGCGAACAGCAGGTTGGTCGCGAGCAGGGGTTCGACCAGGGAGACCTCGCCCTGGTTGAGCGCGAGCGCGGAGAGCACCAGACCGCTGACCATGAAGCCGGTGCCAAGCAGCCACTCGGGCATCCGCATCAGGTCGAGCAGCAGGCGCCAGTGCAGCAGATCGGCACGAGGGGCCCGCTGCGCCGCGTGCTGCTGGAGGACGAAGCCGAGGCCCAGGCAGCAGGCGGCGCTCAATGCGAGAAGGAAGACCGCCACGGAGGGACCACCCGAACGTCGCTGATGGCGCCGCCCCGGCGGTCTCTGGGTTCGACGGCGGTCGCGGCGCGCTCTGGCCAGCGTACCGCCGGGGCTGGGCGTCGGCCGGTCCGGCCGCGCTTGCCGCCGTGGGCGTGGCGGGCGCACGCTGGTGTGAGCGGCTTTGTGAGCGGCCGTGTGCTCCGGCATCCGTGCCGGTCCGAGCAGGCGCGACGGGGGCCGGCGCCAGGAGGTGTGGCATGCACAACCAATGGGATGTGGAGCTGAGCTTCGAGGAAGACGGTGTGCACACGGGGTGCGACGCGAGGCTGACCGGGGCGAGAGCGCCGGGCCTCAGCGCCCACGGGGAGTCCGTGAAGAGCGCGGAGGACCGTCCGCTCGCCCGGATCGGCGAGGAGGTCGCGGCGTCCCGCGCCCTGGAGGCGCTCTCCCGCAAGTTGCGGGCCCAGGCGGCCGGGGAGATCGAGGACGAGGGGCACCGGCCCGGTTATCTGATCTACTGACCGCGATGTCCACCGGAGCTACCGGCTGCGGCGTCTACCGGCCGCGACCGGCCGCGACGTCGCCCGCCGATTCGACCGGGGCCGACCGGGGCTGACCGGGACCGCTCGTGGCCGCCGCCCCGCCTGGCGCGGAGGCGGCGGCCCGGCGCGGTTCACCGTCGTGCGGCCGCGTCGCGCGCCTCGTCGAGTGCCACCTCGCCGGCCGCGGCGGCTTCCCCCTGCGGGACGGCCTTCGGGCCCGGCTTCGCGCGCGGCACGAACAGCACCGCGATCACGGCCGCCGCACCCAGCAGCGCGGCGGTCACCACGAACGCCCGGTCGTACCCGGCCGCCAGTGCCGCCGCCGGTGTGTCACCCGACTCGGACGCGTGCCGGGTGGCGGTGACCGCGAGGGTGGAGAGCACCGCGAGGCCGATGCTGCCGCCGCACTGGCGCCCGGCGTTCAGCAGCCCGCTGACCAGCCCGGCCTCGTGCGGGGCGACCCCCGAGGTGCCCATCGAGGTGTTGGTGACCATACAGATCCCGATGCCCACACTGGCCACCAGGGACGGCCCGACGAACGCGGTCAGATAGCCGGACGACTCGTCGAGCCCGCCGAACCAGAGCATCCCGAGGCCGGCCAGCAGCAGGCCGCCGGTGAGGGCGGCCCGGCCGCCGAAGCGGGCGGTGAGCCGGCCGGCGACCATACTGCCCGCCATCGTCCCGGCGCAGAACGGGAGGAACGCCGCGCCCGCCGCCAGCGGGCCGTAGTGCAGCACGTTCTGCAGGTGCAGCGAACAGAAGTAGAAGCCGACCAGCATCGAGGCCCCGATCAGGGTGACGATCACGCTCGCGACCCACGCCGTACGGACCTTGAGCACGCCGAGCCGCACGATCGGCGCGGCGGCGAACCGGGCCTCCCAGGCCACGAAGGCGAGGCCGAGCAGCAGGGCCGCGCCGAGGGTGCCGAGCGTCCGGGCCGAGCCCCAGGGGTGGCGGTCGGTCTCCATCAGCCCGTAGACCAGGACGGTCATCGCGGTGGTGCCGAACGCCGCGCCGACGACGTCCAGCCGGCCGGTGCGCTGCGGGCGGACGGCCGGTATCGACCGCAGCGCCAGCAGGGCGGCCACCAGCACGATGGGCGCGTTGACGAAGAACACCCAGCGCCAGTCGAGCAGGTCGGTCAGCACACCGCCGAGCAGGACGCCCAGTGCGCTGCCGCCGGCGGTCACCATCGACCAGATGCCCAGTGCGCGGGCGCGGGCCGGTCCCTCGGCGAAGGTCACCATGATCAGCGTCAGGCTGATCGGAGCCAGCACCGCGCCGGCGACGCCCTGCCCGGCGCGGGCGGCGATCAGCTGGGCGGGGGTCTGGGCGAGCCCGCCGAGGACGGAGGCGATCCCGAACAGCACCAGCCCGGAGAGCAGCGCGCGGCGGTGCCCGGCGAGGTCGGCGATCCGGCCGCCGAGCAGCAGCAGGCCGCCGAAGGCGAGTGCGTAGGCGTTGACCACCCACGGCAGCGCGCTGTCGGCGAAGCCGAGCGCCTGGCCCATGGCGGGGAGCGCGATGTTCACGATGCTGGCGTCGAGCGTGACCATCAGCTGGCAGACGCAGACGGTCGCGAGGACGATGCCGGGGCGGGAGTGGCCGTGGGTGGGGGAGCTGGGCCCGGCGGGTGCTGTCCTGACGGTGGATGGGGCGGCTTGGGGCATGGCGACCTCCGATGCGAACGTTGTTCGCGTAAGGTAAGCCTTACTTAATGACGTGTGCAAGCGCGCTGCTGGGAGGGGGTGCCGTGGCAGGATGACGGGATGTCTGAGCAGAGCGGTCCGGCCGCATCCGGCGAGTCCGGCGGTTCCGGCGGGACGGGCGGTCCGGGCGAGGCGGCCGACCGGGGCCGGTACGGACGCCGTCGCCCCCGGCCCGGGCTGACGACGGCCGGGGTGGTCGCGGCCGGGCGCCGGGTGATCGAGCGCGACGGGATCGAAGCCCTGACGATGCGTGCCGTGGCGACCGAACTCGGTACCGCGCCGGCCTCGTTGTACCGGCATGTCACCGACCGCGACGCGCTCCTGCTGGCCGTCCTGGAGGAGATCGCCGCAGGCCTGCCGGTGGACGTGCCGGGCGCCGATCCGAAGGCCCGGCTGCTGCGGCGTCTGTGTGACGCCCACGACTACATGGCCGGACACGCCTGGGTGCTGCACATCCTGATCCGGGGCGAACTCGTCGCCGAGAACGCCCTCGACTTCAGCAACGCCTGCCTCGCCGACCTGATGGCCGCCGGCCTCCCGCCCGCCCGGGCCATGCCGGCCTACCGGTCCTGCTGGCACCTCGTCCTCGGCGAGCTGCTTGCCGACCACCCGGTGAGCCCACCCCGCGAACCCAGCCAGCGCCGCACCGTCTTCGCCTCCGTCGACGCCCGGCGGCTGCCGGACCTGGCCCGCGCCCAGGCGGCGGACCCGTACCGCGGGCCGGGCGCGCACTGTGCCGAACTCGCGGTGGCGTTGCGGGCGTTGATCGACGGTCTGGTGGGAGCGGAGGAGTGAGGGGCGTGCCTCCTCGCGCTGAACGGCGCGGTGGGGCCGGCGGGTGAAGGGAAGGCCCGAACGGCCGCAGTGTGTCATCGGGGGTCCGTAGAGTGACGGCATGATGCGCCCGAACCCTGCAACCGCCGGTGACGAACGGACGCTTCGACGGCTGATCGGCGAGGCCGGGCTCGCGCCGTGGGAGCGCGAGCTGGTGGAGGTGGCCGAGCACGGAATCGCCCTGGGGCCGCGCCCCGCCGGCTTCGAGGGGCCGGAGCCGTTCTCCCGCTGCGGCGGCGTGCCGACCGTTCCGCCCGGCTTCAGGTGGCCGTGTACCGGGTCCGGACCGGATGCGCTGCCGGACTGCTTCGTCGCCCAGATCGATCTGGCGGAGGTCTCGCGGGAGGACGTCAACGGGCTGTTGCCGTCCCACGGCCTGCTCTACTTCTTCTTCCTCGGCCATGACGGCTTCGGTGGCCGCGACCCGGTGACCGTCCTCTTCTTCCCGGACGGGGTGGCCGCCGACACCACGCCCTACGATGTGGCCTCCGATCCGGCGTTCGCCGATGCCACCGCCGGCTGGGGCGCCCCGCCGTGGGAGTTCACCGGCCCGCCGGCCCCGCTGTACGCCGTCGGCAAGGCCATGCTGGCGCGGGTCGAGCGGTTCCACGACGAGCCGCTCGTCGACCTCCCCGACGAGGCCGCCGACCGTCTGGCCGCGCTGGGGTCCGCCGCCTTCGACGTCGCGCCGGAGCGCCACGCGTACCTGGTGCTGCTCGGCCCCGACCGGGAGACGGACCAGTACGTGGTGCCGCCGCACGGCCTCGGCCCGGAACGGATCCTGCTCGATGCGGGGCGCCCGGACTTCACCGAATGCCCGCTCTACTACGTCATCCGCGACGAGGACCTCGCCGCCGCCGACTTCAGCCGAATCGAGGCGGTCACCGTCCAGCGGTGACCCGCTCCGGGGCGCGGGCCGTGACGTGCCGGCGGTCCGCACCGCCGGTGACGCTGAAATGCCGGTAACGGGGGCATGCCGCTCAGCCCTTGATGAGCGGATCGTATGGCTCACCCTCCGGCGTGAAGACCAGAGTGAAGTCCTTGCCCGCCTCGGTGGCGACCTCGCGCAGGCGAGCCAGGACTTCGGCCTCAGTGGGGAGGTCGATGCCGAGAGCCGCAGCCGCGCGGTCCCGCCGAACTGTCAGGTCGGGCATGTCCTCCACGTACTCGGCCGCCAGCTCGCGGCTCTCCTCCGCGGTGAACGCCCGGCAGTCGCGCCACCAGGGTGCGACCAGGAGGAGCCGCAGCAGCTCCGGCAAGCCGATCGCGACCAGAGCCGCGCCGCCTTCGGAATCCGCATACAGGACTGGACGTTCCTCGGCACCATCGCCGCAGAAGAAGTACGTGCCCCCGGCTCCATCGCCCGCGAAGCCTTCCAGCGCCGCGCCTGACGCGAGGTGGACCTCCTCGCCGTGGTCCCCCCGGCCGAGGTCGAAGTCGCCCGGCCAGGCCAGGAAGCGGGCAGCCTCGTCGTGTTCGACAATGGCGGTGATCAGCGATTGCATGCGTCGCACCTTAGCGGCCGGCAAGGACAGTCCTGGGCGACCGTGTTCGCCGTGTCCGTCCGGGGGCTGCTGTCGTGCCGGTCAGGGGCGGGCGGCCAGGAAGTCCGTGAGCCGGAGGTTGAGTTCGGCGGGCCGGGCCATCGGGAGGGTGTGGTGCGAGACCCCGGGCAGGACGGTCACCGCGGCCTCGGGGAGGGCGCCCCTGGCCCGGTCGGCCACCCGCAGGGCGTCGTGCGCGCGGCGGTGCTCCGCCGGCAGGACCAGCACCGGTGCGGTGAGCCGTCGCAGGCGGTCGGCGGTCGGCCGGGGGCCGGTGACCACCCGCGAGGCCGGGAAGCCGGCGTGCCCGAGCGCGTACACCTCGCGCCAGTCGGCGTCGAGGCCGTCGCCCCGGCTCTCCCAGTCCAGCTACGAGCGGGCCCGCGCGGCGCTGCGGGGCGGGAGGAAGAGCGGCAGCGCCCGCAGCGGGTAGCCGGGGCGGAAGCCCGCGAAGCACTGGGCCGGGTCGAGCGGCGCCAGCCGGCCGACCCGCGCCGGGGTGTGCAGCGCGTACTCCAGGGCGATCCACGTGCCGTACGAGTGGCCGCAGAGATCGGCCTCGGTGACGCCGGGTCCGTCGAGCACCGCGTCCAGCCAGGCCGGCAGCCCCGGCACCCCGCCGAGCGCGGGACCGTCGTGACGTGCGGGCGAAAGGACGGCAGGGTGGAGGACCGGATGGGCAGTGAGGTGGACAGCCGTGAGGACGAACCGCGGGACCCGGTGCGGCTGGTCCACCTGCTGCGCGGGCTGACCGTCGAACTCGACCTGTTCGGCGCCGAGTTCGCCGGCCGCCACGGTCTGCACCCGACCGATCTGCGGGCGCTGGTCACCCTGCTTGGACGCCGCCCGCGCCGGGCGGGTGGTCACGCCCGGCCGGCGCGGCGGGACGCTGCGGCTGAACTCGGCCGGAATCACCGGGCTGGTGGACCGCCTGGAGCGGCTCGGCCTGATCCGCCGCGAGCGCGATCCGGGGGACCGGCGGAAGGTCCGGCTGGTGGTCGAGGAACGCGCGATGGAGCTCGGGCAGGCGTTCTTCGGGCCGCTGATCGCCGGTCCGGTGGGGGCCATGGGCCGTTTCGACGCGGCCGAACTGGCGACGGCCCGGTGTTTTCTGCCGGCCATGACCGAGGTGGTGGCCGCGGCCCGGGAGGAGTGACGCCACCACGCTCCCGGGCCACGCCCCCGGCGTCTGCGGCTCGTCGGGGTCGCGGTCCGCTACGGCCGCAGCCCGGCGAACTCGTCCAGCACCGCGACCCGCAGTTCGTGCGCGCCGTCCGCGCGGGTCTGCTCGTAGTACAGGTACCAACTGCCCCGGGCCGCGACCACGTCGGCGTAGCGGACGCCCAGCCAGGGACCGTCCTCATCGAGCCGCCGCCAGTCGCGCAGGTCGGTGGAGACGGCGAGGCCGCAGCGCTCCTCGTAGTTGCCGCCCGCGTCGGCGGAGCCGTCGTAGAGCGCGAGCCAGCCGCCCCGGCCGTCCGGCAGGACGGCGGTGATCCGGGACTCGTACGCGTCCCAGCCCGCGCCCACGTCCAGCACCTCCGAACCCCGGCCCGCCGGGGCGGTGAAGCGCAGACCGTCCGGTGAGACGGCGAGCGCGCTCGGCTGGACGGTCAGGCCGGTGGTGTGGATGTCGGCGTCGGCGTGGGCGGCGGCGCGTTCCTCGGGGGAGAACGCCCGGGCCCGGGAGACCGTCGCGAACAGCTGGACGGCGCCGTCGTGTTCGAGCAGGTACGGGTCCTTGACGCCCTCGGTGCCGGTGCCGGCCGCGGTGAGCACCGGCGTGCGGGTGGCGAGGTCGAAGGCGTCCGGGGAGTCGGCCCGGACGACGTCGATGCGCCAGCGGTTGTCGGCCGGGTCGACGTAGCTGAGGTAGAGCAGGTAGGAGCCGTCGCGCCGCAGCAGGGCGAAGCGTTCCATCGAGGGGGAGTCCAGTTCGGCGCGCTCCACCGACCAGAGGTCCCGGAACTCGACGCCGTCGGTGCTCTCGGCCACCGCGCAGCGCCAGCCGCGGTCGCGTCCGCCGCCGGCGCCGCCGTCCAGGCCGCGCGGGCGGCGCTCGCGGTAGGTGAGCAGAAAACGGTCGCGGTCGGCCTCGTAGCGGATGCTCGGGCAGCCGGCCCAGTAGCCGGGATCGGGCCGTTCGGGGGCGCGGACGACGATCGAGCCGCCGAGGTCGGGAGGGGTGGGCAGAGCGGTGGGGAACACGGTGGACCGTCCTTGTCGAGGCGGGTGATGGGCTCCGGCAGTTTCTATCAGATCGATAGAAAGTAGGGGATGGTGCGCCCATCGTCACCGCCAGGCTGTGGCCTGGGCACCTCCCTGTGTGGCCTGCGGGCTTCTGTGAATCCCGTGTTTCACCCTGTGGCGATCGGACAACACCGACCGCTCTGGCCTTGACCACCTCCGGAAGATCGGGAAAGACTTCTTCTCATAGTCAATCAAATGTCGGGCCAGCGACCCTCGCACCGGCACCCCGAAAAGACCGCAGAGGACGACCGACCCGATGACAGCCCCCACCACCGACGCGCCCGGCTACGGCGGTCTCGGCCTGTACGTCGGCGACATCCACAACCACTGCGGCATCAGCTACGGCCACGGGTCCATCGAGGACGCCTACGCCAACGCCCGGCTCCAGCTCGACTTCGCCAGCGTCACCGGCCACGGCTGGTGGCACGACCTGCCCGAACGCACCCCCGAACTGGCCTCCCTGGTGGACTACCACACGGAGGGCTTCGCCCGGCTCGCCCGGCGCTGGGAGCACGTTCAGGAGGTCACCGCCGCCGCCCACCAGGACGGGCGCTTCGTCACCTTCCAGTCCTTCGAGTGGCACAGCCTCGCCTACGGCGACCACTGCGTGTACTTCGACGGCCCGCGCGGCGAGATCATCCGGGCCGGCAGTCTGGAGGAACTGCGCGCCCGGCTGCGCCGGCTCGCCGCCGAGGGCGTCCGGACCTGGGCGATCCCGCACCACATCGGCTACGGCACCGGACGGCGCGGCATCAACTGGTCCACCTACACCGAGGAGTTCGCCCCGGTGGTGGAGATGATGTCGATGCACGGCTGCGCCGAGTCCGACGAGGCGCCGCGCGCCTATCTGCACACCATGGGCCCACGCGACACCACCGGCACCGCCGTGCACGGTCTGCGGCTGGGCCACCGGTTCGGCCTGATCGGTTCCACCGACCACCACAGCGCCTTCCCCGGCAGCCACGGCCACGGACGACTGGCCGTCTGGGCGCCGGAGTTGACCCGCACCGGGATCTGGGACGCGATCCAGCAGCGCCGCACCTACGCCATCACGGGCGACCGCATCCTGCTCGCCACCTCCGTCAACGACACCCCGATGGGCGCCGAGACCGCCCCCGCGGCCCGCCGCCGGATCCGGGCCACCGTGCACGGCCGGGACGCCCTCGACCATGTCGAGGTGCTGCGCAACGGTGTCCCGATCCACCGCGTCAGCCGCCACGAACTCCTGGGCGGCGAGGGCTCGTCCACCGGATTCGACGGCACGCTCGGCTTCGCCGTCGGCTGGGGCAGGCGCGGCGAGCCGGTCCGCTGGGACGTCACCCTGCGCGTCGAGGGCGGTCGACTGCTGGACGTCCAGCCCAGGTTGCGCGGATCCGAGACGGTCGCCCCGGCGGAGGCCGAACCGGCGGACCACCGGCCGTCCGACTGGCAGCGCACCGGGCCCGCCGAGATACGGCTGCGCACCGTGACCGACGGCAACCCCAACACCGCCACCGACAGCACCCAGGGCTTCTCGCTGCGGGTCGCCGGGGACGCCCGCACCCGGCTGGCCGCCGTCGTCAACGGTGTCGACACCTCCTGGTCCGTCGCCGAGCTGCTGGAGGGGCCGCGCAGCGGATTCACCGGCGGGTTCGTCTCCGGCGCCTACCGCTTCGACCGGGCCGTGCCCGCCCGGGAGCTCACCGCCGAACTGGACCTGGTGGACGAACGCCCGGCCGGGGACGCCGACTTCTACCACGTACGGGTCCGGCAGACGAACGACCAGTGGGCCTGGTCGAGCCCGACCTGGGTCGGGCCGGCGACGCGGTCCTGTCGCCGGGCCGGCTGACGCAGCCGTCGGCCGGCCGTACCCCGGTCACCCGTCCGTACGCCCCGAGGAGAACCCGACCCATGTCCCGCCAGCCCCAGCGCCGCCTCGCCGGTGCCGTCCTCACCGCCGCCCTGGCCCTCGGCGTCACCGCCGCACCCGCCTGGACCGCCCACGCCGCCACGGCGGCCGGTGTCCCCTCGGCGGCTGGTGCCGTTACGGCCGCCTCGGTCGTCTTCGCCGACGACTTCGAGTCCGGCACCGTCGCCAACTGGACCCGCCAGCGCATCGACGGCAACGGCTCCATCACCGTCACCGGCGCGCCCGCCGGGGGCACCGGGCAGGCCGCCCGGTTCAGCGTGCCCAACGACGGGCAGTCCTACCGCGCCGAGGTCGCCGTCAACGCCCTCGGCTGGGGCAGCTACCGTTTCGCCCTGGCCGACTACCTGCCCGCCGACTGGGCGCAGACCTCCACCGAGACCATCGTCGCCCAGTGGCACGGCTACCCGCTCGCCGACGGCAGCGACACCAAGCCGCCGATCGCGCTCACCGTCAAGGACGGCAGCTGGCGGCTCAAGGTGCACTGGCTGACCGATCCGACCACCGTCCAGGAAGCCGTGATCCCGCTCGGCACGGTGCAGTTCGGGCACTGGAACCAGTGGGCCTTCGACATCGCCTGGTCCACCGACACCACCCCGGGCGCGATCACCGTCCTGCGCGACGGGGTGCAGGTCGGCGCCTACAACGGTCTCAACAACTACCACCAGAACCAGGCACCGTACTTCAAGACCGGTATCTACCGCGCCAACTGGAACCCGGCCAAGAACATCCCGTACCCGACGGGCGGACCGGACGTGGTGCTCTACAGCGACAGCGTGGTCGTCACCAAGTACTGAACCGGCGCCGGGCGGGATCCGCTCTCCCCGGAGCCCGCCCGGCCTGCCCCGCCGAACCCCAACCACCAAGAGGTAGTAGCACCATGAGCGATGCGGCCCACCGGCACGCCCTGCCCCGAAGAGGATTTCTCGGCCTGAGCGCCGGAGCGGTCCTGCTGGCGGCGGGCTGCCGCTCCGCCACCGATCCCACCGCCGACGGCGCCAAGGGCGCGTCCGCCACGGCCTCCGCGCCCGACCTGCAGATCGTCTACGGCAGTGCCCCCGACCCGACCCAGCTCCTCCACCGCGGGCCCGACACGCCCGCCTTCGTCAATCTGGTGCTGGACCGGCTGGTCGACCTCGACCCGCAGACCCTCCAGCCGGTGCCGTGGCTCGCCACCTCCTGGGAGTGGAGCGCCGACCGGCTCAAGCTGGTGCTGAAGCTGCGCGAGGACGTCACCTTCCACGACGGGCGTGCGCTGAGCGCCGACGACGTGGTGTTCTCCCTGGTCGGCGCCGCCAAGACCTCCCAGGTCAAGCCGCTGCTGGAGCGACTGGCGGACATCCGGGCCAGCGCCGGGAACGAGGTCACCCTCACCCTGGCCAGGCCCACCAGCAACCTCTTCGACGCGCTCGCCTTCAACCCGGTGGTGGACGCGCGGAGTTACGTGGACGGCAAGGCCGCCGACAAGGTGAACGGCACCGGCCCGTTCACCTGGCAGTCCTTCAAGGGTGGCAACCAGCTCGACCTGGCCCGCTACGACCGCTACTGGCAGAGCGGCCGACCCCGGTTCGAACGGATCACCATCCGATCGGTGACGAGCAGTCAGGCCGCCCTGTCCGCACTGCAGTCCGGCCAGGCCCAGCTGATCGGCGCGGTGCCCGGCCGCGACCTCAAGGTGCTGGCGGGCAACCCCGGCTTCACCGTGCAGTCCGCCAAGGCCTCCTACCAGCAGGCCTTCCTCGGCGTGAACATCGCCACCAAGCCCTTCGACGACATCCGGGTCCGCCAGGCGCTCCAGTACGCGGTGGACCGCGAGCGGATCGTCAGCCAGGTCTACGGCGGCAGCGCCGAGGCCAGCAGCCTGCCCTGGCCGTCCAACACGCCCGGCGTCACCCCGGACCAGGTCAAGCGGTACGGGCACGACCCGGAGAAGGCGAGGGGCCTGCTGAAGGAGGCCGGTGCCGAGGGTGCCCGGGTACCGCTCACCGCCGCCAACTCGCCGGTCTTCGCCTCGCTGGTCGAGCTGGTGAAGTTCGACCTGGAGCAGGCCGGCTTCGGGGTCGACGTCCAGCTGCTGGACAACGCGGCGATCCAGCCGAAGATCCAGCAGGGCACGCTGGAGGGCCTGTTCGTGGCCAACCACGGCATGGTGAGCGTCTCGCCGCTGAGCGGTATCACCGTCTCCGGCCCGCTCCAGGTCGGCAAGAACACCTCGCACGTCACCGATCCCGCCTTCGCCGAGTTGCAGAGCCGCGCCTTCGCGGCCGTCGACGAGAAGGCCCGGGCGGACGTCAATCACGAGCTCTCCGAGTACCTGCTCGCCCAGTCGTTCCACATCACGCTCGCGCACGCCTGGGAGACCTACGCCCTGGCCTCCTCGGTGCACGACGTGGCGACCAGCGCCCTGGGCTACCTGCGGCTGACGGACACCCGCCGGGACGGCTGACCGAGCCCGAGCTCCCTCCACCCGCACCCCTCCACCGAACCCCGGAGAACCCCGTGCCGTACTGGACCAGAAAGGCCGCCGGAGCGCTGGCCACGCTCTGGCTCGCCTCGGTGGCCGTCTTCCTGCTGCTGCACCTGGCCCCCGGCGACCCGGTCTCCGCCGCGCTCGGCGCCGAGGCCGACCAGGAGCAGCGCGAGCAGCTCGGCCGCCAGTTGGGAGTGGACCGGCCGTTGCCCGTCCAGTACCTCACCTGGCTGCGCGGACTGCTCACCGGCGACCCGGGACTCTCCTTCCGCTACCGCGAGCCGGTCACCAAGATGATCGGCCAGAGCCTCGGCAGCACCATCCAACTCGCCCTGGCCGCAGGCCTGCTGATGCTCGTCCTCGGGCTGCTGCTGGGAGCCGCGCTGGCCGCCGAGCGGCGCGGCCGGCTGGCCCGGGCCCTCGACCCGGTCACCACCGCCGTGCTGGCGCTGCCGGTGTACGTCACCGCCGTGCTCTTCGTGTTCGTCTTCGCCGTCCTGCTGCGGGTGCTGCCGGCCGGTGGCGAGAAGGACCTGTTCGCCGCGCCGGACCTCGCTGTCCAGTACCTCGCGCTGCCCGCCGTCGCGCTGGCGCTGCCCGGTTCGGTGGTGCTGGCCAGGCTGCTGGCCACCGAGATCCGGCGCACCCGCCAGGAGGAGTTCGTGCTGACCGCGATCGCCAAGGGCGCCCCGCCCCGGCGGATCCTGCTGCGGCATGTGCTGCCCAACAGCCTGGCCCCGTTCTTTGTCGAATTCGGACTGAACCTGGGCGAGTTGCTGGGCGGAGCGGTGGTCGCCGAGCAGTTGTTCGCCCGGCACGGCCTCGGTCAGCTGCTGCTGGACGCGATCAACCAGCGCGACTACCCGGTCGCCCAGACCCTGATCATGCTCGCGGTCGCGGTGGCGGTCACCGTCCAGCTCGGCTCCGAGCTGCTGGTCGGCCGGCTCGACCCGAGGATCGCCCGTGCCGGCACCGGGGAGGCCCGATGACCACCGCCGCACCCGTCCGACGCCGCGCCCGGCCCGTCCTGCCCGCCGCCCTGCGCAGCGGCAAGGGCCGCACCGGGGCGGTGCTGGTGGCCCTGGTGGTGCTGCTCGGCCTGCTGGGCCCGCTGCTGCTCTCCGCCGACCCCTACCGGCAGGGCCCCGACGCGCTCGCCGGACCGTCCTGGGAACACCCGCTCGGCACCGACGAGGTCGGCCGCGACCTCCTGGTCCGGGCCCTGTACGGGGTGCGGATCGAGCTGCTGGTCTGCCTGCTGGCGGTGCCGGTCGCCGCCGTTCTCGGCACCCTGCTCGGGCTGCTCGGCGGGCTCAACCGGCTGCTCGGCGAGGCCGTGCAGCGCCTCTTCGACCTGCTGCTCGGCTTCCACGGTCTGCTGCTCGGCCTGGCGATCGCGCTGATCGTCCGGCCGGGGCTGGGCAGCGTGGTGGCGACGATCGTGCTCAGCGCCCTGCCCTCGTTCGGCCGGCAGGCCAGGGCGGCCCTGCTGGCGCAGCTCTCCCGCGACCACGTGGTGGCCGCCCGGGTGCTCGGCGTGCCGCGCGGGCGGACCCTGCGCCGGTACGTCCTGCCGAACGTCACCGACGCCGCCACCGCGCTGCTGGCCGTCGGGATGGCGCACGCCGCGAAGATCGAGGGCGGGCTGAGCGTGCTCGGCTTCGGCATCCAGCCGCCCACGCCCTCGCTCGGCACGATGATCAACACCGGCAGCAAGTACCTGTTCCTGGAGCCGGGTTACGCCCTCGCGCCGGTCGTCCTGCTCGGCCTGCTGGTGTTCGGGCTGACCCTGCTCGCCGACTCGTTCAACCGGGAGAAACTGCGGTGACCGCGACCGAGACCACCGCCGCCCCGACCGCGGCGCCCGCCGCCCGCGCGCTGCTGGAGGTGGACGGCCTGCGCGTCACGGCGGCCGGCGCCGAGGTGGTCCGGGGGGTGGACTTCACCCTTCGCCCGGGCGAGATCCTCGGCCTGGTGGGGGAGTCGGGCTCCGGCAAGACGCTCACCGCGCTGGCCGTCAACCGGATGCTCCCGCCCGGCTGCGGGACGGTCGGCGGCGCCGTCCGCTTCGACGGCACCGATCTGCTCACACTGCCCGAACCCGGCATGCGCGCCGTTCGCGGACGCCGGATCGGCATGGTCTTCCAGGACCCGCTCGCCTACCTCAACCCGCGGATGCCGATCGGCCGCCAACTGGCCGAAGCCGCCCGGGTGCACGGCGCGGGCCGGGCCGAGGCCCGGGCCCGCGCGCTCGAACTCCTCGACCTGGTCGGCATCCCCGAGCCGGAGCGCCGCTTCCGCGACCGCCCGCACGAGTTCTCCGGCGGGATGCGCCAACGCGTGCTGATCGCCATGGCGATGACCAACCGGCCCGACCTGCTGATCGCCGACGAGCCCACCACCGCCCTCGACCCCACCACCCAGGCGGGCATCCTCGACCTGCTGGTCCGGCTGCGGGACGAGACCGGCACCGCCGTCCTGCTGATCACCCACGACCTCGGGGTGGTCGCCCGGACCTGCGACACCGTCCAGGTGATGTACGCCGGACGGATCGCCGAACGGGCACCCGCCAAGAGGCTGTTGGCGCAGCCCCGGCACCGCTACACCGCAGGTCTGCTGGCCGGGGTGCCCCGCCTGGACGGCCCGCTGGGCCGCCCGCTCACCGTGATCCCCGGCAGCCCGCCCGCCGCCGGGGAGGACCGGCCCGGCTGCGCGTTCGCCCCGCGCTGTGCCGCCGCCACCGAGCGCTGCGCGAACGAGCCTCCGGCCTGGGAGAGTTCGGGCGAACGGGGGTTCGCCTGTCATGTCCCGGCGGCCGGACTGCCGCTGCCCGTGGCGGCCGTGCCGGTCCGGCGCCCGGCGCCACCGGCCGGCGAACCCGTGCTGGTGGCCGACGGCCTCACCGTCCGGTACGGCCGCCGGGCGTTCGGCCGGGGCCCCGGCGCGCCCGCGCTGGACGGGGTGAGCCTGACGGCCGCGCCCGGCCGGGCGGTCGGGGTGATCGGCGAGTCCGGCTCCGGCAAGTCCACCCTGGCCAGGGCGTTGCTCGGGCTGCTCCGGCCACAGGGCGGCACCGTCCGGGTCGGCGGCCGCTCCTGGTCGGAGGTGCCGCCGAGCGAGGAACGGGCGCTGCGGCGCCGGGTGCAGTTCGTCTTCCAGGACCCGTACGCCTCGCTGAGCCCCCGGATGACGATCGGGCAGGTGCTGTCCGAGCCGCTGGTCACCCATGGCCTCGCGGGCGAGGCGGAGTTGCCCGGCCGGGTCGCCGGGCTCTGCGAACTCGTCGGCCTGCCGCCGGGGTTGCTCGACGCCCGGCCGCACCAGCTCTCCGGTGGGCAGCGCCAGCGGGTGGCGATCGCCCGGGCGCTGGCCGTTGGCCCCGAGGTGCTGGTCGCGGACGAACCGACCTCGGCGCTCGACGTCTCCGTCCAGGCGCAGATCCTCAACCTCTTCGCCGATCTGCGGGAACGGACCGGTGTCGGTCTGGTCTTCATCTCGCACGATCTCGCCCTGGTCCGCCACCTCTGTGACGAAGTGCTGGTGATGCGTCACGGCCGGGTGGTCGAACACGCCCCCGCCGACGAGCTGTTCGGCGCGCCCGCGCACCCGTACACCCGGCAGCTGCTCGCCGCCGCCCTGCAC
Source organism: Kitasatospora sp. NPDC088351 (assembly GCF_040685575.1). NCBI lineage: Bacteria > Bacillati > Actinomycetota > Actinomycetes > Kitasatosporales > Streptomycetaceae > Kitasatospora > Kitasatospora sp. NPDC088351. The sequence continues at coordinate 23,218 of NZ_JBFBIL010000027.1, read as the reverse complement.
TGATCCGACCCGCGTCCCGACCTCACGCCAGGAGTGCTGTCCCCCCATGTCCGCCGCACACCCCTCCCGCCGCCGGCTCCTGCTCGGCGCGGGCTCCGTCGCCGCCCTGAGCGCCCTTCCCGTCGCGCCCGCCCGGGCCGCCGCCTCGTCGTCCGGTGCCCAGCCGCCCGTTCCGCGGCCGTTCGGTGCCCAGCCGTCCGGCACCCCCCGGGTCACCGGACTCGGCCCCGGCAACGCGGACTTCCCGCTGATGAGCGCCACGCTGCTGGGCGAGACGCTCTGGATCGGCTCGCGCAACCTCGCGCCCGCCAAGGTGGTCGGCTACCACCTGCCGACCGGCCGGGTGACCGCGACCGCGGTGCTGCCGACCGGCAACTTCGTCCAGGGCTCGGCCGGTCACGGCGGCGCACTCTACCTCGGGGTGACCGACGCGCCCCAGGCCGTCAACCTCTACCGCTTCGACCCGGCCGACGGCGGTGTGCACGCTCTGGCGAACGTCCCCGGCGCGGACGTCCGGGACGTGGCCGTCGCCCCCGACGGCGTGGTGTACGCGACCGGCCGGCAGAAGGGCCGTGCGGCCGGGCCGGGTCTGTACGCCTACGATCCCGCCACCGGTGTGGTCACCGAGGTCGCCTCGCCCGCGCCCGGTGCCACCCAGGGCCGGGCGGTCGAGGCCACCGCCACCCACGCCTACCTCGGTGTCGGCAGCAACCTGGCGGGTGGCGGCGGGGCGACCCTGGCCACCCTGTACGCCGTCGACCGGGTGAGCGGCCGGGCCGTCGACATCACCCCGCCGGACCTGGTGAACGACACCATCGTCCGGCAGATCGCCGTCCTCGGCGACGACCTGCTCGCCGTCAGCACCGAGGGCAAGCCCGCGCACGTCGCCTTCCTCGACCCGGTGACCCACGCCGTGCTGCGGTCCTTCGCGGTGCCCGGCACCAAGAGCATCACCAACTTCCAACGCCTGGGCGACACCGTCTGGTTCACCTCCACCGAGCGCGGCATCGTCTGGCGCTACCGGCTCGGCGCGGGCACGCTGGAGCAGCTCGCCACCCCCGTGCCGGACGGCAACTCCTGGGGCCTGGGCCGGATCGGCGACACCCTGGTTGGCGTCACCGAGGGCGGTACCGCCTGGACGCTCACCACCGGCACGGGCGCGGTCACCACCCGGGACCTGGTCGAGGCCGGCGCCCCTGCCGAGGCGCAGCTAGGGATGTCGGTGGCGGCCCACAACGGCCGGGTGTACGTGGGCGGCAACGGCTCGGTCGCGCTGCACGACCTCGACGCCGGCACCGTGCACAAGCTCCCGGTGCCCGGGGAGGCGAAGGACACCGTCATTCTCGACGACGAGACCCTCTACCTGGGCGTCTACTCCTCCCAGGGCATCTGGCGCTACCGCCCTGGGCCGGACGAAGTCCCCGTCCAGGAGGCGGCGTTGCCGCAGGAGCAGAACCGTCCGCAGGTGATCCGCTGGGACGAGGAGAACCGTCTGCTGCTGCTCGGTGTCCAGGCCGACACCACGGGTGGCGGGTCCTTCGTCACCTACCGGCCCGGCAGCGGGCGGCCGACGGTGCACGTCGATCCGCTGGGCGCCGAGCAGTTGGTGCGCGCGGTGGCGGCCGGGCGCGGCCAGGCCTTCCTCGGCGGCGACAATGCCAGGACCACCGGCCCGCGCGGCGACCTGGCCGCCTGGGACCCGGTGGCCGGGCGTGAACTCTGGCGGACCGGAACGGACTTCGGCTCGGGTATCAGCAGCCTGGTGGTGCACGGGCCCACCCTGTACGGCATCACCGTCAACGGGCAGGCCTTCGCGGCCGATCTGCGGACCGCCCGGCGGGGCCGGGACGGGTGGACGGCCCCGGTGATCGGTGCCCGTGCCGACCTGCGGGCGATCACCTCGGCCAACCCGCGGCTGCTGGTGGCCGCCGGCCGGCTGTACGGGATCAGCGAGCGGACGCTGTTCCGGCTGGACCCGGCCACGCTGGCCGCCACCGTCCTGGTCCAGGTGGACGCCGAGTGGTACAGCGGTGCCAGGGTGGCCGTCGACGACCGCGGTCTCCTGTACACGCTGCGCGGCCGGGAGCTGATCGCCGTCCGGGACCGCTGACCCCGGCCGTCCGCCGGGCGGTTCAGAACCACGTCTCCCCGTAGTGGTCGCCGGGGTGGCCCTCGCGGAGCAGACAGATCTCATGCTCGGCGGGGGGCACCGGTTCCTCCTCCTCGTCGGCCACGGCGGGGCAGCGGGGGGCCAGTTCCACCACGTACTGCGGCCAGGAGGCCCAGTGGAGGTCGTACCCGACCCCCTGGACCAGCGCGGAGTGGGTGCCCTGGTGGCCGGCGACGAGCTCGCAGCGCAGCCGCGACTCCATCATGAAGGCGGCGTGCGGCACGTTGTTGAAGTGGTCGATGTCGGCCTGGGGGAGCGCCACGACGGCCGGGCAGTGGCGCTTTTCGACAGGTGCGTGGGACGCGTGAGTCATGCGCGTCAGCATCCCACCCGGGCTGCCGGAGGTGGGTGGTTTCCACCATCTTGTACGCGTCACGAGGGAATTTTGTCGGCCCGTGTACGGGTGGCGGGTACGCCTGCTTCTTCGGGGCCCGCATCCGGGTCGGCCGTCGGTATCCGGGGCAGAGGCCGGCATCCGGACCGTCACCCCGTCAGGACGGTCCGAGGGCCCAGCCGACCACCGAGAGGGTCGCCATCGAGACCAGGGTGGAGCTGAGCACCGCGTCCCGGGCGAGCGCCGTGCCCTGCCCGTACTCGCGGGCGTAGACGAACACGTTCTGCGCGGTGGGGAGGGCCGAGAACAGGACGACGGTGAGCAGCTGGTGCGCGGGCAGGTGGAGCAGGAAGGCCCCGACGGCGAACGCGGCCAGCGGCTGTATCAGCGTCTTGACCGCGACCGTCACCCCGACCTCCGCGTACCGGGCGGTGCCGGTGACCGGCGGGCGGCCGTGCAGGGACATGCCGAGCGCGACCAGAGCGGTGGGTACGGCCGCGCCGCCGAGCAGTTCGCAGGAACGGTTCAGCTCGGTGGGCGGCTGCCACCCGAGGGCGGAGACCAGCGCGCCGAGGGCGGCGGCCAGCAGGATGGGGTTGCGCAGCGGCAGGGTGAGCGCCGCCCGGCGACCGGCCGTCCCGGTGTCGAGGACGGTCAGCACGGCCGGGGTGACGAGCAGAATCTGGAACAGCACCACGGGCGCCACGAAGGAGGCGTCGCCGAGCACCTGTACGGCCACCGGGATCCCGAGATTGGCCGAGTTGACGTACCCGGCCGCCATCCCGCTGATCACCCGCTCGCCGAGCCCCCGGTGGAACAGCAGGGACGAGGCGAGCAGCCCGAGACCGGTCGCGACCGCCGTCCCGGCCGCGAAGGCCAGCATCGAGGGATTGGCGAACCGGTCCAACGGTGCCCGGGCGATCATCAGGAACAGCGCGGCCGGCATGGCCACATGGAAGACGAAGCGGCTGAGCACCGACTCCGCCTGCGGCCCGAGCAGCCCGGTGCGGCCGACCAGGTAGCCGACCCCGGTGAGGGCCCAGATCGGCGCGAATCCGGACAGCAGCGGGTGCAGGCTGGGCATGGTTCCTCGGGTGGTGAGAACGGCGTGCCGGGCGGTCGCGGGGGTCGCCCGCCACCTGCCGCAGTCAATCAGACCCCGCTCCGCCTACCATGACCCGGTGGAGCATCTGAGCCTGGCCGAGGTGGAGACGATCGCGCGGCGCGCCCATGCCGGACAGGTCGACAAGGGCGGCCGCCCGTACGCACTGCTCGGCCTGGACTCCGGCTGACGCTCCGTCAATCATGCTCTTTGGTGGGCGCCGCGGGGACGAACCGGGCGAACGGGTCGGCGGTGCGGGCGCAGTGCTCGTCGAGCAGGCCGCGGAAGCGGTCGAGCAGGGCCGAATGGCGGGTGTCCACGGCCAGGTTGACCATCTCGCCGGGGTCGGCGGTGAGGTCGAAGAGCTGCTCACGGTGGTCGCCCCAGGCGTAGCAGACGTACTTGTGCCGCTCGTCGCGGATCATCCGGCCGAGGGCGTTGTTGAAGCCGGGCAGCTCCCAGCGGGTCTCCACGACGACGGTCTCGCGCGGCTCCCGGGAGCGGACGCTGCGGCCCGGCAGCCCGGGTGGCGGGGTGACGCCGGCCAGGTCGCAGAGGGTCGGGACGAGGTCCAGCCCGGTGGAGACCAGACGGTCGCTGACCGCCCCGGCGGCGGCGTCGCCGCTCTGGCCGCCGGGGCCCGGTGCACCCGGCCCGGCGACGAGGAACGGCACCCGCACCGACTCCTCGTACAGTGCCCACTTCTGGTTCCAGCGGTGGGCGCCGGCGCCGTCGCCGTGGTCGGAGCTGAAGACCACCACGGTCTCCCGCCCGCCGGGCCGCTCGCGCAACGCGTCCAGCAGCAGCCCGAGGTGCCGGTCGACCCGTTCCACCAGCGCGTAGTACGCGTAGCGGTAGCGCCGCCAGTCGTCCTCGCGCCACTGCGCCGTCGGGTGGGTGTGCGGCCAGGCCTGCTGGGCGAGACGGGGGAGGCGGGCCTCGTACGGCGCGGGCGGGAAGTTGGCGGGCAGCGGCGGGCACTGCTCGACGGGCGGCGGCGCGGGGAGCGGGCCGGTGCGCGGGTCCTGGCCGCGGGCCCACTCGCAGATGCCGTGCGGTTCCAGGAACGAGGCGACCAGCAGGAACGGGCGCTCGCGCGGCTCGCGGATGAACCCGGCGGCGGCGTGGGCGAGTCCGGCGTCGTCCCCGGCGGGGTGGATCCGCCGGAAGCCCCGGCCGTCCGGCAGGTCCAGCTCGGGCAGATGCCACTTGCCGCCGTAGCCGCAGTCGTAGCCGGCCTCGGCGAAGAGCCGGCCGAGCAGTGGCTCCGGGCCGCCGCTGTTGCCGGTGACGCCCAGGGTGCTGGGCAGTCGGCCGGTCAGCAGACTGGCCCGGGACGGTGTGCAGAGCGGCTGGGCGCAGTACGCCTGGCGGTAGCGGGTGCCGACGGCGGCCAGCGCGTCCATGTGGGGCGTGGCGAGGTGCGGGTTGCCCGCCGCGCTCATCGCGTCGGCGGTCTGCTGGTCGGTCAGGACGACCAGGATGTCCGGCTGCCGGGTGTCCGTCACGGGTCAGGCCATCCGCTCGTAGGTGTGCCGGTCGAGCGCCCAGCGCAGCGGCTCGCCGGCCGCCCAGCGCTCGAACTCCCCGACCACCAGGTCCCCGAGGCGTCGGCGCTCCAGCGCCTGGCTGCCGGCGAGGTGCGGGGTGACGACCACGTTGGGCAGTGTGAACAGCGGCGAGCCGGGCAGCGGCGGTTCCGGATCGGTGACGTCCAGCACCGCGAACAGGTCGGGCCGTCGGGTCAGGACGTCGAGCAGGGCGGGTTCGTCGAGGACGGCGCCGCGCGCGGTGTTGACCAGGGTGGCGCCCGGCTTCATCGAGGCCAGCAGCCGCCGTCCGACCAGCCCTCTGGTCTCGGGGACCAGCGGGGTGTGGACGGTCACCACGTCGGCGGTGGCGAACAGTTCCTCGATCCCGACGCTCCGGACGCCCGGCGGTGCCTCGGTGTACGGGTCGTGGGCGATCACCCGCACGTCGTACGCGCGCAGCCGTTCGCAGACCAGCCGGCCGGTGGCGCCGAGCGAGAGCACGCCGACCGTGGAGCCGTACGCGCCCGGCGCCCGGCCGACCCGGACGGCCGTGCGCGCGGCGCGGGCGGCCAGGACGTGCCGCCAGCCGTCCTTGAGGGCGTAGACGATCTGGGCGACGGTGAACTCGGCGACGGGCAGGGCGTTGGCGTGGGCGGCCGTGACGAGCGGGATGCCGGCCGCCCAGAAGGCCTCGCCGGCGATCCGGCGCACCGAGCCGGCGGCGTACAGCACCAGACGCAGCCGGGGCAGGCGGGCGAGTGCCGGGGCGTCCAGGACGGGGCCGCCCCAGCCGGTGAGCAGGACCTCGGTCCCGCGCAGCGCGGCCGGTTCGGCGGCCAGCCGGTCGGCGCTCCAGACCCCGCCGGGGGCGGCCGGGTCCGCGATCAGTTCGGCCTGTGCGGCGACCCGGGCGCGGGCCTCGGGCCCGTAGACGTCGGAGAAGCGCTCAGGGTCCATCGCGAAGGCGGCCGCGAACATCCGGGTCTCCTTTGGTCGAGTGCCCACGGATGAGTTTCTATCACATTGAGAAATAGTGGAGCCGGGAGAGGCGTGGCAAGGGGAGGGGGTGGAGGAGCGAGCGCTACCGGGTGATGAAGGTGGCCCCGTCGGCGAGCCGGACGGCGGCCGCGGCCGCGCCGACCAGCTCGGTGGTGGTCGAGTGCACCACCATCAGCCGGGGCAGCACCGGCACCCGGCCCTGCAGCCGGGACTCGATGGCGGGCAGCATCTCGCCCCCGCTCTCCCAGAACAGCCGCCCGCCGAGCGCGATCAGCTCGGGCCCGAGCACGGTGCTGAGGTTGGCCACCAGCAGGGCCAGGTCGTCGGTGAACTCGTCGACCAGCCGGACCGCGGCCGGCTCCCCGGCCCGGCCGAGCCGGAACAGCTCGGCGACCCGCTCGGCCGAGGTGCCGGAGACGGTGAGCCCGGCCTCGGTGATCCGCCGGTCCACGGCGTGGTCGCCGACCCGGGACTGGGTGTCGCCGGTGCGCCCGAGCGGCCGGTCCAGCGCCCGGCGGTCGGTCATCAGATGGCCGAGCGCCCCGGCCGAGCCCAGCCGCCCCCGGTGCAGCCGGCCGCCGAGGACGATCCCGGCGCCGACCTCGATGCCCACCACCACGGCCGCCAGGTCGCTCACCCCGGTGCCCGCCTCGCCGTGCTGGACTGCGAGTGCGACCAGGTTCACATTGCTCTCCACCGCCACCGGGATGCCCAGTCGCTGCTGGAGCAGCGCGCGAAGCCGCATGCCCGGCCAGTCCAGCGCGGGCGCGAACTCCACCAGCCCGGTCCGGTCCCGCACCACCCCGGGCACCCCGACCACCAGCGCGCGCGGCGCGCCGGCGTGCCGCCCGGCCCACTCCCGCAGGCCGTCCACCAGCGCCAGCAGCGGGCCGGTGAGGTCCTCGGCGGCGGGTTCGCGGCCCCGCTCCGGTCCGAGGTCCGCCCAGTGGTGCTCGGCCTCGTGCAGCACCGTGCCGTGCAGGTCGGTGACCACGCCGATGATCCGGCGCGGGCGCATCGCGACCGCGAGGACGGTCTGCGCGCCCGCGTTGTAGCGGATCAGCTGGGGCGGGCGCCCGCCGCTGGACGGCGCCCGCTCGGCCTCCACGAGCACGGCGCCCTCGGCCCGCAGCACCTCCACCAGGCGGTGCACGGTGGCGGTGCTCAGCCCGCTCTCGGCCGCCAGCTGCTGCCGCGAGAGCGACCCGTGCCGCCGCAGCACCTCCAGCAGCACGGTCTGGTTGACCTGGGCCACGGTCTGGGTGGTGGCGGTCGCCGGAGTGCGCGGGGACTGGGGCACCGGGTGCTCCTCGGGCCTGGTCGGGTGGGGCCCGAGCGGTCGGGACTTTGTCTCGGCCCGAATATATCCGACCCGCTACCGGCCGGACCGCCGTCGGACTGCCGCGGGGCTGCCGCCGGAACCGGACCGGGCGGGAGCATCCGCACACGGCGAGAGGGCCTGTGCACGCGGATCGCGCGTGCACAGGCCCTCTCGGTCACCCCGGTGATCCCTGTCCGACCCCGGGGTGAGGGGGGACAGTGGTCTGAAGTCGGGTGTAAGTCGCCAGGCGGCTTAGTACCAGTGGTTGTTCTGCCAGAAGGACCAGGCGGCGTTCGGGCTGCCGTAGCGGGAGTTCATGTAGTCCAGGGCCCACTTGATCTGGGTGGTGGCGTTGGTCTTCCAGTCCGCGCCGTGCGAGGCCATCTTGGAGCCCGGCAGCGCCTGGGCCAGGCCGTACGCACCCGAGCTCGCGTTGGTCGCGGTCACGTTCCAGCTGGACTCGTGGGCGATGATCTGGCTGAACGAGGCGAGCTGGTTGGCCGGCACGATCTGGGCGGCGATGGACTGCGGGGTGGCGGCCGAGGCGGTGGCGGGCATCAGGCCGGCGCCCAGGGCGGTCAGACCGGCGGTGCCGGCGAGAACAGCGGCGGAGGTACGCATACGGAGCTTGAAAGCGGGCATAAGGAACAAGACCTCAATCGGGTTGGGCCGTGTCATACCCCGTCTCGACCATGGCCGGACAGGGGCCGTAAGGTCGCGGGGCGTGACTTGGCGGGAAGCCGGATCCGGCGGGACAGGGGCCGGAGCGGCTGACTGAGCCATTGTTGGCATGCCGGATCGGCAGTCGCCAAGACCCCCTGGTTACGATCCACCGTCGTATCAGGGGCTGGTGCCGTGGATTCGAAGGAGCGGCTAGGTGCTGTCGCTTGTGGCCGCTGACCTGGGCAGACGGTTTAGTCCGTACACGTGCTAGTGGCTGCGCCCGGGCACCACTACCGGTCGTCGTGGACGTCAATTCCGTGTGAGCGCACTCACCGGGCACCCCACCGCGGCCGTCACCGGCCGGCCCGTCATCGTCACGGTGTGTGCCGGTGATCTACGGCCGGTTGAGACCGGCGCCACACCCGCCTCAGCGCGCGAGCACGTCCCCCAGCCGACGATGGCGCCGGGCCCGTGCGGCGAGTCGCTCGGACTCCGGGGCTCCGGCCAGCTCGCCGAGCGCCGATCCGACCGCGCGCCCCAGCCGTGCGCAGAACGCGGCCGGTTCCTCGGCGGCGTCCGGCAGCTCCGGGACGACCAGATCGACCAGACCGGCACCGGCCAGGTCGTACGCGCCGATGCCCTGCGCCCGGGCCAGCTCGGCGGCATGCCCGCCGTCCCGGTGGACGATCGCGGAGGCGCCCTCCGGCGGCAGCGGCGCGAGCCAGGCGTGCTCGGCGGCGAGCACACGGTCGGCGGGCAGCAGAGCGAGCGCGCCCCCGCCCGACCCCTGGCCGAGCAGCACCGCAAGCACCGGCGTCCGCAGGGCGAGCAGGGTGGTCAGGGAGTGCGCGATCTCGATCGCGACGCCGTCCAGCTCGGCCTGCGCGGACAGTTCGGCGCCGGCCGTGTCCACCACCGTGACCAGCGGCAGCCCCAGCTCCTCGGCCAGCCGGGCGGTCCGCCGTACGGCGCGCAGGTCGGCGGCGGTGAAGGGGCGTTCCCCGGTCGGGCCCGGCCGCTGCTGTCCGACCACCAGGGCCGGCCGCCCGTGCAGCACGGCGAGCGCCCGTACCAGTGCCCCGTCCCGGCCGCCGGGCGCGTCCAGCAGGACCAGCTCGCCGGCGGTGCGGCGCAGCAGCTCGCGGGTGCCCGGCCGGTCGGCCCGCCGGGTGCGCCGGACGGACTCCCAGGCGTCCGGGCGCGTGGCGGGCTCCGGCCCGGGCCGGCCGAGTGCGTGGGCGGTCCCGGAACCGCGGGCCTCGTCGGCCTGCCGGGCTTCACCGCTCGCTTCACCGGGCGCCGCCGGGTGTGCCGTCAGGACGGACAGCGACCGCCGCAGCACCTCCCGCAGCTCCTCCGGCGCCACCACGGCGTCCACCAGGCCACGCCCGGCCAGCGTCTCGGCCCGCTGCACGTCCGGGGGCAGCTCCATCCCGCGCAGTTCCTCGTACACCCGAGGCCCGAGGAAGCCGAGCCGGGCCCCCGGCTCGGCGAACACCAGCTGCCCCAGCGTGCCCCAGGAGGCGAAGACCCCGCCCATGGTCGGGTTGCGCAGATAGGTGAGGTACGGCAGCCCGGCGGCCCGGTGCGCCTGCACGGCGGCGGTGATCCGCACCATACAGAGGAAGGCCGCCGTCCCCTCCTGCATCCGCGTTCCGCCCGACACCGGCAGCGCGACCAGCGGAAGCCGCTCGGCCGTCGCCCGCTCCACGGCCCTGGTGATCCGCTCGGCCGTGGCCACCCCGATCGACCCGCCGAGGAAGCCGAACTCGGACACCACGAGTGCCACCGCCCGCCCGGCGATCAGCCCGGCTCCGGTGAGCACCGCCTCGTCCACCCCGGTCCGCTCCCGCGCCCTCGCCAGCGCGGCCCGGTAGCCCGGGTCCGCCGGCTCCCCGTCCAGCGGCTCGTCCCAGCTCCGGAAGCCGCCCGGGTCGACCAGCGCCCCGATGAGCTGATGCGCCGTCAGTGACGTTCCCGTACCCATCGCCCTGCCCCCGCCCTCACGAGTCGTCGGCCTCCGCGCACCGACAAGATCCACCCTACGCAGCACCGCCCCCGCCCGTCCCGGAGCGACGTGCGCGTGTGAGCGGCCCGACAGGTTCGGCGGCCCGTCCTCAGGGAAAGTGCGCGTCCAGTACGCCAGGACCTCCCAGGGCCCGATCGCATCCAACTCCTCGCCCCCGGGAAAGAGCAGGACCGCGATCCGGCGGAAGCGTTCGTCGCCCGTCGGCGCGATCGGAGCAGAAGCGGTGAGGGGGTTCCACCGCCCACGATGACGCTGGACCAGGCCCCGCCCGGGCCGTCGGGCAGGCCGCGGCCGTACCGCCGGTTGCTAGGGTCGGACCCATGGCAGCCAGCAGCGCGAACCCCCCCGGACGGCTGCGCCGCGACGCGCAGCGCAACCGCGACCTGCTGCTCGCCACCGCCCGCGACCTGTTCTCCCGGCGCGGACTGGACGTGCCGCTGGACCAGATCGCCAAGGAGGCCGGGGTCGGCAACGCCACGCTGTACCGGCACTTCCCGACCCGGGAGGCGCTGATCGGAGAGGTGTTCGCGGACGCCGCCGCGGTGCTGGCCGGCGCGGGGGAGGAGGCCCTGGCGGCGGCGGACGCCTGGGGCGCCATCGAGCGGTACTTCGGCCGGATCTTCGAACTGGTCGCCGCCGACCGGGGGATCAACGACCTGGTCACCCAGGCCATCCCCACCATCCCAGGGATGATCGAGATCAGCCGGCAGAACGCCGCCACGGTGGGCGCGCTCGTCGCCCGCGCGCAGCAGCAGGGCAGCATGCGCGCCGACGTCGTCACCATGGACCTGCTCTTCATGCTCGGCCCGCTCTGCCGCGCGCTGCCCGCCACCGCCGAACTGCGCCCGGACCTCTGGCGCCGCTACCTCGCCCTGCTGCTGGACGGCTTCCGTGCGCAGGCCACCCACCCGCTGCCGGTACCGCCGATCGGCGAGGAGCACCTGGACAAGATGTTCGCCGACCTCTGGGAGGCCGAGAGCCCTGATGCGTGACGCCTGACGCCTGATGCCCGACGGCGAACGCCCGGCGCGTGCTGCCGGGCACGCCCTCGGCCGGACGCGCCGCCCCCGGTGTCAGGACCGCGTACGGATCGGTGCCGTCCACGTCAGGGCTCCGTCAACGAACGGCCCCCGCCCCGGCCACCCGGCTTTGCTGGAACCCGCACACATCAGCGCAAGCCAGAGGGGCAGGCAGGGCATGGCGGACAACGGCGCCGGCAGCAACGCGGACGAACCGGCCGACGAACGGCCGGTGGACGACTGGACGGCGGGTGGCTGGACGCCGGCCGACCGGTCGGCCGACGAGGACGGTGAGGACGGCGGCGGGCCGGACGGGCGCCGCCGGATCGTGGTCGGGGTCAGCGGCTCGCTCGGCAGCATCGCCGCTCTGCACCACGCCGTCGCCGAGGCCCGCCGCATCGACGCCGACGTGCTCGCCGTGCACTGCTGGACCCCGGCCGGCGGCGAGTTCGGATACCGCCGCTCACCGTGCCCGCCCCTGCTCACCGCCTGCCGCGACGCGGCCTCGGCCCGGCTGCGCCAGGCCCTGGACGACGCCTTCGGTGGTGCCTTCACCGGGGTGCGCCTGTCCAGCCAGGCCGTACGCGGCGAGACCGGCCAGGCACTGGTCCGCTCCGCCGACCGGCCCGGCGACCTCCTCGTCCTCGGCGCGGGCAGCCGTGGCGCGATCGCCCGCGCCCTGCGCCCGTCCGTCACCGCCTACTGCGTCCGGCACGCGGTCTGCCCGGTCCTGGCCGTCCCGAAGCCGCCCCTGCAACGCGAACTCGAAGCCCTCGAACGCCGCCACCACACCCGCCTGCGCCCGCTTCTCGGCACCGGCGGCGAGACCGGCCTGCTCTCCGCCGGGCGCTGAGGAGGCGACGCCGCGATGCAGTCCCGCCCCTACCGCCTGCCGGTTGCCGTGTCCGGGGCGGTGGCCCTGGTCGCCGCCGCCGCGCTGCTGCCCGTCCTCGCCGTCCTCGGCGAACTGCGCCCCACCTGGGTCGCCCTGGCCGCGTACGCCGCCCTCTGCGCCGCACTCGGCCGGCACTCCCGTCCGGCCGCCGCCCCGCTGATCGGCCTGGCCACCTGGCTCTTCCACAACGGCTTCGTCGAGCACCGCCACGGCGCCCTCGGCTGGTCCGGCCCGGCCGCCGAGACCGGGCACCTGCTCCTCTTCACGGCCGCCGCCCTGCTCGCCGCACTTCTTACCCGGCTCCTCGCCGCCCTTCCACGCCGTCGGGCGCACCCCGTCCGCCTGCCCGCCCCGTGCTGCGCCACCACGACGGCGACTGGCACCCGGCGGCCTGACCGCCGTCAGCCCGCGATCCGCGCGGCCGCGTCCGGCCACGGCTCCATCACCCGGGACTCGTCCGCCATCGCCTCCTCCTCCCACCAGCCGGCCCCGTCGAGCCAGCCGTCCAGCCACTGCGCCAGCGACGGCGCGTCCTCGAACCACGCGTCGGCCCAGTCGTCCCCGACGGCGTTGGGCTCGAACAGCAGCACCGGCGCGCCCGGCCGCAGACAGTCCACGGCCGCGTACATCCCGCAGCCCCAGTCCAGTACCGGGAGCACCCCGGCCGGCCAGTGCGGCCCGTCCTCCTCCACCCCGGCCGCCTCGTCCGACCGGGCCCGCTCGCCCCGGTAGACGGAGACCACCGACGGCTCCTCCCCGCTCAGCGGCAGCATCGCGCCGTCCGGCCCGAACCCGCCGTTCCCCACCTCCCGGTACAACCGCAGCAGCAACGGCGGCAGCGTGAACCCGACCACCGCCTCCACCCCGGCCACCTCCGCCGACCTGACCCCCGCGCCCAACTCCTCCCCGTCCTCCGCCGCCCGCACCCGCACCCGCTCCACCAGCGCATCCTCACTCATACGCCGATCCTGCCACCTCCGTACGGCAGTTGACCGACCACTGTCCCGGCACCCGTCGCTGCGAGGGTGTGCGCGGCCATCAGATGCGGGCGCGGCTTCGAACCGCCGACAGCTGCTTTGCAAGAGCAGCGCTCGACCGCCGGCTGTTGTGTACGTGCCGCTCGCCGCGGCCGGGCGGCTTCGGCGGGGTGGAGTGAGTGGCCGTCATGGGGGTTTCTCCCCCGGTTCGGGTGGGTGTTCCGAGCTGGTAGTGTTCTTCTTGTCGCGAGGGAGATGATTCCTCGTCAGGCGTCAGTGGTGCTACAGGAGCACGTCCTACTTTCAGTAGGGAGAGTCCGTTCGACCCGGGCCTGGCGCTCCACTTTCGGATGGGGTCCGGTGCCGTTTCTGGTGCCGGGCCTTGTTCGTTTCCGCGGGGGTTTCCGTGCGGGTCGCGGGCGGGTTCGGGTGGGTGTTCTGGGCTGGTAGTGTTCTTCTTGTCGCGAGGGAGATGATTCCTCGTCAGGCGTCAGTGGTGCTACAGGAGCACGTCCTACTTTCAGTAGGGAGAGTCCGT
>NZ_JBFBIL010000027.1:0-9541 GCF_040685575.1 Kitasatospora sp. NPDC088351 | reverse complement strand
GTTCAACCCGGGCCTGGCGCTCTACATTCGGGTGAGGTCCGGTGCCGTTTCAGGCACCGGGCCTCTTCCGTTTTCCGGCTGTCTCGGCGGGCCTGCCGGCGGGTGTCAGCCGGGCTGGCGGTCGGAGCCGAGTTCGCGGGAGATCCGCAGGCCGACCTGGGCGACCACGGGGCCGAGGGTGCGGACGCGGGCGGCGGTCATCCGGGAGGTGAGGCCGGAGACGGAGAGGGCGGCGGTCACCTCGCCGGTGTGGTCGAAGATCGGGGCGGCGACGCAGCGGACCTCCGGTTCGTTCTCCCGGTCGTCGATCGAGTAGCCGCGGGCCCGGATCCTGGCCAGGTCGGCGCGTAGATGGGTCTCGTCGGCGATGGTCCAGGCGGTGACCGGGCGCAGTCCGGCGGCGACCACCTCGGTGACGGCCTCCTCGGGCAGCCAGGCCAGGATCGCCTTTCCGGTGGCGGTGCAGTAGGCCGGTGCCCGGCTGCCGACCCGGGAGGCCATCCGGACGTTGGTCTCGTCCTCGACCTTGTCCAGGTAGACGATCCCCGGGGCCTGCCAGACGGTGAGGTGGACGGTCTCGCCGGCCTCGCGCTGGAGCCGGCGCAGGTGCTCGGCGGCGACGGCGCGCAGGTCGAGGGTGGAGAGGTAGGCCTGGCCGAGGCGGAGCGAGCCGTGGCCGAGCCGGAACCAGCCGGTCTCCCGGTCGCGGTCGAGCAGGTGCTCGTCGAGCAGAGGGCCGGTCAGCCGCAGCACGGTGCTCTTGTTGAGGGCGAGCGCGTCGGCGAGCTGGCCGAGCGGCACGCCGCGGCCATCGCCGTGGTCGCGGACGTAGCCGAGGACGGCCAGCGCGCGGCGCAGTGAGGACGACTGGTTGCGGTCGCCGGTCGTGGCCTTCTTCGGCTTCGTACCGGCCGAAGCCTCAGCCGAACCACCAGCCGAACCACCGGCTGCAGCGTCGGCCGTACCGGCGGCCGGCGGCTCCTCGGCGCCGGCCTCCGCCCCGGTCCCCGTCTCCGTCATCGGCCCGATCCCCTCTCGTATCACCGCTGGACTGCGGCGGTTGTCAGACCGTACCCGTTCGCATCGCGTTCGCCGATTCTTCGACACAGCGTTGTGCAGTGCAAAACTTCCCGAAGTGCCTCTTGTTGCCCGCGAGGGCCCCCGCCTAACGTCCCTGGCATCGAGCAGGCGACGCAGCCCACCCGAGCGGTCGCTCTGCCGTACCCCCACATCAACGCGTTCACGCACCCACCATCGGCCCCGGTCAGGGCCTGCTTCGACGCGCCCGTCCCCAGCGGCGCACGTCTCGGCGGCAACTGTCGGGAGGGGAGGTCTCCACCCATGCGACTCATCAGACGGACCGCTGCGGCCGCCGTTCTCACCGCCACCTGTATCGCGGCGGCCGCCTGTTCGCCGGGCACCGCGCTGCCGGCCGGCGACAAGGCCGGCGACGACAAGACCGGCACGCTGCAGGTCTGGCTGTACAACGAGGCCGGCAACGCGGCGAAGGAAGCGGTGATCAGCAAGGCGGTCGCCGAGTTCCAGTCCTCCCACCAGGGCGTCACCGTCAACGTCAGCTACATCGACACCGACGCCTCGGCCCGCGCCGCCAAGATGAAGGGCGCGTTCAACGACCCGAACAGTGCCCCGGACCTGGTCGAGTTCGGCAACACCGATCTCCCGGGCTACGTCGCGGCCGGCGGCCTCGCCGAGATCGGCGCCGACCTCGACAAGTGGAAGGACAAGGGCGACCTCGACCCGGCGATCGCCAAGACCGCGGTGCTGGACGGCAAGACCTACGGCCTGCCCTGGTGGGTCGGCGTGCGCGCCCTCTACTTCCGCACCGACCTCTTCACCGAGGCCGGGCTGACCCCGCCGAAGTCGTACGACGAACTGGTCGCCGCCAACCAGAAGATCCACGCCGCGCACCCGGACACCTTCGGCATCGCGGTCGGCGGCAAGTACACCTTCGGTGCGCTGCCCTTCGTCTGGGACGCGGGCGGCGACATCGCGGCCAAGGACGGCGACAAGTACAAGGCCGACATCAACTCGGCCGCCTCACAGGCCGGTATCAAGCGCTACACCGACCTGTTCGGCGCCGACGGCTGCCCCGCCCAGCAGTGCGCGGACCTCACCGGCGGTAAGACGGTCGACCTGTTCGCGGCCGGCAAGTCCGCCATGGCGATCCTGCCCAACTCCAGCCGTAGCAAGGTCGACGCGGGCGCGGTCAAGGGCAAGTACGGTGTCGTCCCGCTGCCCGGCGAGAAGGCCGGTTCGATCGCCCCGGCGTTCGGCGGCGGCAACAACCTCGGCGTGATGAAGGCGGCCAAGCACCGCACCCTCGCCGTCGAGTTCGCCGAGCTGCTGGCGAGCCCCGGTTACCAGGAGCAGATGTACGACGCGATGGGCAACCTGCCGACCCTCAAGTCGGTCAACGACAAGGTCGCCGCCAAGGACGCCTTCCTCAAGCCGTTCACCGACACCATCGCGGCCGGGACCAGGTTCGTTCCGATGGACCAGGCGTGGGCGCAGATCGACGCGCAGGCCGTCATCCCGACCATGCTCCAGCAGATCGTCACCGGCAAGGCGGATGTGGCGAAGGCCTCGGGCGACGCGGCAACCCAGATCACCTCGGCCTTCGCGGGCCACTGAGCTACTCGGTGAGCGACTCACCGAGTAGCTCACCGGGCGACTCACCGAGTGGCTCACCGCACGGGTCGCCGAGCTGCTCGTTCAGCGACCCGGCCAACGGCCGAGCACCCGCCGAACCCCGCAGAACACCCCGCTGAGTGGCCCGACGGCCGGGCCACTCAGCCGCCGCCGGGCGACTCGGCCGCCCACCCGGCGCCCGACCGGGCGCCGACTCGGCACTCACTGAGAGCAGGTTCCCTGGCGGCCGGTCCCCGAGGCCGGCCCCGTAGAGAGCAGGTCCCGTACGTGTCCGCATCCACCACGACCGTCCCGGCGGCGCCGACTTCCCCGAGCGGGCGTCGCCGGGGCACCGGCCCGGCCGCGCCCCCGCGCGGCAGGCGCCGCACCCCGCTGCTGCTGCTCCTGCCGGCCGCGATCATCATGATCCCGCTGGTGGCGTACCCGATCTACCAGCTCGGTCTGCTGTCCGTGCTGGACTTCGGGCAGGCCCAGGCGTCCGGGGGAGCGCCGACCAGCTTCGTCGGCTTCGGCAACTACCAGAAGATCCTGAACGACGGCCAGTTCTGGTCGGTGCTGTTGCAGACGATCGGCTTCGCCGCCTTCTGCGTGGTCGCCACCCTGGCCGTCGGCGCCACCCTGGCGGTGCTGCTGACCAAGGTCGGCCGGGTGGCCCGGCTGGTCCTGACCACCGCCGCGATGGCGGCGTGGGCGGCGCCGGCGATGACCGGGTCGACGGTGTGGAGCTTCCTCTTCGACACCAACCTCGGCCTGGTCAACAAGACCCTGGTCAACCTCGGGCTCAGCGGCTTCCACGAGTTCAACTGGTTCTACGACAAGTGGACGGCGTTCCTGATCGTCGGGGCCGTGGTGGTCTGGCACTCCTTCCCCTTCGTGATGGTGACGCTCTACGCGGGCATCAGGGCGATCCCCGAGGAGATCCTGGAGGCCGCCGCCCTGGACGGCGCCAACACCTGGAACACCTTCCGCCGGATCACCGCCCCGATGCTGCGGCCGATCCTCACCATCGTGGTGATCCAGTCGGTCATCTGGGACTTCAAGGTCTTCACCCAGATCTACGTGATGACCGAGGGCGGCGGCATCGCCGGCCAGAACCTCGTCCTCAACGTGTACGCGTACCAGAAGGCCTTCGCCTCCTCCCAGTACGGACTGGGCGCGGCCATCGGTGTGATCATGCTGCTGATCCTGGTGATCCCGACGGTCTTCTACATCCGCACCCTGCGACGGACGGGAAATGAACTGTGAGCGCCCGTAGCCGCTGGCGGTTCGCCGCCAACACCACCGCCATCGTGGTGGCCGTCATCACCGCCTTCCCGATCTTCTGGATGGTGCTCTCGGCCTTCAAGCCCAAGGGCGAGGTGCAGTCCCTCGACCCCAAGCCGTGGACCACCCACCCCACGCTGGACAGCTTCCGCCAGGTGCTGAGCGTCGACGGGTTCGGCCGGTACTTCCTCAACAGCCTGGTCATCGCCCTGTCGGTGGTGGTGCTGTCGGCGCTGGTCGTCTTCCTGGCGGCGGTGGCGGTGACCCGCTTCCGGTTCAAGTTCCGCACCACCATCATGGTGATGTTCCTGATCGCCCAGATGATCCCGGTCGAGGCGCTGACCATCCCGCTGTTCTTCATGTTCCGCGACGCGGGCCGGTTCGCCCCCGGGATCGGCCTCAACACCCTGGCCTCGCTGATCCTGGTGCAGCTGGCGTTCTCGCTGCCGTTCGGCATCTGGATGATGCGCGGCTTCGTCGCCGCCGTACCGGTCTCCATCGAGGAGGCCGCCCAGATCGACGGCGCCAGCCGGTCCCGCATCCTCTGGCGGATCCTGCTGCCGCTGGTCGCGCCGGGCCTCGCCGCGACCAGTGTGTTCTCCTTCATCGCGGCCTGGAACGACTTCGTCTTCGCCAAGACCTTCATCATCAGCGCCACCGACAACCAGACCCTCCCCTCGGCCCTGCTGGTGTTCTTCAAGCCGGACGAGAACGACTGGGGCGGCATCATGGCGGCCTCCACCCTGATGACCGTGCCGGTGCTGATCTTCTTCATCGCGGTGCAGCGCAAGCTGGTCTCCGGGCTCGCGGGCGCGGTGAAGGACTGAGCCGCCCGGCCGGTTCCTGCTAGCGTCCCGGCCATGGATGTGGGGTCTGTGGGGTCTTCGGACCAGGGGCGTGCCGACCGGCAACTCGCCCAGATCGCCGAGACGGTGAGCCTCGCCCGCCGTCTCGGCGTCCGCGTCTGGCTGCGCGGCGGCTGGGCGATGGACTTCTTCCTCGGTGAACTCACCAGTGATCACGGGGGGATGGCCAAGTTACGTGCAGTGCTGAATCATTGATGGTCAGTCAGCTTGTTCCGGATGCTCGGGCCTGCCAGGAAGGGGGGCTCAGGAAACCCCGCGCGGCCGGAACTGGACGCTGATCCGCGGTCCCACCGGCCGGGCCGTCTTCGGGATCGCGTGCTCCCAGGTCCGCTGACACGAGCCGCCCATCACCACCAGGTCCCCGTGGCCGACCACCTGCCGCACCACGTGCGTGCCTTCGTTGCCTCCCTGGGCACCGCCCGGCCGGGGGCGCAGCAGCAGTGCGCGCGGCTCGCCCACCGAGAGGATCGCCACCATGGTGTCCTCCCGCTTGCCACGCCCGATCCGGTCCCCGTGCCAGGCGACACTGTCCCGGCCGTCCCGGTAGTAGCAGAGCCCCAGCGTCCGGAACGGCTCGCCCAGTTCCGTTGCGTAGTACGCGCTCAGCGCCGCCCGGGCCTCGCCCAGCACCGGGTGCGGCGGCTCGTCGGCTTCCCCGTAGTGCGCGAGCAGCCGTGGTACGTCCACCACCCGTTCGTACATCTCCCGCCGCTCGGCCCGCCACGGGACCTCCACCGCCAGCCGTTCGAACACCTCGTCCGCCCCGCCGAGCCATCCCGGCAGCACGTCCAGCCAGGCCCCCGCCCCGAGCACCACCCGCCGTACGCCTGCCAGCGGGCCCAGCCCGGCCCCGCCCCCGTCGGCGTCGTCGAACAACGAGGGCTGGCGGTGAACGGTGCTGTGCATGGTTCCAGCGTACGCTCATTTCGAACACCTGAGCGATTAGTCGAGCGACCGGCGACACCGGGCCGGGCGGGCCCGCGCGGACTGGTCGGCTCTGCGCGACGCAGCGGAACGTCATTTGCGCAGCGGGACGTAGCAGCGGGACGTAATTGCGGCGACAGGGGGCACCGGAACCGGCAGGATGTCCGGGTGAACAGCGTGACCATAAGCGACGAAGACCGTCGGCTTCTCGGGCTCTGGGCTGCCGATTGCGCCGAGCGGGTGCTGCCACTGTTCGAGGCGAAGGCTCCGTCCGACATCCGCCCGTGTGAGGCGATCGAGGGCATCCGGTTCTTCGCGCGCGACGGGAAGCGGACGGCACGACTGCGCTCCCTTGCCTTTGCGGCTCTCGTGGCCGCACGCGAGGTCGGCGATCCGGCTGCCACCGCCGCCGCTCGTGCCGCGGGCTACGCGGCGGCGACCCCTTACATCCACCCATTGGCCACCCCTCACCAGGCGAAACACGCCCTTGGGCCGGCGATGTACGTGGCGCGCGCTCGTGAGCTCGCGGCGGGCGACGACGTCGGCGCCGGTGACGAGGAGATCCGGTGGGCGATCGAGCACGCACCGTCGGCGGTTCGTGGGATTGTGCGGCAGATGCCGGTTTTCAGCCCCGGCCGCAGTCGACTGGAGGCGCTTCGCCACCAGCTCGACGCGGCCCTTCGCCGCTGACCGGTGAAGGGGGCGTCGCCCCGGGCGACCGGGGCGACAAGCATCTCGCCGGTTCGGACGGGCCTTCGGCCGCCGCCACGCCGGTCCCGACGAGCCCGCCTGTGAGCAGCCGGTGCGCGTCGTGATCGAATGAGCGTCCGGGCACGGCCCGCCGTCAGCCCTGGTCGACGGCGTCGGGGGTGAGGCCGTCCTGGGCCTGCTGGGCCCGCTCGGCCAGCAGGTGGGCGAACGCCGTCAGGACCGTCGCGTCGTGGGACGTGGGCTCGTCCGGGGCGGTGGCGCGGGTGTACAGCAGGGTGGTGCCGACCCTGACCAGGGCCTCCACCTCGTGGCCGCCGGTCGTCCGGGCCGTGCTCTGGTCGCCGATCCGGGGCAGGGGGACGGCTGTGGCGGCGCCGTCGGCCCGTTGGGAGGTGAGGTCGAAGGCCCGGCGCGCGGTCTCGGTGGACGCGAAACTCACGACGGTGAAGTTCACGGTGTACGGGGAGGCGCCGCGGAAGGTCACTGACGCGTAGCCCAGTTGCTGGTCGCAGGCGTCCGGCAGCAGGCAGCGGACTTCTCCGCCGGACCCGGTGCCCGCACTCGGGCCGCTCTCCAGCGTCCACCCGGCGGGCATGGCCTGGAGGTCTGGCAGGACGCCCCGCATCTGTCCGGGATCGCGCAGCGCGACCGCGCCGTGCGCGAGGCCGGGCACACCGGGCCGGAGGACGGGGCGCGACCCCAGGTGGATCCCGAGGGCGACCAGCGCGGCAACGACGATCAGCACCAGCGCCACCAGGACACTGCCGCCGGCGCGGCGGCCGGCCGTGGCGAGGCCGCCGCCCGGGATGCCGCCGACCGCCCGGAGCGTCAGCGTCGTCGCTGCCCCGGGCTTCGGAGGGGTGGGCTGGTGCGCCGGGTGACCCAGTTCGGTGGTGACCAGGTAGCGGGCGAACGCCTGGTCCGTGGCCAGCAGTTGGCCGACGGCGGCGGCCAGCCGGGCCTGTGCGTGCCGGTCCGACGGGGCCGCCTCCACCGCGTCCACCGCCTGAGCCCCGTCCGGGGTGCCGCGCAGCCGAGCCCGCACGACGTCGACTGCCGCGCCTCCCGTCGAGGTCGCGCTGTTCGCGGCCGTCCGAACGAGAGCACCGACCACGGCCCTGACCAGATCCTGCCCGTCTACCATGACAACTCCCCCTGTGGCATGAGTAGTTGTCTGCACGATCCCCGTGCGCACCCCGACCCAATCACGGCCTGCCGGGTGCGGGGGCGGTCCCGGCGGCGCTCGGTCGGCCGGGGCGGCCGATGCGGGGGCCGGTCAGGGGAGCAGGGCCAGCAGGGTGCCGAGGGGGAGCGAGGGGTTGGCCGCTGCCGCCTGCGCCGTCTCCCGGTCGGGTGCGGCGAGGAGCGTGATCAGGGTGTCCAGGGGCAGAGCCGGATGGGCGGCGGCCGGGCGGCGGGACTTGGGGTGGGCCAGACAGGCGAGGAGGGCGAGGGGCGTGGCGTCGGGGTGGTGGGCGATCGCGTGGAGGGCCCGGTGGGTGGCGAGTCGGCCGGTGGCCAGATACTCCAGCAGGGCCGGCGACGCGTTGGGGCTGGCGGCGGCCGCTGCGGCGGTCTGTGCTCCGAACCGGTCGACTGCGGAGCGCAGTTGGGCTTCGGAGAGATCGGGGTGCGAGGCGATGGACTTCACCACCTTGGCGTCCGGGTCGGCGGCCAGCGTGTCGCGGACCGCGGCGGGCAGGTCACGGCGGCGGGCCAGGAGCATCCGCAGCGCCGGGACGGTGGAGACCGCCAGCTGTTCGACCTCGGCCGGGGACGCTGCGGCGATCCGGGGGAGCAGCGTCGGCCCGATCCGGGTGGCGCCGGCGAGGAGGGCCAGGACGTCGAGGGGCACGTGCGGGTTGTGCGCGAGGCTGCGCTGGACGTCGTGGCCGCGGTCGGCGGCGAGCCGGCGGATCAGGGGCTCGTCGATGGCGGGGTTCTCGGCGAGGTTCGCCCGCACCCAGGGAACGGGGTCGTCGGCGAGCCGTCGGCCGGCCTCCGCGGGCAGATCGGGGCGGGCGGCGAGTTCCTGGCGCAGCAGCAGTGCGGGGTGGTCGGCGAAGCGGGCGGCGGCCTGCGCGGGCGTGCTCGGGTTGCGCAGCGCCGGCTGCTGGATCTCGGGGGAGTCGGTGAGCAGGACGGCCAGCGCGTCCGCCGGAGTCGCCTCGTTCGCCGCCGCCGCGCGGCGGACGCCGGGATCGGCGTGGGCGGCGAACCGGGCGGCCAGGTCCGCGCGTTCGGTCCAGAGCGCCAGCTCCTCGACGACGGTCGTCTCCCGGTCGGCCGCCAGTGCCTCGGCCACCTCGGACGGCAGGCCCGGGCAGCCGGCCAGCTTCACCCGGCGCTCCACGACCGGGTCCGTTGCGAACCGGCGCGCCCACTCCGGCCGCCCGCGGCCCACGTCCAGCAGGGCGAGTGCGGCGCCCGGCCGCCTGCCGGGGTCGATGTCGGCGGCTCCGATCCTGCCGTCGTAGGCGAGTCGCACGGCGACGGCCTCCGAATGCGCGGCCAGGGCGCGTGCCTGCGAAGGGCTGAGGTCCGGCCGGGCGGCGAGATGTTCGGCGAGCTCAGTGCCGTCGGCTTCAGCGAACGTCGGGACGTCCGCAGCTGTGCCCGCCTCCGCGATGAGACGGTCGACGACGGCGGACGGCAGAGCCGGGTTGGCGGCGAGCCCGTACAGGACGTGATCCACGGTGGCATCCTGACGGACTCCCGCCGACCCGGGCACCTTCTTTTCGGCCCCGGCCCCCAGCCCCCGGCCCCGGGCCCCCGGACGAAGGCCGGCGGGGGCCGGAGGGCGGTCAGCGCAGGTCGAAGACCAGACGGGCGCTGATCCTGCCCGCGAGGATGTCGTCGATGCAGGTGTTGACGTCGTCGAGTTTGCGGGTTTCGCGGATGACGCGGGTGCGGCCGAGGGCGTGCAGGCGGAAGACCTCGGCGAGGTCCTGGCGGGTGCCGACGATCGAGCCGGTCACCTTGGTGCCGTTCAGCACGGTCTCGAAGACGGGGAGTTCGAGCTTCCCTCCGGCGGGCAGGGCGACCAGCACCAGTGTGCCGCCCCGGCGCAGCGAGGCGTAGGCGGCCTGGAAGGAGGCGTTGCTCAC